>JANOJR010000489.1:0-6727 GCA_031418855.1 Rubrivivax sp.
GTCACCGCGTAGCTGCTCTTGGGCTTGGTCGGCTTCTCTTCGATGCTGCTGGCCTTGCCATTTGCGTCGAACGCCACCACGCCATAGCGCTCCGGGTCGTGGACGTGATAGGCGAACACCGTCGCGCCCGCGGTCTTGGCATCGGCGTCGCTGAGCAGGTGCACGAAGTCGTGGCCGTAGAAGATGTTGTCGCCCAGCACCAGCGCGCTGGGGTGCTGGCCGACAAAGCTGCGCCCCAAGATGAAGGCTTGCGCCAGCCCGTCGGGGCTTGGCTGCACGCAGTACGACAGGTTCATGCCCCAGCGGCTGCCGTCGCCCAAGAGTGCCTGAAAGCGCGGCGTGTCTTGCGGCGTGCTGATGATCAGCACCTCGCGCATGCCCGCGAGCATCAGCGTGGAGAGCGGGTAATAGACCATCGGCTTGTCGTACACCGGCAGCAGTTGTTTGCTTACTGCCAAGGTGGCCGGGTGCAGCCGGGTGCCGGAGCCGCCGGCGAGGATGATGCCTTTGCGATGCATGGGTGGTCAGATCCTTTTAAACGTTAGCGCAACAGCACTTCGGCCAGCATGCGCTCTACACCCGCCTGCCATGGCGCCGGGTGCAGGCCGAAAGTTTCGCGCAGCTTGCGCGTGGAAAGCCGTGAATTCAGCGGGCGCTTGGCCGGCGTGGGGAAGGCGCTGGTGAGCACGGGTTTGATCGCCGTGGCCGCCACCTTCACCGGGTGGCCGTGTGCGCGCGCCCATTCGATGACGTGCTGTGCGTAGCCAAACCAGCTGGTCTGGCCGTCGGCCACGACGTGGTAGCTGCCGGCCAGAGCCGGCGTGCTGAGCGTGCGGAGCAGCACATGTGCGCTGATGTCCGCCAGCAGCTCGGCGCCGGTGGGCGCGCCGATTTGGTCGTCGATGACGTTCAAGCTGTCGCGCTCGCCCGCGATCTTCAGCATGGTGCGTGCGAAGTTGCCACCACGCGCGGCGTAGACCCAGCTCGTGCGCAGGATGAGGTGGGCGCAGCCGCTGGCGCGGATCAAGTCCTCGCCTTCAAGCTTGGTGCGGCCGTATACCGACAGCGGGCCCGTCGTGGCGTCTTCCTCGCGTGGTGTGTCGCCGCTGCCGTCGAAAACATAGTCGGTGCTGTAGTGCAGCAGCAGCGCTTGGGTCGCAGCCGCGTGGCGCGCCAGCACACCCACGGCGGTGGCGTTGATGGTTTGCGCGATGTGCGGCTCGGCCTCGGCTTTGTCCACCGCCGTGTGGGCCGCGGCATTGACGATGAGCTGCGGCTTGAGTGCCAACAACATCGGCGTTAGAGACTCGGGCTGGGTGAAGTCGGCGCGCCAGGGGCCGGGCGTGTCGAAGTCCAGCGCGGTGAGCTCACCCAGCGGCGCCAATGCGCGCTGCAACTCCCAGCCGACCTGGCCGTTCTTGCCCAACAAAAGAATCCTCATGCAGCGCTTTCAGAAGCCTGGCGTTGTGCGTAGTTGGCGTCGACCCATTGCCGGTAGTTGCCGCTTTGCACCGAGGCCACCCAGTCGCTGTGATGCAGATACCAGTCCACTGTTTTGCGGATGCCGCTCTCGAAGGTCTCGGCCGGGCGCCAGCCGAGTTCGCGTTCGATCTTGCGTGCGTCGATGGCGTAGCGGCGGTCGTGGCCGGGGCGGTCGGTCACGAAGCTGATGAGCCGGGTGTAGGGGCCGGCAGGGTCGGGCCGCAGCTCGTCAAGCAAGGCGCAGACGGTGTGCACGATCTCGCGGTTGGGCTTCTCGTTCCAGCCGCCCACGTTGTAGGTCTCGCCGACGCGGCCACCGGCCAGCACCGCGCGGATGGCGCTGCAGTGGTCGCGCACATAGAGCCAGTCGCGCACCTGCATGCCGTCGCCGTAAATCGGCAGCTTCTTGCCCGCCAGGGCGTTGACGATCATCAAAGGGATGAGTTTCTCGGGGAAGTGATAGGGCCCGTAGTTGTTGCTGCAATTCGTGGTCACGACGGGCAGGCCATAGGTGTGATGCCAGGCGCGCACGAGGTGGTCGCTCGCGGCTTTGGTCGCCGAGTAGGGGCTGTTGGGCTCGAACGCGTGGCTTTCCGTGAACGCTGGCGCATCGGGTGCCAGGCTGCCGTAAACCTCGTCGGTGCTGACATGGCCGAAGCGAAAGGCGCGTTTGGGCTCAGCCTCCAGCGCCATCCAATAAGTGCGCACGGCTTCGAGCAATGTGAACGTACCTTCGACGTTAGTCTTGATGAAGGCCGCGGGCCCGAGGATGCTGCGGTCGACATGGCTTTCGGCCGCAAAGTGCAGCACGGCGCGCGGCTGGTGCTCGGCCAGCAGCGCGTCGAGCAGGGCGCGATCACCAATGTCGCCTTTGACGAAGACGTGGCGCGCGTCGCCCGCCAGCGACTTCAGGTTTTCCAGGTTGCCGGCGTAGGTCAGCGCGTCAAGGTTGACTACGCGCTCGTCGCTCTGCGCCAGCCAGTCAAGCACGAAGTTGCTGCCAATGAAGCCGGCGCCGCCGGTGATGAGGATGGTCATGTTCTGCCGTAGGTGTCTTGAAAGCGGACGATATCGTCTTCGCCGAGGTAGCTGCCCGATTGCACCTCAATGATCTCCAGCGGCACCTTGCCCGGGTTGGCCAAGCGGTGCGTTTGGCCGAGCGGGATGTAGGTACTCTGGTTGATGCTGAGCAGGATCACTTGATCGCCGTTGGTGACCTCGGCGGTGCCCGTGACGACGATCCAATGCTCCGCGCGGTGGTGGTGCATTTGCAGGCTCAAGCTCGCACCCGGCTTGACCATGATGCGTTTGACCTGGAATCCCGGGCCGGCGTCGATGCTGTCGTACCAGCCCCAGGGCCGGTGCACCTTGCGGTGCAGGGTTTGTTGGCCGCGTTTCTGGCGCTCCAGCTGCGTCACGATCTTCTTCACTTCCTGGCTGCGTGCGCGGTCGGTGACGAGCACGGCGTCGCTGGTCTCGACCACCACCACGTTGCTCAAGCCCACCACGCTCACTAGGCGGCTGGTGGCATGCACGAGGGTGTTGGTGCAGTCGCTGACGATGGCGTCGCCTGTGCTGGCGTTGCCATCAACGTCTTTCGCCGCCACCTGCCACACGGCTTCCCAGGCGCCCAGGTCGTTCCAGCCAGCATCGAGCTCGATCATGCGGATGTCGATGCCGCTGCCGGGGCACTTTTCCATCACCGCGTAGTCCACCGATTCGGCGGGCACGAGCGCGAACTCGGCCTTGCCCGGGCGCACGAAGCTGGCGTCGATCGCGCGCGCGGCAAACGCCGCGCGGCAGGTCGTGGCGATGTCGGGGCGAAAGCGCTCAAGGGCGGCCATCCACACCGAGGCCTTGAGCACGAACATGCCGGCGTTCCAGGCGTGCGTGCCGGCGGCGAGGTACTGCTGCGCGGTGGCGAGGTCGGGCTTTTCAACGAAGGCCTGCACCACACGTTCGCCGTTAGCAGCCTCGCTGCTGTGGATGTAGCCGTAGCCGGTTTCGGGCCGGTCGGGCCGCACCCCCAGGATGGCGATGGCACCACCTGCGGCCACGTGCACGGCGCGGCGCACGGCGGTGACGAAGGCTTCGTCGTCGATCACCGTCTGGTCGGCGGGGTTCACCACGAGCACCGGGTCGGCCCCGCCTTCCATCGCTTGCAGCGCGGCCAGTGTCAGTGCAGGTGCGGTGTTACGACCCATGGGTTCGAGCAGCACGGCGGCGGGCTCGACCTGCAAGGCGCGCAGCTGGTCAAGCACCAGAAAGCGGTGCTCTTCGTTGCCCACGATGGTGGGTTGGACGACGTCGATGCCGGGCGTTGCCAGCGACAGCAGGCGCGCGGTGGCCTGCTGAAATAGGCTGGTGGTGCCCGAGAGCACGAGGAACTGCTTGGGGTAGGCGGCACGCGACAGCGGCCACAGCCGCGTACCCGAGCCGCCGGCCATGACCACGGGTTGAACAGTGATGTTCATGCAATGAATCCTTCAGGGTTTTTCTGTTGCCAACGCCAGCTGTCCTCGCACATACGCGCCAGATCAAGGGTGGCCGACCAGCCGAGCAGTTCGCGCGCCAAGCGCACGTCGGCCCAGCAGGCGGCTACGTCACCAGGGCGGCGTGGCATCACGCGGTAGGGGATCTCACGGCCACTGGCCTTCGCAAAGGCCTGGACCACCTCCAGCACGCTGTGGCCGCGCCCGGTGCCCAGGTTGACGGTGAAGGAGCCCTTTGCGTCGAAGAGCCGGCGCAGGGCGGCAACATGGCCCAGGGCCAGGTCGCTGACGTGGAGGTAGTCGCGCACGCCGGTGCCGTCGCTTGTGGCGTAGTCATTGCCGTACACAGCCAACTCGGCACGCCGGCCCACGGCGACTTGCGCGACGAAGGGCATCAGGTTGTTCGGCGTGCCGCGCGGGTCTTCGCCGATGAGGCCGCTTTCATGGGCGCCCACGGGGTTGAAGTAGCGCAGGCAACCGGTCTGCCACGCGGTGTCGGCCACGCCCAGGTCGCGCAGAATAGTCTCGCCAATGAGTTTGGTTTGGCCATAAGGATTGGTCGCGCTGAGCTCGGCGCCCTCAAGAATCGGCAGCGTGTTGGGGTCGCCATACACGGTGGCGCTGGAGCTGAAGATGAAGCGCTTGCAGCCATGCGCTTGCATCGCCTGGCACACGCTGAGCAGGCCGCCGACGTTGTTGGCGTAGTAGTGCAAAGGCTTGACTACTGACTCGCCCACCGCTTTGGCCGCCGCAAAGTGCACCACGCCGTCAATGCGCTCGCGCTCGAAGAGGGCGTGCATGGCAGCGTGGTCACACACATCTGCGCGCTCGAAGCGCGGTGGCTGGCCGCTGAGCTGGGCCAGGCGGTCGAGAACCATGGGCGAGCTGTTGGAGAAGTCATCGACGCCGATGACCGCAAAGCCCGCCGCTTGCAGCGCCAGCCAGGTGTGCGAGGCGATGTAGCCGGTGGCGCCGGTGAGCAGGATAGTCGGCATGAACCTTGGTTTCGTGTGGGGCCGTGATGGCGCGCCGTACAGGCGAGCGCAGGATTCTGTGCGAAGCCCAGACTTGGCATGCCTCGATAAGCCGTGTGCCAAAGGGCGCTGCCTACAATCGCAAAATGCTTCACGCTTTGACTCAGCTCTCCGCCACATTGCAAGGCTTGTTCGCGCCGTCGGTGATGTCGCGTGTGACCCTGCTTGCCAACCATGTGCTGGCCAGCGAGCCGGTGGCCACCGCGCGTTTGTTGCCCCATGCCGGCAAGTCCTTGCGCGTGCTTTGGAGCGATGTACCGGCCTGGTTGCCGCCCGCGCCGCCGATGTCGTGGCTCATCACCCCAGCCGGGCTCTTGGAGTGGCGCGGCATGGCTGCCGACGCCGCCGATTTGACCCTGCGCCTGGATGGCAGCCGGCCCGACAAGCTGGTGTCGCAAGCCCTGGCCGGCGCTGCACCCGAGGCCATGGTCGACGGCGACGCTGCACTCGCTGCCGACGTTGCATGGCTGATGCAAAACCTGCGCTGGGACGTCGCCAGCGACCTGGAGCGCGTGTTCCCGGCCACGGTGGCGCAAGGCCTGAGCCAGGTGTTGCAGGCCTTGGCCGCCGCGGCGCGCAGCGCCTTGTCGGCGCTGAGCCGGGCTGCAGGCGGCAAGCCGCCGCCATGAGGCAGTTCGCGCGGCTGATCTTCATCATCGTCACCGTCCTGCGCTTCGGGCTGGACGAGGTGGCGCTGTCGGGCTTTCGCCAGCGCTGGGTGCGCGCGCTGGTGCGACTGGTCACGCTGGGCCGCCGGCTGAATGAGCCGCGTGGCGTGCGCTTGCGCCGTGGCCTGGAGCGGCTCGGTCCCATCTTCGTGAAGTTCGGCCAAGTGCTCTCAACGCGGCGCGACCTGCTGCCACTGGACATCGCCGACGAGTTGGCCCGGCTGCAAGACCGCGTGCCGCCGTTTCCGGCCGCCGTGGCCAAGGCACTGGTGGAAAAGGCTTACGGCAAGAAGACAGACGAAGTCTTCGCCAGTTTCGAGGCCGAGCCCGTCGCCAGTGCGTCGATCGCGCAGGTGCATTTCGCCACCATGAAGTCGGGCCGCGAGGTGGCGGTGAAGGTGCTGCGCCCGGGCATGCTCGAAGTGATTGAAGACGACCTGCAGCTGCTGCACACGCTAGCGCGCTGGGTCGAGCGCTTGTCGTCCGACGGCAAGCGGCTCAAGCCGCGCGAGGTGGTGGCTGAATTTGACGGCTACCTGCACGACGAGCTCGACCTCGTGCGCGAAGCCGCCAACGCCGCGCAACTGCGGCGCAACATGGCGGGGCTGAACCTCGTGCTGGTGCCCGAAATGGTGTGGCCGCTGTGCACCCCCACGGTGCTGGTGATGGAGCGTATGCACGGCGTGCCGATCAACCAGTTCGAGCGCATCCGCGCGGCGGGGGTGGACATCAAGAAGCTGGCGCGCGACGGGGTGACGATCTTCTTCACGCAAGTTTTTCGCGACGGCTTCTTCCACGCCGACATGCACCCGGGCAACATCCAGGTGAGCCTGGACCCCGCTACCTTTGGGCGTTATATCGCGCTCGACTTCGGGATCATCGGCACCCTGACCGAGTTCGACAAAGACTACCTCGCGCACAACTTCATCGCCTTCTTCCGCCGCGACTACAAGCGTGTGGCCGAGCTGCATGTGGAATCAGGCTGGGTGCCCGCCGACACGCGCGTCGACGCGTTAGAGGGCGCCATCCGCGCGGTGTGCGAGCCGCACTT
>JANOJR010000490.1:0-4305 GCA_031418855.1 Rubrivivax sp.
AAAAAATTCCGGCCACGTCGTTTTGCTCACGCACGATGCCGTGGCGCATGACGACCACGCGGTCGGCGATCTCGCCCACCAGGCCGAGGTCGTGGCTGATGAAGAGCACGCTCATGCGGTGGCTGGTTTTGAGCTTGCCCAAGAGCTCCAGGATCTGGCGCTGGATGGTCACGTCCAGCGCGGTGGTGGGCTCGTCGGCAATCAAGAGCTTGGGCTCGCACGAGAGCGCCATGGCGATCATCACGCGCTGCTGCTGGCCGCCGGACATCTCGTGCGGATAAGAGTCGAGCCGTCGCTTCGGCTCGGGGATGCCGACTTCATGCAGCAGCGCTTCGGCACGCGCCATCGCCGCGCGCCGCCCCATGCCCATGTGTTTGACCAAAGGCTCGATGAGCTGCTGGCCGACGCTGAACACGGGGTTGAGTGAGCCCATCGGGTCTTGAAAAACGCAGGCGATGTCCTTGCCACGCAGCGCTTGCAGCTCTTTCAAGGTGGCCTGCAAGAGGTCACGCCCCTGCCACAAAATCCGCCCCTGCCGTTCAGCGTTATCCGGCAGCAGGTTGAGGATCGACATCGCGGTGACGCTCTTGCCCGAACCCGACTCGCCGACGAGTGCCACGGTGGTGTTCTC
Source organism: Rubrivivax sp. (assembly GCA_031418855.1). Taxonomy (GTDB): domain Bacteria; phylum Pseudomonadota; class Gammaproteobacteria; order Burkholderiales; family Burkholderiaceae_C; genus Rubrivivax. The sequence continues at coordinate 632 of JANOJR010000490.1, forward strand.
GGGGATGTCGAAGCTGACGCCCTTGACGGCATCGGCGCGTTCACCGCGGCCCATACGGAAGGCAACGCGCAGGTCTTGGATGGATAGCAACATGCTCACTCCAAGCCCCGCAGCTTCGGGTCCAGCGCATCACGCAGCGCGTCGGCCATCAAAGAAAACGCGGTGACAAAGACCGCCATGAAGACCGTCGCCGCCACCAGCTGCCACCAGTGGCCGAGGATCAACTCGCTTTGCGCTTCGGCCAGCATCGTGCCCCAGCTGACCTGATCCACCGGTACGCCCAGGCCCAGGTACGACAAGATCACCTCGGCCTTGATGAAGCCCACCACCAGGAGCGACATGCGCACCAGCACGACATGGCTAACGTTCGGGAGGATGTGACGGAACATGCGGCTGGCATGCGACGCGCCGATGGCCTCCGCCGCACGCACGTACTCGCGGCTCGAATGTTTGATGAACTCCGCGCGCACCTGGCGGTACATGCCGGCCCAGCCCGTCAGGCCCAGGATCAGCACGACGTTGGTGACACCGCGCTGGTTCAGCGCAGCGGCGATGGCGAAGATGAGCAGGATGTTGGGGATGGCCTCGATGACGTTGTACAGCCACTCCAGAAAGTCGCCGACCTTGCCGCCGAAGAAGCCCGCCACCGCGCCAAGCAGGGTGCCGATGAGCGTGGCGAACACTGCCGCGAGCACACCGACGAAGACCGACACCTGCGTGCCCTTGATGGCTTTGTCCAGCACGTCGCGGCCCAGGCGGTCGCCGCCCAGCGGCAGCGTCGTGGCCTTCGGCGTTTCTTCCGTGGCGAACTTCTTGGCGCGCTCTTCCCATTCCTTGTAGCGCGGCGCCAGCGGGTCGATGTCCGAGAGGTCGACATTGGGGCCCTTGGGCACCTCGATGGCAGTGTTCGACTGCGCTGCACCCGCGCCGACGAGCGTGGGCGGCGCGTTGGGCACGCCGACTTCCTTTTGCCAGTCACGCGCCACCATGCCGAAGAACGAGAGCAGGATGACCACCAGAAAACACGCCACGATGAGCAGCGACCAGAAGCCCACGCGGTCGCCCGTGAAGCGCCGCCAAGCGGCGTGCCACACGCCTTCGCTCTTCTGCTGCGCGTCGCCAGGCTCGGGCATGGCGGGTGTCATGACGGCGCTCATTTCAGCACCACGCGCGGGTCGACCAACTTGTACATGATGTCGGTAGCCAAGTTAATGCTCATGGTGATGACGGCCAGGTAAATCGTCACCGCCTGGATGACGGGGTAGTCACTGCGGTTCACCGCCAAGAGCACCTCGCGGCCCAGGCCGGGGATCGAGAAAAAGACCTCGATCAGGAAGGAGCCGACAAAGATGCCCGGCAGCGCCAGGCCGATGTTCGTCAGGATCGGAATCATGGCGTTGCGCAGCACATGCTTGAAGAGCACCACGCGTTCCGTCATGCCTTTGGCGCGCGCGGTGCGCACGTAGTCTTGCCCGAGTTCATCGAGCAAAAAGCTACGGTACAGGCGCATTTGCGGCGCCACGCCGACCATCACCGCCAGCAGGATGGGCAGCGGCGCGTAAGTGATGATGTTGGTGAAGAACGAATCGCTCCAGCCCTGCACCGGGAACCAGCCGAGCTGGAAGCCAAAGACGTATTGGCCGACGATGACGTAGACCAGGAAGCTGATCGACAGCGCCACCGTGGTGACGACCATCATGGCGCGGTCGGTGAGCGAGCCGCGGCGGTAGGCCACCCACATCGCCAAGGGCAGCGCGATGATGGTGTCGAGCACGAGGATGGGCAGCATCACCGTCAACGTGGCCGGCAAGCGCGTGGCGAAGAGGTTGGCCACCGACTCATTGGTGGCCCAGCTTTTGCCCCAGTCGAAGGTGGCAATCTGCTTGACGAAGATCCAGAGCTGCACGAACCAGGGCTCGTTCAGCCCGAGCTGCTGGCGGATGGCGTCGACCTGTTCGGGCGTGGCGTTCAAGCCACCCAGGATCTCGGCCGGGTCGCCGCCGAAGAACTTGAAAAGCGAGAACACCAGCAGGATGACACCGGCCAGCGTGGGGATCATCTGCCACAGGCGTCTGATCAGATAGGCAGTCATGAGTGGGGTACCGCTCGCCAAAGAAGGCGCGAGTTTAGGGTCCGAGGTGCGCCGACCACGGCGTGGTTTCCCCCGGGGCACAGACCCTGGCAGCCAAGGTCTTTTGCCGATGCGCAGTGGGTGCCCTGCGGTCTAGACTCGCCGCCTTTCACGCTGGCTGCGCACATGAACCGATTCGTTTTCACGCTCATCGCGGCACTGGTCTTTGGTGCGAGTTTGCAAAGCCCTGCACAAGCGCAGTCGCCGGCGCTGAAGACGCTGCGCTACGCCTTCCCCGTCGCCGAGACGACGTTTGACCCGGCGCAGACCACCGACCTGTACTCCAGCACGGTTCTGGGCAACATCTTCGAAGCGCCGCTCGAAAACAACTACATCGCCAACCCCACCACACCCCGGCCGAAGACGGCGGCGGCCATGCCCGAGGTCTCGGCCGACTTTCGCACCACGACCATCCGCATCAAGCCGGGCATTTACTTCGCCGATGACCCTGCGTTCAAAGGCGTCAAGCGAGAGCTCACTGCCGCCGACTACGTTTATTCGATCAAGCGCCACTACGACCCACGCTGGAAAAGCGGTCGCCTGTACTTGCTGGAGTCCGTCAAGCTGCTGGGCCTGACCGAGCTGCGCAAGGAGCTCGCTGCGGCGAAGAAGCCTTTCGACTACGACCGCGAAGTCGAAGGCGTGCGTGCACTCGACCGCTACACCTTGCAGATCAAGACGGCCGACCCACAGCCGCGCATGACCGAGATGCTGACGTATTCGGCAGTGATCGGCGCGATGGCGCGCGAAGTGGTCGAAGCCTACGGCGACAAGATCGGCGAACACCCCGTGGGCACAGGCGCGTTCAAGTTAGTGCAGTGGAAGCGCAGCTCGCGCATCGTGCTTGAGCGCAACCCCAACTACCGCGAAGAGCTCTACAACGAGACGCCGCCGACTTGGGACGAAACACTAGCGGCCGAAGTACGCGCATTGCAAGGCAAGAAGCTGCCGCTGGTGGACCGCGTGGTGATCTCCATCATCGAAGAAAACCAGCCGCGCTGGCTGTCCTTCCTGAACCACGAGAACGACTTCATTGAACAGGTGCCCAACGACTTCATCCAGTCGGCCGCACCCAACAACCAAATTGCGCCGAACCTGAAAAAGCGCGACATCCGCATGCAGCGCTACCCGCGTGCCGACCTCTCGATGAGCTACTTCGCGATGGAGAACCCGGTGGTGGGCGGTTATGAGCCGGGCAAGATCGCCCTGCGCCGCGCCATCGCACTGGCGGTGGACGGCGAGCGCGAAATCCGCCTCGTGCGGCGCAGCCAGGCCATCCCCTCGCAAGGCGTCATCGGCCCCGGCACCTACGGCTACGACAAGGACTTCAAGAGCGAGATGAGCACCTTTGACTTGCCGCGTGCCAAAGCGCTTTTGGACATGCACGGCTACGTCGACAAAAACGGTGACGGCTGGCGCGACCTGCCCGACGGCAAACCGCTGCGCCTGGAGTACGCGACGCAGCCCGACCAGCAAAGCCGCCAACTCATCGAGCAGTGGCAGCGCAACATGGACGCACTCAAAGTCCGCATCGAATTCAAGC
>JANOJR010000491.1:0-5672 GCA_031418855.1 Rubrivivax sp.
CAACCTGCTCAACGCGTTTGAAGAATCCAAACGGCGCAGCATCGAGCGGCTGCTCGACCCCGCCGTCTCGCGCTACCCGCTGGCCTGGCTGACGAGCTACGCGCGAAAAATGCGCGACCGCTTTGGCGGCGACCCTTTCCCTTACGGCATCGAAGCCAACCGCGCCACCTGGGAGCTGATGGCGCTGTACACGCACCAGCAGGGCATCGCACACCGCCAGTTCACGCCGGAAGAGATCTTCCCCAAGGGCATCATGACCAGCGTGGTGATTTGATGGACGCCGCAGCCCTGGCCGACCTGGCCGCCGCCAGCCGCATCCTTGCCGCGCAAGGTGTGGTCGACGGCTTCGGCCATGTCTCGATGCGCGAGCCCGCGTCACCTGGGCGTTATTGGATGGCGCGCGCGCTGGCACCGGCGCTGGTCACGGCCGACGACATCATGGAGTACGACCTCGACAGCCAGCCAGTCAACGCCGAAGGCCGCAAGAGCTTTCTGGAGCGCTTCATCCACGGCGAGATCTACAAGGCGCGGCCGGACGTGATGTCGGTCGTGCACAGCCATTCGCCCTCGGTCGTGCCCTTCGGCCTGGTGCGCGCGAAGATGGGCGCGATGTTCCACAACGCCGCCTTTCTGGCCCAAGGCGTGCCCGTCTTCGACATCCGCGACAAGTTCGGCGCCACCGACATGCTGGTGGGCACAAACGACAAGGGTGAAGCGCTGGCCGAGACACTGGGCCCGCGCGACGTGGTGCTGATGCGCGCGCATGGCAGCGTGGCCTGCGGGCCGAGCTTGCAGGTGGCCGTCTTTCGCGCGGTCTACACCGAGGTCAACGCGCGCATCCAGCACTGGGCTGTGGCGCTGGCGGCGGGCGAGCCGCTGGCGGGGCTGGACGCTGAGGAAGGCGTGCTCGCCGATGAAGTCAACCAGGGCGCGGGCCAGCGCGCCTGGGACCTGTGGCGCAGCCAGCTGCGCGCGCAAGTTGGCTGGTAATAACTTTTAATCTGAACTGACGAGATCATGACCACGCACCTTGAGCAGAAACAACAACTCGTAGCCTGCATCCGCATGCTGGAGAGCGCCGACATCATTGACTACAACGGCCACGCCAGCATGCTGCTGGATGGCGGCCAGATGCTCATCAACATCGGCTCATGTCAGCGCAGCCGGCTCACGGTGGCCGACATCTGCACCATCACCCTGGAAGGCGAGGTGGTGGAAGGTGCTGGCAAGCCGCCACTGGAATTCCACCTGCACGCGGGCATCTACCGCGCACGGCCGGACGTGAAGGCTGTGGTGCATGCGCACCCGAAGTGGTCGACGTTTCTGAGCATGACGGGCCACGCCTACGAGCCCGTGTACGCACAAGGCTCACTCGTCTACCCGGTGCCGCTCTTGGACTCGCCCAACTCGATCAACAACCGCGTCATGGCCGACCGCCTGGCCGCGACGCTGGGCGACAGGCCCGCAGCGATGATGAAGTCGCACGGCGCGGTGACAGTGGGTGCCAGCATCGTCGAAGCCTTTGTGCTGGCGAATTACATGGAAGAAAACGCCTACCGCCAGTACATGGCGATGCAGATCGGCAAGCCCTATGCGTTCAATGCACACGAGCTGGCGTTATGCCGCGAGAAGCTGTGGTCCCCGGCGCTTTTTCAGCGCGCGTGGGATCACTTTCACGCGAAGCTGGGGTGAGTCTGCATGGCCCCTTCCCCCCCTGCAACGGGGGAAGGCCGGGCCTTGGGTGTGGCCGTCGGTGCAATCATCTGTCTTGACGGGGTAGGCTTCAAACATTACCATGAACATGCACATAGTCATGTTCACCCAATGCGCCACCCCGCCACCCGGACCCCAGATGAAAACCGAACGCGTCACCCTGCTGACAAGCCCCGAGTTCAAAGCCTTCCTGGGCACCGAAGCCGCACGCGAGAACGTCAGCGTGGCCGAACTGGTGCGCTCCCGGTGCGAGCCACGACCCAGCGATGACGACGTCGTGCTCAGCGCACTCACCGCAGAGCTGCGCACGGCAGTCAGCCAAGCCAAGAGGAGCTTGCGCGATGGCCTCGCTGAGGCCCAGAACGTGCTCGCTGAACTACGCGCCCAGCGCGGGCCAGGTACACAAGCCCAAAGCGCAGCCAAGCTCACCAAGGCTGCCACCAAGACCGCCACCAAAGCGCCCGGCAAGGCGACGGGCTCAGGCCGGACCAAGGTGGCCGCATGAGCGTATTGACCGACGCCATCGCCGCCATCCGCGAGGCCTTGAAACTCGCTGACGACGTCAAGCGCGCGGGCGAAACCGTCAAAGAAGTCGCGCGCGAACTCAGAGAGCACGACCGACGCATCACCCGACTAGAGGCGCAGTGGGAAACCGCACTTGCCCTCACACAGCGAGCTGGCACCGCAGCAAGCTTCGCCCGGCTGGAGGTCAAAGGTGGCCCACGATGAGCGACACCCGTACCGACGTGACCGGTGCAGCGCTCAACCTGGAAGGGTGGCTCGGCACTCCCACCCCAGCTCCTCTGCAAGGGGGAGGGGCCGTGCGAGCTAGAGGCTCGCCTCCACCAACGCGCGCAGCTCTGTGGTGACTTCGGGCTCAATCCCAAACCAAGCTTTCCACGCCAGCGGCCCTTGCTGCAAGAGCATGCCCAAGCCGTCCACCGTTGCGTTGCCACGCGCTTTTGCGGCGGCCAGGAAGGGTGTGAGCAAGGGGATGTAGACGATGTCGGCCGCAATCGCCGTGGCGGGCAACTGCGCCAGGTCGATGTCGAGCACGCCCTGCCCGACCATGCCCTGGCTGGTGGTGTTGACGACCAGCGTCGCGCCGGCCAAAACCTCGTGGCGCCGCGCCCAGACATGCGCCACCACAGCCGGCCCCATCGCCGCCGCCACCTCTTGCGCACGCGTCGGGTTGCGGTTGACCAGGCGCACTTCGTGCACGCCGGCCTGCACCAGGCCCCAGACCACCGCACGCGCGCCGCCGCCTGCGCCGATGACCACCACCGGCCCCGCGTCGGCGCGCCACTGCGGTTGTTGCGATTGCAGGTTGCGCATGAAGCCGTAAGCGTCGTTGTTACTGCCCAGCAGGCTGCCGTCGGCGCGTACCGTCACGCAACTCACCGCCCCCATGGCACGCGCGGAATCGTGCAACTCGTCAACGATGCGCATGGCTTCTTGTTTGTGCGGGATCGTCACGTTGCAGCCGGCAAACCCCAGTGCCGGCAGCGCGCGCAGCGCCGCTTCCAGACCTTCGGGCTTGATGGCCAGCGGCACATAACGCCCAAGCAGCGCGTGCTTGTCGAACCAGTGGTTGTGGATCAGCGGCGAGCGTGAATGCATCACGGGCCAGCCCATGACGCCGGCGAGGAGGAATTTGTCTTGTGCCATTGGCTTAAATGTTAGGTGTCAGGACTTAGATGTCAGAAGCGCGTGCGGATTGACCACAGCTCCGGGAAGAAACGATGCTCGGTGACCTGCTGCAGCCAGCCCACACCGGCCGAGCCGCCGGTGCCGGGCTTCAAGCCGATGATGCGTTGCACCGAGACGAAGTGGCGCCAGCGGTACTGGCTCATCTGGTCGGCCAGCGCAGTGAGCGATTCACCCAGGCGGTAGAGCTTGTTCGCCGGCGACGCGTCGCTGTAGACCGTGAACCAGGCGTGTTCGACGGATGCATTTACTTGGTACGTTAGCGACCAGTCGCGCTTGAGCGCCGCGTCGTCAATCGCGAGGCCCTGGCGTGCCAGCAGCGCGATGACGTCGTCATACAAACTCGGTGAATTTAGCGCCAACTCCATCGCCGGCCACACATGCGGCATGTTGCGAAAGGCACTGGCCAGGCGGGCGGTCTTGTTGCCCAAGATGAACTCGACATGGCGGTACATGAACGAGAGCTGGCCCGAGGCCGTGCCCAGCGTGTCACGGAACTGGTTGAAGCCCTCGGGGCTGATGGTCGAGAGCACATCCCACGAGCGGCCGATGTACTCGCACATGGCCTTGGCGCGCACCAGGATGTCCAGCGCGTTCTCAACCTCATCGGCGCGGATTTGCGCCGCCGCGTTGTAGAGCTCGAAGTGCAGTGCCTTGAAGAGCAGCTCTTTGACCTGCCCCATGACGAAAAAACACATCTCGTCGTAACCCTGGCTGCGCGGGTGTTGCAGCGACAGCAGCAGATCGATGCTCTGGTAGTCGACATACGGGTTGCTGGTGCCCGCAAAGTCCACCAGCGGCGTGCCGCCGGTGGCCTGCGCGGTGGTCGCGCGGCTGGCATCGGTGGTGATGGGCAAGGGGCGCGGCGCGGCGCTGGCGTTGACGCCTGCGGGGTCGACGATGAGCGGGATGATGGGCTTGTAGCGCGGCATGGCGAGTCCTCAGATCGAGCGCATCAGCGCCACAACGTGTTGGCCGAGTGGGGTCTTGATGTCGGCCAGATCAAGGATGACATCGAAGTGGTTGCGGCCCGGCACTTCGAAGCTTTGCACCGGCGCCGCAGCGGCTTGCAACTGCGCCGCGAAGTCGCGGCTCTGGCGTTTGAACTCCGCCGTCTCGACCTCGCCCCAGCAGACGATGCTGGGCGGAAAACCTTGCACCGACTTCAACGCGGGGCTGAGCGCGTGCGCGCTGTCTTGGCTCAAGTTCAGCGCGTCGTTGATGCAGGTGCCCAGCAGCGGCTCCAGCTCGTAGATGCCCGAGACCAGCACGACGGCGGCGACCCGCTGGCGCGTCTGCAGCGCCAACATTGCTGCCAGGTGCGCACCGGCCGAACTGCCGGCCAGCACGATGCGCTGGCCGTCGAAGCCCAGTCGCGGCGCTTGGTGCGCGAGCCAGGTCAGCGCTTCATCGCACTCGGCCACCATCTGCGCCACGCTGGCCTGCGGTGCGAGCGTGTAGTCCACGGCGGCGAACGCGAATCCACGCTCCACACAGTCGTTAGCGGCGAAGCTCGAATCTTCTTTGGACAGCTCCTGCCAGTAGCCACCGTGGATGAAGAGCAGCAAGGGTGGCGGCGTGGCCAGGCCGCTCGGCACGAAGAGGTCTAACACCAGCTTGCCGTTGCTGCCAAAAACTTGGTTCAGCTGCTGCGGCCTACGCGCCCGCGCCATCGCGCTGCGCTCGGCGTACGCACGCAAGAAGGGTTGGTAGTCGCCGCCAATGGCCGAGCTGGGCGAGTACTCGCGCTCACGCTCGGCGGCGCTGAGCTCACGCCACGACATGGCCTGCGCGCTCACAGAGCGAAGAAAGCCAGCGCGTTGCCACGCAGCATCTGCGCCTGCTGTGTGGCGTCAAAAAGCCCGGCCTCGCGGATCAAGCTGCCGATGCGCTGCTCGCCTAGCGGGAACGGGTAGTCCGAACCCAGCATGATGCGATCGACGCCCATCACTTCGGACAATAGTCGCAAGGCGCCTCGGTCAAACACAGCGCTGTCGACGTGGAAGCGGTGGGCATAACTCGACGGCAAGTTCGGGCAGTCTGCACGCACGATGTCGCGGTGGCGCCAGGCGTTGTCGACGCGGCCCAGCAGGTACGCAAACGAGCCACCACCGTGGGCGAAACAGATCTTCAGCGAACTTGGAATGCGCTCCAGCGCGCCCGAGAGGATGAGCGAGACCATGCCCAGCTGCGTCTCCGCCGGCATGGCCACCAGCCAGGGCAACATCCACTTCTTCATGCGCCCCGCGCCC
>JANOJR010000492.1:0-3016 GCA_031418855.1 Rubrivivax sp.
CGACATCGAGTTCGCGCGCGGCGCGCAACGGGTCCTGCCCCCGACCGGCATAGCGCAGCACCGAGCCGGTCGAACGCACCACCAGGCCCGGTGCGGTGGACAGACGCACGGCCAGGCTGTCGGCCATCCCGACTTCGAGCAGATCGTTGCGGCCGTCGGCGGCCAGGGGCTTGAAGGGCAGGACCGCCAGCGTCGTGCCGGCCGCGCGCGGCGCGGCGCCCGGCACGCCAGCGCGCCACTGCCACCATCCGACGCCGGCGATAGCGGCTATGGCGACGCTGCCGCCCGCGGCACGCAGCCAATGACGCCGGCCGCCGGTGACGACCGGGCCGGGCATGGACCCGGACCCGGGATCCGGTACCGGCTCGGCTGGCAGTACCGGCAGCGTCCTGACCGGCGCGACAAAGCGATAGCCGCGTCGCGGCACGGTCTGGATGAATTGCGTGCCCTGGGTGTCGTCACCGAGGGCGCGGCGCAGCCCCGAGATCACCTGGTTGAGGTTGTTCTCCTCGACCACCAGCCCCGGCCACAGCGAGCTCATGAGCAGCTCCTTGTCGAGCAGTTCGCCGGGCCGCTGCACGAAGAGCAGCAGCGCATTGAAAAGCCGAGGTGGGAGCGCGAGCTCGACGCCGTCGCGCTGCAGCACGCGCATCTGCGAGCGTTCGAGGACGAAATCGCCAAACTCGTAGCGCTGGGCAGCCGCCGTGGCACCTTCAGAAATCATTCAGAAGTCCTTCATCGGCCGCAAAGGACGCACAGGCCCGGGTTGCACGAAGCTGGGGCACCGCGCTCGGTGGGGCGCGGACATTCCCATCATCCGATCAGAGAGGGCGCAGTATGCAACCGCAAGACAAGTTTGAATTCGGCCATCGAACGATGCGCCACATCGGCCAGGCCGCCATCGCCGTCGCGTTGATGGTCGGCGGTTTGCCCGCGCAGGCGAGCCCGGTCAGCGGGTCGCTGAGATTCATCGCATCCGGCTTCCCGGCCGGTGCGCCGAACGACCCGGTGACCGGCGCCGTGCACTTCAGCTTCGACAACGCGGCCCAGTTCTTCCACCAGCCAGACGGGGCGTTCGTCAACGGCGCGACGATCGACATCGATCTGCTTGAACTGAGCCTGCCCGGGACCTGGGGGCCGCTGGTGATGACCTACCTCAAGGGGATTGATGTACTGGCCATTGGCTACGGGGCCCAGACCCTCATCGCCCCCGGTACCCAGGACTTCCTCTTCGCGATCGGTAACGTCTCGACCCATCCCCAATTCCGCGAGTTCGGCTACGCCACCGCTGCCATCCCCGGCAGCGACTTCCGCACGCGAAACGGCAGCGTCGCTGTGGTGCCGGAGCCAGCGACGCTGGCCATCGCGGCAGTGGGCTTGGCCGTGATCGGCGGCCTCAGGCGCCGGCGCCCTGCGGGCGCCTGCTTGTGAAGTCAATCGACGCAGCGGCGTAGCGGCTTGGCGCCACGCCGCTCTTTGCGGCGGCGCTGAAGATGATTCGCGGCCGCCTCAGCGGTTCGTCTTCTCCACCGCCAGCCGCGCCTGCCACTTCGTCTTCCACAGGTCCCACGAGCGCACGTACTCTTGCCACACCACGTTGGCGGCGACCTCGCTGTCGTCCATGTAGACCACCTGCTCGTCGCTGCCGCCCATCATCATCATCGCCTGGTACTGCATCTTGGCGTTGTGGTCGAGGTAGATGGTGCGGCCCACGGCGATCTGGATCTTGGCGCCGACCACCACCGAGCCATGGCCGCGCATCAGTGCTGCGGGGTGCGCGCCCAGCGTGGCCGCGAGTGAGGCGCCGAGCACGCTGTTGCGCACCAGCATGTCGCTGCCGTCCATCGCGTCGCGGATGTCCCAGTTGGGTACGCCCAGGCCGATGAAGGCCGACATGTGAAAGATCGGCCGCAGCTTGCACGGCGTGCAGCTGAAGGGCACGACCGAATGCGAGTGGTTGTGCACGATGGCCATCACGTCAGGGCGCACCTTGTAGATCTCGCCGTGGATGTAGCGCTCGTTGTAGCCGGCGGGGCTGCCGGCGTGCACCGGGCGGCTGTCGAGGTCGTACTCGATGAGGTCGCCCTCGACGATGAGCTCAGGTGCTACGGCGCGCGACATGAAGTAGCGCTGCGGGTCGCTCTCAGAGCGCGCGCTGACATGCCCGTAGGCGTCGATGACACCGGCCTCGGCGCAGGTACGTGAGGCGATGACGAGGTCTTCTTTGAGGCTCATGGGGGTGTCCGTTGGTTGAGGGTGTCGTGTGGCTCCCTCCCCCTGGCAGGGGGAGGGTTGGGGAGGGGGTCGAGTGCCTGTGCAACGCCAACACCGAACCCCCATCCCAGCCTTCCCCCTTGAAGGGAGAAGGAGCCGTCCTGCGTGTCAGTCGGTCTTGATCTGCGCCGTGGCCACCACCTTGGTCCAGCGCGGGATGTCACGCGCCAGCAGCTGGCCCAGGCGCTCGGGTGGGCCGCCGGCGCTGAGCACGCCTTGTTTGGCAATGGCCTCGCGCACCTCGGGCAAGCGCAGTAAGGCGTTGAGCTCGGCATTGAGTTTGGCCACGATCTCAGGCGGCGTGCCCGTAGGCGCCATCACGCCGTACCAGGTGTCGACCACCAGGCCGGGCAGGCCTAACTCTTTAAGTGTGGGCACGTTCGGGAAGGCCGCCGAGCGCTCGTCACTCATCACCGCCAGCATCTTGAGCTGACCAGCCGCAACCAGACTGCTGGCCGTCTGCAATGAAGCCACGCTGGCCTGCACATGGCCACCGATGACATCCGTCAGCGCACCGGCCGAGCCCTTGTAGGGCACATGCACCAGCTGTGTGCCGGTTTCTTGCATGAAGAGCTCCATCGCCAGGTGCTGGGGCCCGCCCGCGCCGGGTGTGGAGTAGTCGAGCTTGCCGGGCTGCGCCTTGGCCATGTCGATGAACTCCTTGACGTTCTTGGCTTCGACTTTGTTCGACACCACCAGCGCCATGGCACTCGTGCCCAGCAGCACCACGGGCGCAAAGCTC
>JANOJR010000493.1:0-11568 GCA_031418855.1 Rubrivivax sp.
GGCGGCGATCGAGAAGATCTGCCCCGAAGCGCGCAACCTGCTGATCATTCCGCGCCCGCGCACCGCCGACCCGTTCTACCTGACCAGCGTGCAGCGGCTGATGCAGATCTTCACCCAGGCCGGCTTGAACGTGCGCCTGGGTTCGGCCGATCCGACGCTGAAGAAACCTCTGCGCCTGGCCTTGCCCGACGGCGGCGACGTGCTCATCGAGCCGGTGGTGCGCACGCGTGGCCGCCTGGGCCTGAAGGAGTTCGACCCCTGCACCATCTTGCTCAACGGCGACTTGTCGACCGGCACGCCCGAGCTCCTGCGCGACCTGCACCAGCAGTACCTGCTGCCGCCGCTGCACGCGGGCTGGCCGCTGCGGCGCAAGTCCACGCACTTCCACAGTTATGAAGAGGTGGCCAAGAAGTTCGCCAAGCTGCTGGGCATGGACCCCTGGATGATCACGCCCATGTACGGCCGCTGCGGTGAGGTGAACCTGGACGACGCCGCCGGGCTGGACTGCGTGCAAAGCACGGCCGACGCGCTGCTGGCCAAGGTGCGGCGCAAGTACAAGGAATACGGCATTCGCGAGAAACCCTTCGTCGTGGTCAAGGCCGACAACGCCACCAGCGGCGCGGGGTTCATGACGGTGCGTGACGCAGCACAGGTGCGCGAGCTGCCGGCCGTGGTGCGGGCGGCGCAAGGCTCCACCGCCGACATCAGCGAAGTCATCATCCAGGAAGGTGTGCCGACCTACGAGCGCGTGAACGACGCCGTGGCCGAGCCGGTGGTCTACATGATCGACCGCTATGTGGTTGGCGGCTTCTACCGTGTGCATGCCGAGCGCGGTGTCGACGAGAACCTGGCCGCGCCGGGCTCGCTGTACGTGCCACTGGCGTTTGCCGACGCGACCCAGCTCCCGCAGCCAGGTGTCAAGCCCGGCGTCAGTGCTCCGAATCGTTTCTATCTCTACGGCGTGATCGCGCGCCTGGCCATGCTCGCGGCGTCTTACGAGCTCGAAGCCACCGACCCTGAGGCTGAAGCCGACGCATGAGCGATAGAAAGGTGCAGCCGTGAGCGCTGCAGACCGCCCCACCGACCCCAAAGCCTTGGCCGGCCTGACGCTGGCGGCCATCGGCGTCGTCTATGGCGACATCGGCACGAGCCCGCTCTATGCGCTCAAAGAGGTCTTCGCACACGACCGCGTGCCGCTCACGCCGGACAACATCCTGGGCATCTTGTCGCTGGTGTTCTGGACGCTCACGGTGGTGGTGTCCCTGAAGTACGTGACGCTGATCCTGCGCGCCGACAACCACGGCGAAGGTGGCTTGATCGCCATGCTCGCACTCGCCTCGCAGGCGGTGAAAGACAAGCCCGTGTTACGCCGCTGGTTGCTCGCGCTGGGCATTTTCGGCACGGCCATCTTCTTTGGCGACGGCGTCATCACGCCGGCCATTTCTGTGCTCTCGGCGGTGGAAGGCCTGGGCGTGGCCGCACCCGCGCTGGCGCAGTACGTGGTGCCGGTCACGTTGGTGGTGCTCACCGCTCTCTTTGCTGCGCAGCGCTTCGGCACCGCCGGCATCGGGCGCTTCTTCGGGCCCGTCACGCTGGTGTGGTTTTTTGTGCTGGCCTTGCTGGGTGTGGTGCACATCGTCGAGCACCCGGCCGTGCTGGCCGCCTTATCGCCCTTTCACGCGCTGCACTTTCTGTGGCGGCAACCCATGGTGGCCTTCATGGCGCTGGGCGCGGTGGTGCTGTGCGTCACCGGGGCCGAGGCGCTGTATGCCGACCTCGGCCACTTCGGCAAAACACCCATCCGCCTGGCCTGGTTTGCGTTTGTGTGGCCGGCACTCGTGTTGAACTACTTTGGCCAGGGCGCGATGCTGCTGGTCGACCCGGCCAAGGTCAGCAACCCGTTTTACGAGATGGCCCCGGAATGGGCGCTGTTCCCACTCATCGGGCTGGCCACGTTGGCCACCGTCATCGCCTCACAAGCGCTCATCACGGCGGCGTTTTCGGTCACCAAGCAGGCCATGCAACTCGGCTACGTGCCGCGCCTGCGTGTGCTGCATACCTCCGTGCGCGAGACCGGGCAGATCTACGTGCCCTTCGTCAACTGGTCGCTCTACATCGGCATCGTGCTGGCCGTGGTGCTCTTCAAGTCGAGCAGCAACCTGGCCGCCGCGTACGGCATTGCCGTCACCATCGACATGACCATCACCACGGTGATGACGTTCTTCGTCATCTACTACGGCTGGAAGATGCCGCTGGCGCTGTGCCTGGCGGCCACCGGCGCCTTCTTCATAGTCGACATCGTCTTCCTCGCGGCCAACGCGGCGAAGGTGCTTGAAGGCGGCTGGTTCCCGCTGCTCATCGGCGCGGGCATGTTCCTCTTGATGTTCACCTGGAAGCAGGGCCGCAACCTGATGGCCCAGAGCTTGCGCGACGACTCGATCGAGCTGCCGCTGTTCCTGGAGTCGATCTTCCTCAGCCCGCCGCAGCGCGTCAGCGGCACGGCGGTGTTCCTCAGCGCCGAAGCCGGCGTCACGCCTTTTGCGCTGCTGCACAACCTCAAGCACAACAAGGTGCTGCACCAGCAAAACCTCTTCGTCACGGTACGGCACCACGAGGTGCCGTGGATCGGCTTTGGCAAGCGCTGCGAAGTGCAAACCCTGGGCCACGACTGCTGGCAGGTCACGCTGCACTTCGGCTTCAAGAACGAGCCCGACGTGCCCGAAGCCTTGAAGCTGATTGAAGGCCGCGGCATCGAAATCGACGAGATGGAAACGAGCTACTTCTTGAGCCGCGATACCGTCACCCCCACCTTCGGCGGCGGCATGGCGATGTGGCGCGAGAAGCTCTTCGCCAGCATGCACCGCAACGCCTCGGCGGCGGCCGACTTCTTGAACCTGCCGACCAACCGCATCGTTGAGCTGGGGTCCAAGGTTGAGATTTAGCACCGATCATGGCCAAGCTCTACTTCCGCTACGCCGCCATGAACGCCGGCAAGTCCACCGCGCTCTTGCAGGCTGCTAACAACTATGAAGAGCGGGGCATGCGCGTGCTCTTGTTCACCGCCGCGCTGGACGACCGCACCGGGCAAGGCGTCGTCGCCTCGCGCTTGGGGCTCACCCGCCCCGTGGCCACCTTCGGCCCCCAGACCGAGTTCACGCGCCAGCACATCGACGCCGACGTTGCCTGCCTGCTCATCGACGAAGCGCAGTTCCTCAGCCGCGAGCAGGTGCGCCAGCTGCACCGGCTGGCGCATGTCGACGGCGTGCCGGTGCTGTGCTGGGGCCTGCGCAGCGACTTTCGCGGCGAAGCCTTTCCGGGCTCGGCAGCACTCTTGACGCTGGCTGACGAGCTGGAAGAGATGAAATCGATCTGCGCCTGCGGCCGCAAAGCCTCGATCAACATGCGCATCGACGCCGAGGGCCGCCGCGTGACCCATGGCGAGCAGGTGCTGATCGGTGGCAACGAGCGCTACCGCGCGGTCTGCCCGAGCTGTTTTTATAGCGACGACGACGCCGACCTGGCGCGCGCGCCGGGGCTGTTTGGCTGACGGCAAAGTGGCCGCCCCCACCTGCGAGGGTTGGCCTTCGCGGCGCGGCGCCGACATCATCGCCATGGCTTCACAATGAGGGCACGAGGGACTGCGGCATGGCAACAGGTGATGCGCCCACAGGGCCGGTAGATAACGAAGCGACGGTGCACCTGTCAGGCACCGACGACTCCGCCTTCCAGCCCACGATGCTGATGAGCGGCCACGGCACGCCACGTGCCGATGCCCATGCCGGCGCCCCTGCGCTCGATGCCGACTCCAACACCTTGCCCGGCGCCACGTCCGAGCGCGACGGCATGGTCCAAAGCGTGGGCCGCTACCGCGTGGGTGAGCGCATCGGGCGCGGCGGCATGGCCTCGGTGTTCAAGGCACACGACCCTTCCATCGGCCGCGATGTCGCGCTGAAATTCCTGCATGCCAGCCTGTGCGAAGACGCCGAGTGCCGTGTGCGTTTTCTGCGCGAGGCGCGTGCCGCCGGTGGCCTGTCGCACCCCAACATCGTGATCGTGCACGACGTCGGCGAGATCGACGGCCGCCCCTACATGGCGATGGAGATGATGACGGGCACAACGCTCTCGGATGAGCTCGCGCAGGGCCGCCAGCTCTCGCCGCGCGAGGCCGTGACGGTGGCGCTGCAGCTGGCCAAGGCGCTGGACTACGCGCACAAGAAGGGCGTCGTGCACCGGGACATCAAGCCCGGCAACATCATGCGCGACGCGGCCTCGCGCGCCATCAAGCTCACCGACTTCGGCATTGCGCATGTCGAAGACGGCGGCAGCGGCGAGCAGCGTACACGCGTGGGCGACATCATCGGCACGCCGCAGTACATGTCGCCCGAACAGGCGCGTGGCGAAAAACTCGACGGCCGCTCTGATCTCTTCTCCGTGGGCATCGTGCTCTACCAATGCCTGACGGGTGCGCGCCCTTTCCGTGGCGACAGCCTGGTGGCCATCGCCACCAAGATCGCTGGCGAGGCACACCCTGCCATCGACAAAACACGCCGCGACATCCCGACCTCGCTGCGCCGCGTCATCGACCGCTGCCTGGCCAAGGCCGCAGCACAGCGCTTTCAAACCGGCCGCGAGCTGGCCGACGCGCTGGCGCGTGTGCGCGTCGAGCTCGACGAAGACGCACGTGAAGCTGCACGCCCGCGCATCGTGCCTTTGCGCGTGAAGTGGGCGGCGGCCATGGCCTGCATCGTGGCCGTGGTGATGGGCCTCACCGCCACCGTCATCACGCAAAAGCAGCATGCCGCGCTGATGGCGCAGGTGGCCGACAGCGGCGCCTCGCTGGCGCGCTTCATCGCCGCGCAAAACGCTGCGGCCGCACTCGGCGACGAGTGGGAAGCGCTGGAAGTGCAGGTGCAAGAGCTAATGAAGACCGGCACCTTCGAGCGCCTGGTACTGGCCGACCTGGCGGGCACGGTGCGCGCGTCCAGCGTCACGGGGCAAGCCGGGCAGAGCTACCAGGTGCTGCCTGGCAAAGCCTTGCCCAGCCCCGGGCGCGGTGTCAGTGCCTCGCGTTATGAAGCTGCGGGCGAGCCCGTGCTGGGCTTCGAGACGCCGATCACCTTCCAGGACAAACGCGTCGGCCTGGTCTTCCTGGGCATTGCCGAAAAACCCATGGCACAGGTGGCCAATCTCTCGATCACCTTGATGGTGGTGCTGGCGGTCGTGACCGTGCTGGCTGTGGCGCTGGCGATGTTTGTGCTGGCGCAGTGGTTTGCCAAACCGGTGCGCGTGCTCGGCGAGGCGCTGGGCGAGATCGCACGCGGCCATCTCGGCCACCGCATCGGCGAGAAGCGCAAGGACGAGTTCGGTTTGCTCTACGCCGATTTCGACGCCATGGCGCAGGCGCTGCAAGAGCGCAGCCACGGCAGCGACACGCCGTCGACGCGCGCCGTGCTGCCCGCAGCGCCGACACCGGCGCCGTCGTCCAACCCACCGCCTGCGCCGGGCTGAGGTGTTGCCGCGCACGCTCTGGCCATGGCTGGCGCCCGTGCTGGGCGCCCTGGCCGCCTGCGGCACAGCCCCGGCGCCGGCACCGAGCGTCGCGCCGCCGCCAGGGGCAGTCGCACCCACACTGTCAACACCTGTTGAGCGTTATGCACAGGCCAATGGCGAGCTGCTCGGCCGCAATGCGCGCATGGCGATCTATGCCGCGGCCGAGGGCGACCGCTTCAGTGGCATCGCGCAGCGCCTGCTCGGCGACGCCAGCCTGGCCTGGACACTGGCCGAAGCCAACGGCGTGCCCGAAGCCGAACCGGGCCGCGTGCTCATCGTGCCGCTGCAAGCGCGCAACGCGCTGGGCGTAACGGCCGACGCCTACCAGACCGTGCCGATACTTTGTTATCACCGCTTCGGCACCCCGAGCTCGAAGATGGTGGTGTCGCCCGCCGGCTTTGCCGCGCAGCTGGAGTGGCTGGCGCGCAACCGCTGGACGGTGCTGCGCCTGGCCGACGTCGCCGGCTTTCTGCAAGGCAAGAAGGCGCTGCCGCCGCGCAGCGTGGTGATCACCATCGACGACGGCTACGAGTCGGTGTACCGACATGCCTTCCCGTTGCTGAAGAAGTACGGCTTCGCGGCCACGCTCTTCGTCTACACCGACTTCATCGGTGCGGCCGATGCGCTGAGCTTTGCGCAGATGCAGGAAATGCAGCGCTCGGGGCTGGTCGACATCCAGTCGCATTCCAAGAGCCACCGCAACCTGATCGAGCGCACGGCGCAGGAGAGCGACGCGCGCTACCGCCAGAACATCGAGCAGGAGATGCGCCAGCCGCGCGAGCTGCTGGCGCGCCGGCTCGACGGCCACGAGCTGCGCCACATCGCCTACCCCTATGGTGACGCCAACGCGCTGGTGCTGGACGCCGCCACGCGTGCCGGCTTCGAGCTCGGTGCCACCGTCATTCCCGGTGGCAACGCCTTCTTCGCACAGCCCTTGATGCTGCGTCGAACGATGATCTTCGGCGACCTTGAGCTCGAAGGCTTCAAGGCACGGCTGCAGACCTCGCGGAGTTTTGCGCCGCCATGACTGGCCCCCGTGCTCGGCCTTGGTGCGCGCGCGTGGCAGCCCTGTGCGCTGCTGCCGGGCTGCTCGTACTGGGCGGCTGTGCCAGCCCGGGCGCAGCGCCAGCTGCGGCAGCACCGACCATCACTGCACCACCGGCCGCACCGGCAACCATGCTCCCGGCCCCAGCCACAGGCCTAGCCAGCTTCGAGCTGACGATGCAGCAGCGCGCCCAGGATGCCGAGCGCCAGGGCCAGCTGGCCGACGCCGCCTGGGCCTGGGAGGCGCTCAGCCTGGCCCGGCCCGCGCGAGGCGACGCTGCGGCCGAGCTGGCGCGGCTGCGCGGGGTAATGCAAAGCCGCGTCACTGCGGCGTTAGCACAGGCGCAGCAAGACCGCCAGCGCGGCGAGCTTGAGCGCGCCATGCGCGGCTACCTCACGGTGCTGTCTCTGCAGAGCGAGCATCGCGGCGCGGCCGAGGCCTTGCGCGCCATCGAGCGCGAGCGCAATGAGCGCCAGTTCCTGGGCCGTTTTTCGCGCCAGACGATCACACGCAGCACCCGGGACGCCGCGCAAGCACAGGCAGCGCCCGACAAGACCTCGGCGCCCGAATCAAGCAACCTCAGCGAACATGCCACGCTGCTGGCCGCGCAGGGCGATGTCGACAGCGCCATGGCACTGTTGGCGCCGGCAGCGCTGGCCGCAGGCGCCGACCCCGATTTGCGGCGACTGCTGGCCCAACTGCATTGCCAACGCGCGCGCAGCTTGCCGGCACAGCCCGCTGCGGCGGTGGTGGCGGCACTGCGCGAATGCTTGCGCCTGGACCCCACACAAGAAAGCGCGGCGGCGAGTCTGAAGGCGCTAGGCACCGCGCCACGTTGAGTCGAACATCGCAGGTACGGGTGTGCGTTGCACGCGGGTCATGCGACTTATCCTCAAAGTGGCGTGCTCTTCGGTCAGAACTGAGTTGACACTCGCGGCCGACCCTCTTGACCTGAGTCATGACCTGAGTCATTGACTGGTTGCCGGTGAGGGGCCACCATAGCGTGACTCTCGGGCGGCGGAGGATTCCCGCAAGGACGCGCCACGATGCAGTGGCCAGCCGGAAAGCGAAACGACAGTACAACCGTTGCCGAACAAAAGGAGTCTGTGATGCAAGCCATCGCGCGCGACGTTCTCGAGTCCATCGGCGGTACCCCGATCGTTGAACTGCGAAAAGTGATGCCGCCCGGGTCGGCGCGCGTGCTGGCCAAGCTGGAGTTCTCGAACCCGACGGGCAGCATGAAGGATCGCATGGCCAAAGCAGCCATTGAAGGCGCCGAAGCCTCGGGTCGCCTCGGTCCCGGCGGTACCGTCGTGGAGTACACGGCAGGAACCACCGGGGTCTCGCTGGCGCTGGTTTGTGCGGTCAAGGGCTATCCACTCAAGATCGTGTTCTCCGACGCCTTCAGCGACGAAAAGCGGCGAATGATGGAGGCGTTCGGTGCGCACATCACGGACGTGATCAGCGACCAAAAGAAGATCACGGAGTCACTGATCAAGGCGATGATCCGGCGGGCTGCCGACATCAGCGCCAGTCCAGGGCACTGGTACTGCGATCAGCTCAACAATACTGACGCCATCAACGGCTACCGGCCTCTGGGCGAAGAGATCTGGGCACAGACCGCAGGGCGCATCGATGCCTTCGTCCACGCCGTGGGCACCGCGCACGCCATTCATGGCGCCACCAAGGCCTTGTGGGCCCGCCAGCCCGGCATCCACATCGTTGCAGTGGAGCCGCAGGAGTCGGCAGTTCTGTCCGGCAAGCCAACCGGGTCGCATCAGATCGAAGGCATCGGCATCGGCTTTGTGCCGCCGCTTTGGGAGCCTGAACTCGTCAACGAGATCCAGACGGTCACGACGACTGATGCCAAGGCCATGGCGCGCCGGCTCGCAAGAGAGGAAGGCATCTTCGCCGGCACATCGTCTGGCGCGAACGTGGTGGCCGCTGTTCGCATCGCGCAGCGCCTGGGGCCTGGCGCGACGGTGGTGACGATCATGTGCGACTCCGGCATACGCTACCTGAGCACCGACGTGTATCGGCGGCAGTAAGCGGCGCAGACGCGAGCGCGCCGACGCTCGCCCTCGTGATCGTCCAGACACGCATGGGCCAGCTGCAAAAGGCAGCCGGTGCTTGTCGCGAGCATTCCAGCGTGCGCTAGCGCACGCTGGCATCACAACGCACAATTCGTCCATGCTGCCAAAGACCCTAGCCCTAATCGACGACGACGCGGAATTCACCGAATACCTGGCCCAGCATCTGCGCGAGCGCGGGGTTCAGGTCAAGGCTTATAGCGACAGCTTGCAACTGCTCGGTGACGACCTCGCGTTCAGCTACGACTTCTACGTCATCGACCTCACGCTTCCCGGCATCGACGGCGTTCAGCTCATCAAAGTGCTGCGTCAGCGCACGGACGCTGGCGTGCTCGTGATTTCCGGGCGCCCGGGCTCACAGGTTTTCGCCGATGTCATGACTGCGGGTGCCGACATGCATCTGGCCAAGCCTTTGCAGTTCGAACAGGCCGAGCTGGCGATCGTGGCCGTGAACCGCCGCGCCGGCAAAACGGGCCTGCCAGAGCTGACCTGGAAGCTGCTGCGCGAACGCCAGGAACTGGTGGCGCCCGACGGCGCCCATGTCGCCTTGAGCGACGCCGACGTCACCGTGCTCGACTGTTTTGTCCAGGCCCAAGGCGAAACCGTGAGTCGCGAGGCGTTGCGCGCCAAGCTGGGCATGGACACGAATAGCGAAGCTGCTGACAGCCTGAACGCTGTCATCTACCGTTTGCGCCGGCGCATCGAGCGCGCCACCGAGCTGATGGTGCCGCTACAGTCGCGTTCGCGCGTGGGCTACGTCTTCCGCGCCCATCTCAGCGCAAGTTGAACGTCGGCTGCGCGAGGGGCCGGGCGCCGCTCAGTCGCCCGTCTGCGACAACAGCATGCGCATCACCGTGCCCTCACGCCCGGTACTCACTAGCGTGACGCTGCCGCCCTGAAGTTCGACGGCCCGGCGAGCGATGTGCAGGCCCAGGCCGTGGCTGCCCTGCGCGCGGCCGCTCGCGGGCTTGCGCATGCTGCGCACGCCACGCTCGAACAGCCGCGGTAGCACCAGCGGGTCAATGCCCGCGCCGTCATCGATGACGTCAATGATCACGCCCAGCGGCGCGTCGCTGTCAGCCAGGCGCAGCTGCACGAGCTTGTGCGCATGGGTCAGCGCGTTGGCCATGAGGTTGCGCAAGGCCAAGCGCGTCAGCGCCAGGTCCATCGCCGCCGTGCGGGTACGGCTTTCGCGCAGCACATGCACGCGGCCGCGCTCATGCGCGGGCATGTCGCCCACGACCACGGCGATGAGCGTGTCGAGGTCGGTGTCGGCACGCTCGGGCGCGGCGTCCACCGCCAGCAATGACGACGCGGCCAGGATGTTGTCGACGCCTGCCTGCACATGGCCAATCACGTCTTGCGCACGCGCCAGCCGCATCGATGCGGCGACTTCGCCTTGATCCGCCAGCAGGCCCGCCGCGCTTTGCAGCGCCGCCGAGGCGTTGTGCAGGGGTTGGCGCACTTCGTGGGCCAGCACGTCGAGCATCTCGCTGCGCTCTGTGAGCAGGCCCTGCAAGGCGCTAGCGTGGCTTTCGATTTGCGAGCGCAATGTCTGCTCGCGTTGCAACTCGGCCGTGCGCGCCAGCACTTCGCTCACGTCTTCGATAACGGCCAGCGCGCTTTGCGGCGCGCCTTGCGCTGGGGCCAGGCAGATCGCCGAAAACAAAGCATCGATGGCCCGGCCATCGTGGCGCACCCAGCGGCAGGGCACGCGGTCCACGCGCCCGTGGCGCCACAGCCGTGGCAAGGCGTGCTCGCGCACATGCTGGCGCGAGGGCTCGTTCAAGAAGTCGGTCCAGGGTTTGCCGATGACGTGCTCGCGCACGAATCCCAGCTGTGTCAGCCAGACGTCGCTGACCGAGCTAAGCCGGCCGTGGCTGTCGATCGACTGCAGCATCGCCGGCGTCTTCTCATAGAGCAAGCGCAGCTGCTGGTTGCGCTCCTGCAGCGCCAGCTCGGCCTCGCGCCGTGCGGTGATGTCGGCCACCGTGCCGACATAGCCTTCCACCGCACCGTCGTCGCCGCGCAAGGCGCGCGAGTTGGAGCGCACGTGGCGCGTCTGGCCGTCGCTGCGCTGCACCCGAAACTCCATCTCGAACTCGCCCGAGCCCGCAGCGGCCTCGCGCCAGCGGCGCACCACGTCGGCATGGTCTTGCGCGTGCAGGGCACGGGCCCAGCCGTCGCCGAGGCTTTGCTCTAGCGTCAGACCGTAGATGTCTTGCCAGCGCGCGTTGGTGTAGATGCATTGCCCGTGCACGTCGGTCTGGTAGATGCCCAGCGGCGAGGCATCGGCCAGGCTGCGGAACTGGCGTTCGCTGGCACGCAGAGCACGCTCGGCAGCACGCAGCTCGCCAAGGTTGCTGACCAGGGCCACCATGCCGTCAATACTGCCGTCGGCAAGGCGGTGTGGCATGAGTTGCACGCGCTGCTCAATGATGCCGTTGACTGAGGGCATGCTGCGCTCGACGCTGCGTGTGGCGCCTGCCAGCACCTCGCGCTGCACGGCCAAGTCCTCGCTGGCCAACTGCTCACCGATCAAGTCTGCGATCGGCCGGCCCAGGATCGACGCGGCCGTGCGCCCGAACCAGCGCTCGATGGTGGCGTTGTGATAAACGTTGCACAGCTCGCGGTCCCACACCGAGATGGCCACCGGCAGCTGGTCCAACACGGAATTCAAGGCACTGACGTTGCCGGTGAGTTCGCTCTCCAGGCGGCTGCGCGCTGCGGCGGCGGCGACGAAGGCGCGCTCGCGCAAGAGCAGGGCCTCGACCACGACACGCGCCAGCGCGGCCAAGGCCGTGCGTTGCTCGGCGCTGAGTTGCCCCGGCTTGCGGTCGATGACACACAGCGTGCCCACACGCTGGCCTTCGGGCATGACCA
>JANOJR010000494.1:0-6200 GCA_031418855.1 Rubrivivax sp.
GTGTGCCCGACGCGCGGGCGGGCTCATCTCAGGCTGGGCTCGCTCGGCTTGGACGCTAAAAAAAAGTTTTCCGGCCCGCCGAGGTAGCTCACTCTATGAGCTACCTGGCCAGGACACTGGTTCCCACATCGAGGCGTTTTGCCTCCCACCCAAGGAGATGTGCGATGGACCAGACCCTGCTTGAACTTGACCCGGCGCCCACGCGAGGCGCTACCCACGACGCCGGCTTCCAGCTCGGCTGGGACCACGCCCACCACGGCCTGGTGCCCCCGCCCGAGCTGCTGCTGGACGGCACGCCGCTGCGCCAGGGCTGGCAGGCCGGCCGCTCGGTCTTTGGCCAGCGCACGATGGCCGCCACACTGGCCGTGCGGCGTTGGCTGGCGCTGCGCATCGATGCATGGCGCCAGGGCATCAGCGTGGAGACCACGCAGCTCACGGCGCACTACATCGCGCAGATCGAGGTCAGCCATTGCCCGGTGACGCTCAAACCCCTGGCCGGCGCGGCGGCGTCGGCTGATGCGCCGGTGATCGAGCGTCTGCGCTGTGAGGCGGGTTACGCCGCCGGGCACGTGGTGATGATGAGCCGGCTGGCCGCCATGGCGCGTGCCGGCTGCACGGCGGCGCACGCGCTGGCCACGGCGATGGCGATGGAAGCTCGCAGTGAAACCGAACACGCTGGCCTCGACGCCGCCGCCTGGCGCCGCCTCGCCGCACTGATCTCTTTCGTCACGCCGATGCCCCACGCGCAAGCCGCCGCGATGCCGATGTACGTGCTGCCGCCCAACCGCGTGCGCGTGCTCAACCCGGCGCAAGGTTTGCAAGCCTTGGTCAGCTGGCAACTCGCCGCGCCGGGCTGGAGCCGGCGCCTGCGCCAGCTCGGCGAGATGGCTGAAGAGATCACCGGCGAGAGCGCGCTGCGCCAGGACTTCCAGCTCTTTATCGGCGCCATCGCACCGCGTGCCTTGGAGCTGCCTGCGGGAGACGGCGGTGCCTCGCACTCATTGGCACAGCGCCTGGCCCTGGCCCAGCTCTGGAGCGACGCGCGTGTGATGCGGCGTTGGCAGCATTGGCTCTTGTCGCTAGGCGAAGCCGCCACCGAAGCATTGCTCAACCGCGCTGCGGCCGCCGGCCTGGCGGGTGTGCGCACCTTGCTGCACGAGAAGAGCGCGGCCACCGAAGGCTGGGTCTCGGCCTTGCCAGCCTTGCTCAAGCCGGCGCGGCGGCGTGTGCGGTTGGCGGGCTTGGGCCGGCGCAGCGTGGCGGGCGCTGGCGCCCCTTTGCAGCGATAAGCCTCAGCCTTGATCGCTCGGGCAGATGGGACAGCCAAGCCGGACTTGATCGCGCGGCGTTTCCGGCGCAGGCTCGGGCTTTGCAGCCGTAGGAGTGTGCTCATGGCAAACATCGTCCGACAGGCATGGCGGGCTATCGCCATCGTGATTCTCGGCGCGGGCTCGGCAGCGCTTGCACAGGAGCGCCCGGCCCGGGTTGGCTGGCTGATGTTGCAGTCCAGCGGCCTGTACAGCGAGCTGACGACACGTGGCTTCGTCAAGGGTCTGCGCGAAGCCGGTTATGTCGAAGGCCGGAATCTTGAATTCGTCAAGCGCTCGGCTGACGGCGACCTGCGGCGGCTGCGTGGCCTGGCGCGCGAGATCGCGGCCGAGAAGGTCGATGTTTTCTTCGCCCCGGCCAAGCCGATGGCCGACGCCGCGTGGTACGCAAGCCGGCGCATCCCGACCGTCATCGCCACCGTGACCGACCCGGTGACGGTCGAGTACGCGGTGTCACTGGCGCGGCCCGGCAAACACATTACCGGCGTGACGACGGCGAACGCCGAATTGATCGGCAAGCGTATGCAGTTGCTGACCGAACTCGTTCCCGGGATCAAGCGCGTGGGCATCTTCTTCGACGAAGGCCTGCTCGCCAGTTGCAAAGAGGAAGTGACACTGATCGACCAGTCGGCGGTCAAGCTGGGCCTGACCCTGGTGCGCATTCCGCTGGACGCCGGCAAGAGCAACCTGGAAGACGGCCTCAAGCGGGCCCAGGACGCCAAGGTCCAGGCCGTCGTCACCGCGCCGATGACGAGCAACCAGGACATCACCGACAAACTGGCCCTGCTGGCAACCAAGTACCGCATGCCGTTCATGCACGACGTGCCGC
The DNA here is from genome assembly GCA_031418855.1 of Rubrivivax sp. GTDB lineage: Bacteria > Pseudomonadota > Gammaproteobacteria > Burkholderiales > Burkholderiaceae_C > Rubrivivax. Next base: position 2,158 of record JANOJR010000494.1, read on the forward strand.
AACTCGCGGGCGACGCACTCGCCGTGTATGGCCCCGACTTCGAAGACATCTACCGCCGCGCCGGGCACTACGTGGCGCGCATCCTCAAAGGCGAGAAGCCGGCGGAGATGGCGATCGAGGAGCCGCGCGCATTCAAATTCATCGTCAACGCCAGGGCGGCGCGAGCGCTCGGGATCGAGCTGACGCCGGCGATGCGGCTGCGCGCGGACGAAGTGATCGATTAACGCCAGGCAGGCTTTGCGCGCCCGCAACCCGCGCTTGCCGATGAACTGCGCGCGCCACCTAAAGGCGCAGTGGCCACGACGGCCGCACGCGGCGCGCCTGCCACAAATGTGGCCGCGGCGAAACTGCACTGCAGCTTGGTCGACAATGAACTGCTGAAGCACCAACTGCCTTTGTGACCGAGTGGCTGAGGCGAGCACGCAGCGGCACCCAAAGCCTAAGCAAGAGGTCGATGGAGCGCCGCTACGTTGCCCACTGATAGCATGCGCGGACAGCCGCCACGGCACGGAGCGCGAGTCCATGCGAACCCTGCTCTTCACCGATTTGGTCGACAGCACGCAGTTGGTCGAACGCGTGGGCGACGCCGCCGCGGCGGCGATGTGGCTCGAGCATGATCGTCGCGCGCGGCAACTGCTGGCGCAGCACCAGGGCCAGGAGATCGATCGCACCGACGGCTTCTTCTTGCTCTTCGATCACGTGCTGAACGCGGCGCAGTTCGCACTGGCGTACCAACGTGCGATGGCGGCATTGCAGCTCAAAGCGCGCGTGGGGATCCATGTCGGGGCGGTGACGCAACGGCAAAACTCGGAAGACGATGTGGCTCGCGGCGCGAAGCCGGTAGAAATCGAAGGTCTGGCCAAGCCGTTCGCCGCGCGCATCATGTCGCTCGCGTGGGGTGGCCAGACGCTGCTAAGTGCGAGCGCCAAAGCTGCGCTGGCCCAGCTGCCCGAGGACACGTTCATCGAAAGTCATGGCCACTACCGCCTCAAAGGCGTGGAGGAGCCGGTAGAGGTTTTCGAGATTGGCGCCTCGGGCAGCGCCTTCGTGCCACCGCCAGACACCGACAAGGTCTACCGCGTGGTGCGCGATGGTGAATTCTGGCGACCGCTGCGCGAGGTGCGCCACAACCTCGCACTGGAACGCGATACCTTCATCGGCAGGAGCAGCGAGCTGCGCACGCTCGCGCGCCGACTCGACAACGGTTCGCGATTGCTGACCGTGCTCGGGCCGGGCGGCACTGGAAAGACTCGCCTGGTGCGCCGCTATGGCCTGGCCTGGCTCGGCGACTGGCCGGGCGGCGTCTACTTCTGCGACTTGAGCGAGGCCAGGAGTCTTGACGGCATCTACTTCGCTGTGGCCTGGGCGCTCGGTGTGCCTTTGGGCAAAGACGACCCCGGCGTACAGCTCGGCCACGCCATCGCCGGTCGCGGGCGCTGCCTGGTCATCCTGGACAACTTCGAACAAGTGGTGCAGCACGCCAGCGCCAGTCTCGGCCGCTGGCTTGATCGCGCCGCCGACGCCTCTTTCGTAGTCACCAGCCGCGAGCTGCTGCACCTGGTGGGCGAAGTCGTACTGCCGGTCGAACCGCTGGAACTCGGCAGCGAAGCAATCGAACTCTTCGCCGTGCGGGCCCAGGCACGGCACTGCGAGTTCAGGTTGAACCCATCCAACCAGGCCGCAGTGGCCGAAGTGGTGCGCCTCTTGGATGGGCTGCCTCTGGCCATTGAGCTCGCTGCGGCGCGTGCCTCGGTGTTGTCACCCGCGCAGATGGTCGAGCGCATGGCGCATCGCTTCCAACTTTTGGCGGGCGCCAGGGGCGCGGCGGCAAGACAGGCCACGCTCAAGGCCGCGATCGACTGGTCCTGGGACTTGCTCGCGCCCTGGGAGCAAGCCGCACTTGCGCAGTGTTCGGTGTTCGAAGGCGGCTTCACGCTGGACGCAGCCGAAGCCGTGGTCGACCTCGTCGCATGGTCCGACGCACCAGCGGTGAGGGATGCGATTCAATCCTTGGTCGACAAGAGCCTGCTGCGCGCCTGGCTGCCCACCGAACACCGCCGCTTGGACATCGACGAACCCTACTTCGGCATGTACCTGAGCATCCATGAATACGCTTCGGACAAGCTCGGGGCAAGTGGCCCCGCAGCGACGTTGGCGGCGCACGCGCGTCACGGCCGTTACTTCGCCGGCTTCGGAACGAATGTGGCCATCGACGGACTCTCTTTAGTTGACGGCGTCAAGCGCTTCCACATGCTTGCATTGGAGCTCGATAACCTTGTCATTGCGTGTCGTCGCGCCACCAGCCGCAGTGACGTCGAAACCGCCGTTGCCACTTACCGCGCGACCTGGCAGGTGCTCGAGAAACAGGGGCCGTTCGCCCTGGGCGACGTACTCGGAACGCAGGTACTCGGCCTCGATGGGATCGCTGGGTGGCCACTCGCCTTGGCTTGCTTGACAAGAGGCCGTGCGTCGTGGCGGACCGGGCATGTTGACGATGCAACGCGCTGGTTTGAACAGGCACTCGCTCTCGCACGATCGATGCAGGACCAGCGCCTTGAAGGGGAGGTCCTCAACCAACTCGGCAGCTTGCAAAGCGATCGCGGCGCAATGGTTGCGGCGCGAGCGTCTTTGGAGGGCGCCTATGAAATTCACCGCGAATTGGGTGAACGCCGCGCCGAGGGCGTCTCGCTCGGCAACCTGGCCAACGCGTACCTCCGCCAGGGCCAGATGGCGCAGGCGCGCAAGTACTTGGAGGCGGCCTGCGCGATTGCCTGCGAAGTCGGCAATCGGCACAACGAAGGCCTGGCGCTCGGCAACCTCGCCATCGTGCACAAGGCACAAGGTCGGCTTGACGAAGCGCTGGCGTACTTCGAACAAGCGCTCGCCATCCATCGCGAGGTCGGAAACCGCTTTCGCGAGGGCATCGAACTCGGCAACATGGGAAACCTGTATCTGGACCAAGGCCGCATGGATCGGGCCCGGACGCACCATGAGGCCGCTCTGGTCATCCACCGCGAGGTCGGCAATCGCCGCTCCGAGGGCATCGTGTTGTGCAACCTGGGCATCCTGCACTCCGACCAGCGTCAGTTCGAGCCCGCGCGCGAGTGTCTCGACGCCGCGCTTGCCACCGCCCGTGAGGTGGGCAATCGCCAAAGCGAGGGCCTGGTCCTCTGCGCCTTGTCAGAACTGCATCTCGCTCAAGGTCGCAGGGAGTTGGCGCTTAAGTGTTGCGAGGATGGCCTCGCCGTGAGCCGCACCGCAGGCGACCGGCAAACGCAGGGGTCTCTGTTGGGCCAGCTCGGAGCGCTGCTTTTCTGTCGGGGCCGGGTTGAAGAGGCCAGCGACGCGCTGCGAGCCGGTGAAGTGTTGCTGCGCGAAATTGGCGATCGGCTGGCGCTCGCCAATCTGCTATGCATCCGCGGGCTTCAGGATGCAGCCCGCCACGATCTCGACGCAGCACGTGCGGCACTGACCGAAGCCGAAGCGACCGCAGTGACTTTGCACTCAAGCGACGACTCCGGCCTATGCCATGCAATCGCCGAGCTGCGTGGGGCACTCGTATGACGCGATGGGTCCTTCGCGTCACCAAGACGCTCAATGGCACGCGCCGAGGAGCCGCGCGCGTTCAAATTCATCGTCAGCGCCATTGCGGCGCGAAGGCTCGGGATCGATTTGAAGCCGGCATGCACTTGCGCATGGACGCGGTGATCGATTGACGCTAGGAGCCTTGGCGGCAGAAGGTCGTCGGCTGCAACGCGCGAGAAACTAGCACCGCCGGGTATCACCTCCTGCGCCCAGGGGGCAAGTCCTGGGCTTGTCGGTGCTGCCCAGCGGTACTCGGTTTTCGCACGTTTCGCTTCGACGCCATCTGCCGTCCAGTCTCCTAGTCTTACTGTGTCATAACCCTAAGAACCGCAGTTGACCCAATGCAATCCTCGGGAAAGTCAGCACTGGCGCGGGTTTGATGGCATTTGGCAAACTCACCCGATGGGTGAATTCATCGAGCAGAAGAAAACCGTGTTGGCACAAGCCAGCGAAGACGC
>JANOJR010000495.1:0-2688 GCA_031418855.1 Rubrivivax sp.
CTTCGCCTTCATGATGTTGGGCAGCGTCACGTAGCGCGGCTCGTTCAGGCGCAGGTCGGTCGTCAGCACCGCCGGCAGCTTGATCTTCAGCGTCTCGGCGCCGCCGTCGACTTCACGCGTGACGCTGGCGAAACCATCCGCCACTTCCACCTTGCTGGCGAACGTGCCTTGCGGCATGCCGGCCAGTGCCGCGAGCATCTGGCCGGTCTGGTTGCAATCGTCATCAATCGCTTGTTTGCCAAGGATCACGAGACCGGGCTGCTCTTTGTCGACGAGGGCCTTCAAGAGCTTGGCCACGGCCAACGGCTGCAGCTCGTCAGCGGTTTCAACCAGGATGGCGCGGTCGGCTCCAATGGCCATGGCGGTGCGCAGCGTTTCCTGGCAGGCCGTGACACCGCAAGAGACGGCGATGACCTCGGTGGCCACGCCCTTTTCACGCAAACGCACGGCCTCTTCTACGGCAATCTCGTCGAAGGGGTTCATGCTCATCTTGACGTTGGCTATGTCGACTCCCGAGCCGTCGGACTTGACGCGAACTTTCACGTTGTAGTCGACGACGCGTTTGACCGGTACGAGCACCTTCATGACGCGCAACTCCTGAAAAAATGGGGCGCGACGAGACCGGCCCGATGCGGCATTCTAGGAGGCCGGGTGCCTTGTTCTTACCGGTTGGCAAACAAAATAGTACGAACGTTCTATTTCGCTTCAGCCGCCGTCTCTGCCGCCACCATGCCGCGTTGCATGTCGACCTTGCGCAGCAGCACCAGGCCGATGACGAAGAAGACGCCCGTCGAGGCGATGCCATAGCGGTGGTTGCCTGCCGTGAGCCAGGTCACCAGGCCATAGGTCAGTGGGCCAAAGATGGCGGAGAGGCGCACGGCGAAAGCCCACAGCCCGTAGAACTCAGCCCGCTGCGCCACGGGCGCCAGCAGCCCCGCCATCGCCCGGCCCGCCGATTGGCTGGACCCCATGCACAGCCCGGCCAGTACTGCGGCGAACCAAAACAACGTGGCACTGGTGGCCAGATAGGCCAGCAGCGTCATGACGATCCAGCCGACAAGCGTGATCGCCAACGCACGGCGGTGGCCCAGGCGGTCTTGCCAATGGCCGAAGCCGAAAGCGCCCAGGGCGGCGGCGATGTTGACGAGGAAGACCAGCATCATGGTCTCGGTCTGTTTGAAGCCCAGCACCTGCGCGGCATACACCGCCGCGAGTGCAATGACGACGGCGATGCCGGCCTGGTAAGCCACAGCGCAAGCGAGCAGCCAGACGAAGTCGCGGTAGTTGCGCGCGTTGCGCCAGGTCGCGCCCAGCCGCGTGAACGATTCGCGCATGGCCACCAGCACGCCGCTGCGCGCACTGGCAGCGTTAGCCTGCGGCACGGCGCGTTCACGCAGCCACAGAAACGTCGGCAACGCCGCCACGGCGTAAAGGCCGGCCGTGATGAGCATCGTCACCGGTACAAACTGCGCCGCCTTCTGGCCTTGGCCTTGCGCCCAGATGACGTAGCCCAGGCCCAGACCCAGCGCCAACATGCCGCCGAAGTAACCGAAGCTCCAGCCCCAACCCGAGACGCGGCCCATCGAGTCGCGCCGGGCGAGCTCAGGCAAGAAGGCGGCGATGAGCGCTTCACCCCAGGCATAGCAGAGGTTGCTGACCACGATGGCCACCACCGCGAGCCACAAGTCGCCCGCCCCCGCCAGCGCCAGCATCGCGGTGGCCAGCACACAGCCGACGGTGCTGATCAGGAGCACGCGCTTCTTCGCTGCATGCAGGTCGCACCAGGCACCGATGGCCGGCATCGTCAGTACCACCAGAGCGTTAGACAGCGACAGCGCCAGCGTCCACACCAGCGTGCCCCACTCGGCGTTGCCGGCGATGACGCTCACGAAGTAGGCGTTGAACACCGCCGTCAGCACCACGGTGGTGTAGCCCGAGTTGGCGAAGTCGTACATCGCCCAGGCGAAGACTTCGCGGCGTTGCACGCCGGGGTTGAGGTCGGTGGTGGCGAAGAGGGGCATGGCGGTCCTTGGGATGGTGCGGCCGCCGCATGATGCCTGCGCTGCGGCGGCGATTCGCAAGTGATCAAGCTCGGGTCAAGGCGCGGGCCCCACAAAGACATGCAGCGCATTGGCCAGTCGGCGCATCTGCGGCTCATTCGCCGGTCGCGCCATGCGCGACTGGCCGTTGACGAGCAGGCTGCTGCTGCCGCCACCGTCGAGATTCATGGCGTTGAAAGCGCCCACCTGATGCATCACCGCTGAGAGCTGCACCAGCGTCAAGCCCAGCACGGGCGGGCGGCGGCCTTCGGCGAGCACGAGGTAGAGAAAGCGAGCGCTGCGGTCCAGCCCGATGGCCGTGCGCGGATGGGTTTGGGCGCACAGCGAATGGCAGCCGGCGTCGTCGCTGGCTTGGCGCTGCACGCCGGCGCGCAACAGCCAGGGCGTGCCGCCGACGGCCACGCGCCAGGTTGCCTGGTCTTGCACTGGCGCGTCGAAGGTGAGCTCGCAAGTCAAGGCCAGGGTGCAGGCGAACACCGGCGCAACACCGGGCAGCATCACCGGCGCCCAACGCTCGCCCTGGCTCGTGGTCAGCCCACGCGGCGCAAAGCGTGCGTCGAAGAACGAGGCGTTGACGCTGAGCAAGGCACCACGCCCGCTGGCCATGGCGTCGAGCGTCTGCCCACGC
>JANOJR010000496.1:0-2281 GCA_031418855.1 Rubrivivax sp.
CATCGCGCTGTCGATCTTCAGCGTGGCCTTGGCGCTGGAGACCTGCACCGCCGGCGCCTCGCCAAAGTAGTTGGGCGTGGTGTACAAAAGGCCGATCAACAGCGCAAAGCCGAGGATCGCGTACTTCCACAAGGGGTAGCGATTCATGTGAACTCCTGAGGTCGGCAAGCCGACAAGAACCATGCGCTGCGCGAGCGGCGCGCAGCGGGACCAGGCTTACTTGTAGGTGCCCTTGGGCAGCACCTGCACCACCGAGCCGCGCTGCACTTGCAGCTCGACGCCGCTGGCGACCTCGACGCTGAGGTACTGGTCACCGAGCTTGGCCACGCGGCCGAGCACGCCGCCGGCAATGACCACCTCGTCGCCCTTGGCCACGGCCTCGATCATGGCCTTGTGCTCCTTTTGCTTCTTCATCTGCGGGCGGATCATGATGAAGTACAGCACCACGAACATCAGCACCAGGGGCAGCATGCTGAGCAAGGTGGATTCGGTGCCACCCGCAGCAGCGGCGGGGGCGGTTTGGGCGTAGGCGGTGGAGATGAACACGTCGGCAGTCCTTGTCAGTCAGGCAGAGGGTAGCCGGGCATTTTACGGTCGCCGTCGCAGCGCGCTGCCGCGCACCATACACATCCCCGCCAGCACGAGCGCCAACCAAAGAAAACGCGGCTCGTCGATCAAGGTGTTCAGCGTGCCCGAGACGAGGAAGGCCGCCAGCGCCGCTGCCGGCGCAAGTGCCGCGTCGTCACCACGGTGCCAGCGCCTTGCAGCACAGGCAAACCCCCACAGAAGTAGTGCCGTCCACGCCGTCAAGCCAAACCAGCCTTGGTCGAAGAGCAAGGCTACGGGCAGGCTGTGGATGTGCCACGGCGGGTCGGTGTCGGTGGCGAAGAACCAGCGGTCCATGCCGTCGGCAAAGCTGGCGTTGGCCAACAGGTTTTGCCCGCCTGCGGTGCGCAAAGCCAGGTCGGCGACATCCAGCGTGGCGTCGCCCGCTGGTGTGATCAGGCTCAACTTCAAGGGCAGGCGCGGCCAGGGGCGCTCGTCTGCGGCGGCAGGAAGCTTGACCTGGCCCCGCACACTCACCCACTTGCCCGGCTCGGCCACAGCCGGCGCTGTCAGCACGAGCGACTCGCAGCGCAGCGAGCTCAGCGTCCACTTTTCGCACAGGCTCAAGCTCAAGCGGGGCTGGGCCTTGACCGAGCGCAGACGGGCCTCCACGTTGAGGGTGGCCACGGCCGCCGGACGCGCGACGACTTGTTCGATGTAGAGCGGTGCACCGGGGCCCAGGCGCAAGAAACGCTCCTTGCCTTCACTCACCACGCGATAGCTGGCCGCCCGTACCGGCTCCTGGCTGCCCCAGTAGTGGCGCTCGGGAAAGCGCCCGATGCCCTCGCCGAAGAGCAGGCTGTCCCAGCCCGGCGCGCGCAAGGCCAGCGCGTCGCGCCAGTGCTTCTCACGCACCTGCAAATCCTGCATCGACGTCGCCAACCGAGTGCTGGCAAACGGGCTCAGGGCGATGGGAATGGCCACGGCCGCCGCCACGGCCGTGGCCACCAAGGCCCATGGCCAGTGCGACGCCGTACCCGGCTTGCGATGCGCGAGACCCAGCAGCGACACGACAAGCATGGCCGCGAAGGCCGCGTAACCATTGCGCGAGTAGGTGACCATCAAGGCGAAGACCGCCGCCGCCAACAAGGTCAACAGGGCCACCTTGCGCACTGCGCGCGCGCTTGGCCGCAGCAATTCGGCCACGACAAACGCCGACGCCACCGCGATGAAGCATTCGACGTAGGCGCCGCCCTTGCTCATCGCCGAAAAAAGCCCGGTCACGCGCAGATCAGCCGTGAAGTCCCACAGCACACCAAAGGCCAGGCGCTCCCAGACGATGCACACCACCGTGAGCAAAAGGCCCAGCGCCGCACCGGCGCCAAACCAGCGAGTGCAGGGCACGCCAGCGCCGGCGAATCGGCGCCACAAGAGCATGAAGAGCCCCGCCCACGCGGCCCCCTTGACGATGCGCAGCGGCGCCAGCGGCCCGCCCAGCGTGGCCAGCGCGTTGGCGTCCAGCCCGGGCCAGGGCAGCAACCCGCGCAGCGTGCCGATGGCCAGGCTGATCGTCAGTAGGGCGACCAAGGCGCCTCCGATCACGGCACTTCGGTCGACATGCCGGCGTGGCGCCGCCGCCGTGCGTGCCCAGCCGATGCCCAGACAGATCGCCAGCAAGAAGTCGAATTCGTCGAGGTACAGCCGCCCGCTCCAAGGCACGAGGTCCAGCACGGGC
>JANOJR010000497.1:0-19256 GCA_031418855.1 Rubrivivax sp.
CGCGCTGCGGAGCAGTTGCCAAAGCTTGACCGCTGGCGTGCGCTTGTGGGCTACATCTGCCAACGCATCGTCGGTCAAATGGCACTGCCTATCCCGCCTGCGGCGCTCGCCGCGACCGGGTAGCTGCTGTTTTTAGGATCAAGCAGATCGTCGACATCCGCAGCGGCCGGCGGATCAACGAACCGATGAAGGAATATGTTGTCGACCCGGCGTTCAGCCTGCAGGCCTTTGCCGACATCGCGACCTACCTGCAGGGGCTGCCCGTCGCCGGCACCATTGGAAAGGGCCCGGGCAGCGAGGTCGCGCGGGGCAAAGACTTGTTCGCCAGAGACTGTGCAGCCTGCCATGGCGCCGCCGGCGAAGGCCAGGGGCAGCTGTTCCATCCCATGGTGGCAGCGCAACACTACAGCTACGTGTTGCGCGAATTGGGTTTGATCCGCGACGGTGGCCGCGGCAACTCCAGCCCCGGCATGATGGCGTTGATCAAGACCTACTCTCAGGCTGACCTGCAGGCCGTGGCCGACTACATCGCCCAACTGCCGGCACCGCCCAAGCAGTGAGCCCCCCGACGCGGGCTGGTCACGCGGTCTGGTGCGGCCTCAGTGGCGGGTCACACCGTACTGGCACTGGCCTTCCAGGCGTACGAACAATTCGGTGAACTCCGCCAGTTCGCGATAGAACTCGCTCTGCGCGTGGTCGTGCACGGCCAGGATGAACGGCCCCAGCCAGCGGCCCAGGTGGCCGACGAGAAAGGCCGTGCGCAGCACGGCCAGGGCTTGCAGCGCCTGCTCATCACCGCCAGCCTGGGCCTGGTTCTGCTGGAAGTTCAGCAGGTACAGGAACTCCAGTTCCACCGCCACATGGTCGGGCAGGTCGCGGAAGTCCTCATCCATCGCGAAGCCGCCTTTCGCGTAGAGCTTCTGCAACTCGACGACGCTTTCCTGCATCAGCTCGGGGTCGTCGGTCAGCCACACCGACGCATAGGGCTTGGCCAGCGCCTGCGGTGCCCCCAGGAACAAGCGCGTGTAGTCCACGAGCAAGTCCTGCAGGTCGGCCGCCGCGAAGGCCGCGGCGAGGCGCTGCGCGTGTTCTGCCAGCTCGGGGCTGATGCGCTGCGCCGCCGCCGCGATGGACTCGAACAACCGCTCCTCAGCGAACTCCGCACCCGGCTCGTAGTAGCAGCCGGCCAGGAAGCGGCACAACTCCTGACGCGCCAGCCGCTCGTCCACCAACGCCGGCATCGGCACGGTCGACGTCGTCACTGTGTCAAGCCCGGACACTGTATTTGCCGACGTAGTGGACATTGGGCCTGGTGCCCTTCTCTTCCTTCAGCCGGAAGCCCTTGTCCTTGGCCAGGATCATCGCGATCTGCGACTTCGGGTCTTCCTGGTCGCCGAAGATGCGTGCCTGCGAAGGGCACACCTCCACACACGCCGGCTGCAGCCCGTTGAGTACGCGGTGGTGGCAGAAGGTGCATTTCTCGATGGTGTCGCCCTTGCGCAGCGGCGGCGCATCGCCTGAGGTGAACCTGTTCATCGCCGGGGTGGTGGCGCCCGATTTGGCCGCAGTCTCGGCACCCGATGAGGTGCCGCCCGCGATGGCCGTCGTCTTGTCTTCCCAGTAGGGCTGCGTGCTCTTGTCGGCGGGGTTGTAGCTGATGACGCTGTAGGTCTCGCCCGTCAGGCTCTTGCCGTCCAGGTCGTCGTGGCTGTAGGGGCAGGCTTCCTGGCACTGGCGGCAGCCGATGCACAACTCGTTGTCGGTCAGCGTGATGCCCTCGGGCGTCTTGAAGATCGCCTTGTTGGGCTTGACCGGGCAGGCGGTGATGCAGGGCGCGTCGGTGCAGTGGTTGCACAGCACCGGCATCACGAAGTGCGTCGCGTTGGGGAACGTGCCCTCGGTGCGCATGATGAAGTCGGCCCAGTTGTGGCTCTGGCCGTCGCTGCGGTTGGCGGTGTTGTTCTCGGTCTTGCAGGCAAAGGCGCAGGCGCCGCAGCCCACGCACTTTGCCAGGTCGATGACCATTCCAAGTCTTGTCATGATGTGTTCCTCGAGTGCGGTAGGCGGGTTCAGGCCTTGGCGATCTTCACGCCCGTGAAGCCGCCGTTGCGGGCCGTCGAGCCGCTGAGCCTGTCGTAGTCATCGACCAGGATCTCGTTGTTGTTGCCGCCGATGGTGGCTGCCTGTCCAAACTTGGCCGTGGCCACGCGGCCGTAGGCCCAGTGGCCCTGGCCGTAGCACTTGGTGACGGTTCCGGGGCGGATGCCTTCCCAGAGCTTGAGTTCGCTGACGATGCTGCCAGCCATCGAGGTGATGCGCACCGAGTCGCCGGTCTTCAGGCCCAGTCTGGCGCCGTCGAGCGGGTTCATCTTCAGCACATCGGCGTAGGACACATCACCCGGGTCGACCTTCTTGAATTCCTGGTACCAGGGCAGGTTGGCGCTGCGGCCCTCGCGGTTCAGGCGCGATTTGTAGTCGACGAAGTCGAAGGGGTAGTCGGCCGCGCTGCCATGGCGCTTGGGCGGCTCGTAGTGCGGCACGAAGGCCACTTCGCCGCGCGCCACATAGCCGCTGACGTTCAGGATGTCGTCGACCGTCGTCTCGTACTTTTTCGCGTGTTCTTCCAGGCCTTTCTTCAGTGCCTCGCTGTAGAACTCGAACTTCTTCGTGGGTGTGGCGAACTTGCCGCCCCAACCTTTCTTCAGCGTGTACTTCGGGCCGCTGAACATGCCCTTGGCCTTGAAGTCGGCCCAGCCGTTGATGGGCGCATCGCCCTTCAGTGGTTCCTTGGGCATCCACAGCGGCGCGCTGGTGATTTTGGTGGCGATCTCGTTGAACTCGAGCGCCGTGGTCGGCAGCTTGCCGGTCTCGGGGTCCTTGAACTCCTTCGAGTAGTAGTCGAATAGGTTGGGGAAGCCCTTGGCCTTGAGCTTCTCGGCCAGCAGCCACATCACCTCGGTTTCTTCCTGCTTCACGTCCCACAGGCGTTTGACGGCACCTTGCTGGATCGACGCATAACCGTGGCCGTTGCCCGCGTTGGTGACGATGGACCAGCCCTCGGCCGAGTTGAAGGTGGACGGCAGCACGATGTCGGCGAACTGCGTCATCTCGGAAGGGTTGGTCACCAGGTGCACGAAGAACGGCACCTTGGCCATCGCCTGGTCCCAGCGGTCGGCGCCGGTGCACGAGAAGTTGAAGTTGGCCCAGGAGGCGATGAAGATCTTGACCGCGCCGGGATCCTTCAACAGGCCGTTGGCCACGTTGTTGGTGACCACGCCGCTGCCCGGGCGGGCGTTCATCATGGCCGGCATGTCCTTGGCGCCGCGGCCGTCGATCTTCTTGCCCTTGCTGCCAGCCTTGGCCACGTCGTCCACGTACTTCTCTTCGCTGGGGAACTTGGCCAGCGACACACTGCTGCTCTGCCACACGCCGCCTTCGGCATCGATAGAACCGAGCAGGCCGTTGAGGGCGTACACGGCCATGGAGCTGTAGGTGCCGCGCGGGTGCATGGCGGCACCCGGGCCCATCCAGACCGCTGTCTTGGAGCCCGCCTTGCCCATGACGCGTGCCACGCGCACGATTTGCGCCGCCGGTATCAGGCTTTCCTTCTCGCCCCAGGCCGGCGTGCGGTCCTTGAGCTCCAGGTTCCACCACTTCACGACGCCGTGGGTCTCTTTCTCGACGAAGGCCGCTTCGTCGATCACCTGGCCGGCCACGAAGAGGTTCTTGCCGTCCTTGAAGTCCCCCACGAACTCGCGGCTCCACATGCCCTCGACCAGAAGCACGTGGGCAACGGCACCGGCCAGCGCACCGTCGCTGCCGGCTTTCAGCGGCAGCCACTCCTGCGCCTTGGCGGCGACGTTGCTCAGCCGCGGATCGACAGCGATCACGGTGCCGCGCTTGACGATTTCGTGGAAGCGGTGGATGGTGTTGGGCACCATGCGGTTCGAGGCGAGCGGGTCGCAGCCCCAGACCACCAGGCAGTTGGTCTTCTCGAGGTCGTAGTCGCGGTAGCCATAGAAGCCCTGCGTCAGGCCCGGGCCCATCTTCTCGGCCTCGGCGCAGATGGCGCTGTGCGAGTAGTAATTCGCGGTGCCCCAAATCTTGGGCAGGCTGCCGTACATCAGGTCGGTGGACGTTGGTGAGTAGCGGCCGCGCATGTACATCAGCTTGTTCGTCTCACCGGCGCGGCGCAGTTCCATCATCTTCTCGGCCACCGTGTCCAGCGCTTCGTCCCAGCTGATGGGTACGAACTTCGGGTCGATGCCGCGGCCCTTGACGGGGTTGGTGCGCTTCATCGGCGTCTTCACGCGGTCCGGGTCGTACATCTGCTGCGGGATCATGTGTCCGCGCGGGCAGACATAGCCGTGGTTGGTCTTGGACAGCGGGTTGCCGCGTACGCGCGTGGCGCGGCCGTCCTGCACGAAGATCTGGATCGCGCACCACTGCGTGCAGCCCTGGCAAGTGCTGCCCACCCAGTCGCCCTTGGCGGGCGCAGAAGGCTTCGCAGCGCGGGGCACGAAGGCGCTGGTGACCGGCGCCGGGGCTGTGGCACAGCCCGTGACCAGCCAGCCGGCGCCCGCGCCGGTGGCCATGATGAAGGTTCGTCTCGTCAGCTTCATGGGGCTTCCCTTGTTCGTTGGTCGGCGCACTGCACCGACACGAACTCTGCGCTTCCTCGCCTTACAAACCTTGATGCAACACAAGCGGGCCAGCGAAAGCCCTTTATGTCTGAGCAGGTTTATCGGACATTGGAGACTGAGCCGAACTTGGCTGTCAGCTGAAGCGTTCCACCAATGAAAGTCTTTGGCATCGCTGGCCACTCCGGCATGGGTAAGACCACGCTGCTCGAGCGGCTGGTGCCCGAAATCAACGCGCGCGGGCTCGTCGTCTCGCTCATCAAGCACAGCCACAAGGCCATCGAGATCGACCGGCCGGGCAAGGACTCGTTCCGCCTGCGCGAAGCCGGCTGCAGCGAGGTCCTGCTGTTGGGCAACGACCGCTGGGCGCTGATGCACGAACTGCGCGGCGCCGACGAGCCGCTGCTGGACTACCTGCTGTCGCGCCTGCAGCACTGCGACCTGGTGCTGGTCGAGGGCTTCAAGGGCGGTGACTTCCCCAAGCTGGAAGTCTGGCGCGCCGAGGTGGGCAAACCCACCCTGTGGCCGGACTGGCCGGGCATCGTGGCAGTTGCGAGCGATTCACCATTGCTGGCGGGCGAAGTGACTCGGCTGGATCTCGCGGATGTGGCTGCGGTAGCGGACTTCGTGCTGGCGAACGCTGCGGTGTGCGGATTCGATTCGACCTGAGCCGCGCTGACGGGTGCGGTAAGCAACGGGTGCAGGCGCGGCGATCCCTTGTGCTGCGCAATTGCAGCGATGCCGAAGCAGGAAAGGAAAACTCCTGAACGCGCGTTCGTTGAACGTCAGCTGTACATCGATATCGGTCATCGCCAGCGCGATTTACCGATCGCTTGCATGACCGCTTGTGGCCGGGAGCGCAGCTTCAACATCCAAGCCTTGAAGGTCAGCTAGGCGCCGCAAGCCGCCAGGGCGTACCAACCCGGATTGATGCGGATGAACGCAAACCCGTATCAGCGCGCCAGCAAGGCGCCCAGCACCGCCGCCGCGTGCAGGCACTGGGCACGGTTTACATCCAAGTGCGTCACAGCACGCACCGTGCGCGGCCCGAAGGCGTTGACGAGCACGCCGCGTTCGCGTGCTAATGCGCAAAGTGTGGGCGCATCGATGCTCAGTTGCGGCGGCAGGTGAAAGACCACGATGTTGGTCTGCACGGTGGCCACGTCCAGCTGCACCGGCGCATGCGCCAGCAGTTGCTCGGCCAGGACACGCGCGTTGGCGTGGTCCTCAGGCAAGCGCGCCAGGTGGTGGTCCAGCGCGTGCAGCGCGGCGGCGCTGAAGATGCCGTTCTGGCGCATCGCGCCACCCATGCGGCGGCGGTGGCGGTCGGCCACGGCGATGGTGTCTTTGCGCCCGGCCAGCATCGAGCCACCCGGTGCGCCCAGGCCTTTGCTGAAAGCCACGGCCACCAAGTCAAAGGGCTCGGCCAGCTCGTGCAGCGCTACGCCACTGGCCGCACTGGCGTTCCACAGCCGCGCGCCATCGAGAAAACTCGCCAGGCCGAGTTCACGCGCCGCCGCGCAGATGTCCACCACCAGCGCTTGCGGCACGACCACACCGCCGGCGCGGTTGTGCGTGTTCTCCACTTCCACCAGCGTGGTGGTGGGGAAGTTGGCGAAGCTGCGTAGCTTGGTGGCTTGGCGCAGGTCGTCAGCGGTGAAGAGCCCGCCTTCGCCGATCTCGTGGATCTGCACGCCGGCATTGGCCGCCGCGCCGCCGAGCTCATGCCAGGCGGCATGCGACTCGCGACTGGCCACCACCTCGTCGCCGGGGCGCGTGAGCGTGCGCAGCGCCACCTGGTTGGCCATCGTGCCGGTGGGCAGCCACAGCGCCGCCTCTTTGCCCAGCAGTTCGGCCACGCGCGCTTGCAGGCGGTTGGTGCTGGGGTCTTCGCCGTACTGGTCGTCACCGACGCTGGCGCTGGCCATGGCGGCGCGCATGGCGTGGGTGGGGCGCGTCACGGTGTCGGAGCGCAGGTCGATGGCTTGGGTCACGGCGTAGGTTGTGGCTTCATGGGTGGCGAAGTATCAACCTGCGCTGAGCATCAGATGCGCCGCGCCAGACCCGCCCAATACGGCTCGCGCAACTTGCGCTTGAAGATCTTGCCGGTGTCTTCACGCGGCAAGTCGTCTTGAAAACTCACCACGCGCGGCACCTTGTAGTCGGCCAGGCGCTCTTTGAGATAACGTTTGACTTGATCGGCGTCGAGTTGGGCGCCGGCGGCGGGTTGCACCACCGCCGCCAGGCCTTCGCCGAACTCGGCGTCGGGGATGCCGAAGACGGCGCAGTCGGCCACGCCGGGCATCATCTGCAGCACGGCTTCGATCTCGGCCGGGTAGATGTTGACGCCACCCGAGATCACGAGATCGGCCGCGCGGTCGATGATGAAGAGGTAGCCGTCTTCGTCCAGGTAGCCGATGTCGCCCAGTGTCTTCAGACCGTCGCGTTCGATTCGTGCGCGGGCGTCGGCGTTGCCAACATAGCTGAACTCGGGGAAGGCCGGCTGGTGCACGTAGATCAAACCGGCCTGGCCTTGTGGCAAGGCCTGGCCATCGTCGCCCAGGATCTTCATGGTGACACCCGGCAGCGGCTTGCCCGCCGAGCCCGGCTTGCGCAGCGCCTCGGCACTGTCCAGCCTCGTCATGTAGCCCAGCTCGCTGGCACCGTAAGCCTCGTGAATGACGGGGCCCCACCACTCGACCATGGCGCGCTTGATGTCGCTGGCACAAGGCGAGCCCGTGCTGGCCACAAAACGCATGCTGCTCAAATCGTGGCGCCTCTTCACGGCCTCGGGCAGCTGCAACAAGCGCACGTACATGGTGGGCACTAAGTAGGCGTGCGTGATGCGGTGGCGTTCGATCAAGGCCAGCGTGGTCTCGGCGTCGAAGCGCTCTTCGATGAAGAGGTGGCCGCTTTCCTGCGCCGCACCGATGGCGTAGGAGTTCGGCGCGCTGTGGTACATCGGCGCGCTCACCAGCGCACGCATGCCGGGCTCGAAACCAAGCACGTGGCGTAACACCGTTAGCGAGTCGGTCGCCTGCTGCGCATTGGCGGCGTCGCGGCGTATGCCTTTGGGCCGGCCCGTCGTGCCCGAGGTGTAGAACATGGCGCCGCGCGGCGGTTGCGCCGGCTGGGTGTGGGGCGGTGTCGCGTCGCGCGTGGCCTGCCACGACGGCAAGCCCGTCGCCGTGGCGTCGTCAACCGACACAAAGGTGTGAATGCCCGTGAGCTGCAAGCCGCCCAAGCCACGCAGCAGCGCGGCGTCGGCGACAAAAACCTTGGCGCCGCTGTTGCCCAGGATGTACTGCACCTCGTCGCTCTTGAAGTGCCAGTTGATGGGGCACCACAACGCGCCGATCCAGCGCGCGGCGAGCATCAGCTCCAGCAGCAGCGGGCTGTTTTTCATCATCATCGCCACCACGTCGCCCGGGCCTACGCCCAGCGCCACCAGCGCTGCCGCGCTGCGCTGATAACGCTCAAAGTACGCGTCGGCCTCGATGCGCTGGCCTTGGAATTCAATCACCGGTTTCATGGCTTCAAGCGCCGTGTCACCGCACCGCTCACGCGCCGCAGCAGCCACTTCGGCGTGGCGCGCGCGGCCAGCGTGGTGGCCAGGTTGATGGCCCCGGGCACGCAGATCACGTCGCCCCGGTGCAGCGCGACAAAGGCGTCGTCGGCCACGTCTTCGGCGCGACCGACCAGAAAGCCCGGCAGCTTGTCCAACTCCTGGCTGCCTGCCTTCGCTTTGGCGACCATGGCGGTGGCGGTGATGCCGGGGCACAGCGCCGTCACCGTCACCCCCGTGCCGTGCAGCTCTTCCGACAAGGACTCGGTCAGCGACAAGACATACGCCTTCGTCGCGGCATAGGTCGCCAGCTGCGGCACGGGTTGAAACGCGGCGATCGAGCCGACGTTGAGCACCCTGCCCTGCCCACGCGCGACCATGCCCGGCACAAAGGCCGCGAGCATGGCGGTGAGGCCGGCGACGTTGAGCGCGATGAGCTGCTGGTGGCGCGCTGCGGGCATATCGACAAACGGCCCGTGCTCCAGCACGCCGGCGTTGTTCACCAGCACATCAATGGGCCGCCGGGCGCGCTTCATCGCAGCTGCGAGTTTGTCGGCCGCGCCGGGCAGGGACAAGTCGGCCACCGCGACCCAGGCCTTGACGCTGTGCGCTGCGCTCAACTCGCGCGCCAGTGCCTTGAGCTTGTCCGCACTGCGCACCACCAGCACGAGGCCGTAACCCGCCCGCGCGAAGCGATGTGCCAGCGCCTCGCCGATGCCCGATGAGGCACCGGTGATGAGCGCGATGCGGCCGCTGCCTTCGAGTGTGTTGGCCATGATGGTGTGCGTAGCTTGGGCGTTAGGGTTGATGGCCAGGGGCGTGCGCGCCGGTTGAACAGGAAGCGCGAATCGGATCGAGTGCGTGCGGCATTCTGCATGGGCCGCTGCAACAGGCATGGCCAGCGAAAACACCTTGGCACTGGCTCAGCCCAGGCGCGGGCGACGCTGCGTGCGTCAAAGGCAAAAGGGAAGCGTCCACTTTGCTAATAGTCACCAAATTACCCACGTTGCCAATTTGGACCATATGGCCTATATTTGCCTCATCGTCCAACCCCCATGGGAGTCCGTCATGCCCGCTGCCGCCCCGCACGTCGCCCCCACCGGGCTTGAGCAACTGCAGCGCAAACCCGTCTCAGACGTCAAGCGTGAAGGCTGGCGCGGCGTGATGAAGGGCGTGGGTGCGGCCGGCACGCTGCTCATGACCAACCACGATCAGCCCGAGGCAGTGATCTTGTCGCTGCAGGAATTCCGCCGGCTCACCGAGTTGGCCGAGAGCGCACTGCGCGACAAGGCGCACAAGCTCGAAACGCTGAGTCAGGCCTTTGATGCCGAGTTGGCGGTGCTAAAGCAAGCTGACGCCAGCAGCCGGTTGAGGCAGGCCTTCGGCGCGCCGCTGGCGCTGAAGGGCAAAGTGATCGCGGGCCGCAGTTACTGATCAAGCCGTGGCCAACAAGCGCCCTGCCGCCCCCGCAAAGCGGCCAGCGACGAAGAAACTGTCGAAGACCGCGTCAAAGCCCACCTTGCCTCTGGCAGCGCGGCCACGGGCTGCGGCCCAAGTCATGAGGCCCGTGCTGCTCGTACTGGCCGGCGTCAACGGTGCGGGCAAGAGCTCCATCGGCGGCAACGTGATGCTGCGCCGAGCAGGCATGACCTGGTTCAACCCCGACACCTACACACGCCTGCTGATGGCGCAAGTCGGCCTGGCCTTGGCCGAGGCCAATGCGCTGGCCTGGCAACACGGCGTGGACTTGCTCGACAGGGCCGTGGCTGCAGGCCACAGCCACGCCTTCGAGACCACCTTGGGCGGCGCCACCATGACGCAACGCATCGCAGCGGCTTCGCGAACGCACGACGTGCTGATGTGGTTCTGTGGCTTGTCGTCCCCGGAACAGCACATCGCCCGCGTGGCCAAACGCGTGGCTGCCGGCGGCCACACTATTCCCGACGCCAAGATACGCGAGCGCTGGCTGCAAGCGCCGCTTCACCTCATTGAGCTGATGCCGCATCTGAATGAACTGCGGGTCTTCGACAACAGCGCCGAGGCCCCCACCGGCCAAGCGGTGAGAGACCCGCAGCTGGTGTTGCACCAGTGCTCCGGTGTCGTGCAGTTCCCGCTGGCGCTGGCAGACCTGCAGCGCACACCAGCCTGGGCCAAACCCATCGTCAAGGCAGCGCGAGACTTGGCGCTTGTTTCCAAGTCGCAGGCAATCGCCTAAGACTTCGCCAATTGGGGGTGAGCGCTGGCCGATGTCACGACGGTGTGCACGCACCGCAGCGGCAAAGCCGAGGCTGGCCTGGCCGGTGCGGGCGCAAGTAGCGGTCGGGGTACCGACTGCCCGCCAGAGCTCCGTCCTTGCGTCGCGTCGAAAAACTCCCTGCGCTCCCTGCGGTGAGCGAAGCGAACGCAGCGAGTTGTTCGGCGCGCCCCCAGCGCTGTGCAGCGCAGGGCACCCCGACCAAAGGGAGGGGCCAGCATTCCGAACCCCGGCGCCCAGCCGGGCACGGCCTTGCCGGCGCGGGGTCACCGCTTGACTCTTAGCTGGATGAGCGCAAGTCCGCACCAGCGGTGCGGCGCGCCAGCTCAGTTTCCCAAGACCCGCGCCCTCCAGCTGCTCAAGCCTTCGGCACGATCAACACCTTGCCGTCACGCCCGCCACTGGCCGCGGCCGCGATGGCTTCCTTGATTTGTTCGACGGGATAGGTCGCGTGGATGCGCGCTTTGAGCTTGCCCGTGGCCACGAGTTGGGTGAGCTCGCCGTAGAGCGCGCGTTGTGCTTCGCGTGTGCTGACATTGAACCAGCGCGCAAGCCAGAAGCCACGCAGGGTGATGTCTTTGAAGATGAAGGACTGCGGCGAGACGACCGAGGCTTCGCCGCTCATCGAGCCGTAGTTCACCAGCGTGCCGCCTTCCGCCAGGCACTGTGCGATGCGCTCGGTGGCGGCACCCCCCACGGCGTCTAGCCCCAAGCGTATGGGCTCGCCGCCCACTGCGGCCTTGACGCGCTTGGCGAGGTCGGGGCCGTCGACCAGCACGACGTCACCACCTTCGGCGGCCACAGCGGCCATCGCCGCATCACGCCTCACGACGTTCACGGTGCGGTAGCCGCGCAGCTTGGCCAGTTGCACCAGGTAGCCACCCACGCCCGAGTTGGCGACGTTCTGGATGACCCAGTCGCCAGCCTTCAAGTCGACGAATTCCGACAGCATCAAGGCCGCCGTGGCCGGGTTGACGGTGAGCATGGCGAGCTGGCGCGGGTCGCTCACTTCGGGCAAGGGCACCAGGCGTTTGGCGTCAGCCACCAGGTGCGTGGCCCAGGTGCCGCTGCCGGCGGGCAAGAGCACGAGCTGGCCCGGCGCCAGGCCTTGCACCTCGGCGCCCACGCTCACCACGCGGCCGACACCTTCGCTGCCGCCCACGGCGGGCAGCGGCGGCAGGATGCCGTAGCCGCCGGTGAGCATCAACACGTCGGACGGGTTGATGGCGGCCGCCACCACCGCCACGAGGGCCTGGCCTGGGGTGAGCGCGGGGGCTTCAAAAGGCACGGCGCGGATGACGTCTTGCGGCACCGGGCCGCGTTGGTCGTATTGGGCTTTGAGCATGGTCATGGTGTGTCCCTTCGTGATGAAAACGTCAAGCCAACTTGGTGATCGCGCGGCGTGTGCGGCGTGCCGCCACAACGGGCGCGCTGACCACCACCTTCAGGCGCGGCTTGGCGCGTGCGGGCTTCTTCACGGCGGGTGCAACGGCGCGTGGCGCACGCTTCTTCGTCGCCGCAGGCTCGGCGACCTGCGCCGGTGGCGCCGCCACCTCACTCACCACTTTATTTGCCACTTCAGGCATCGGCAACTTCAGCAAGCTGCGCATGGCGCGCGTCATCTGCGCGGCCAGCTCTTGCACGTCGGGCACGGCACGCCGGCAAGCGATGAGGCCAAAACACAGCTGCCCCATGTAGCTCTGCACGGTGATGTTCAAGGCCACGCCATGCACCACGATCGACAGCGGGTACACGCCCGACATCTTGGCGCCGGCCAGGTACAGCGGCACCTGCGGCCCGGGCACGTTGCTGATGGTCAGGTTGGCCAGGCGCAGGCGGTCGGCCAGGCGCGAGCGGCCGTAGAGCGAGGCCAGGCCGCTGAGCAACCACGGCGAGCCCAGCGAGGGGAAGTCTTTGGGGATGAGGCTGCCAAAGCTGCCCATCTGCGCCTTCATGGCGCGTGTGCCGGCCATGATCATCGCCAGGCGCTTGAGCGGGTCAGCCTCGTGCGTGGCGAGGTCGATGACGGTGCCCGAGACCTGGTTGTTGCTGCTCGTGTCGCCTTCGCTGCGCAGTGAAATCGGCACCCCCGCCACGAGGGATTTGTCGGGCAGCTCGCGCGCGTCGCTCAGGTACTCGCGCAGCGCCGTGCTGCATAACCACAGCACCATGTCGTTGACCGACGCGCCATGCGCTTTGCCGATGGTTTTGACCTCGGCCAGCGGCAGCGCCACGCCGGCAAAAGCGCGCTGGTTGGTGATGGAGGTGTTGAAGGGTGTGGCCGGTGCTAACTTCAAACGCGAGGGTGCAGCGGACTTGGGCGCTCCGCTGCGCCGCTCGGCCAAGGCCTCCTTCGCAGCCTTCAGCGCCGCAGTGGCCAGCGGCGGCATCAGCTTGGCGAACTCCACCAACTGCTGCAACTGGTTGCCCAGCGCAGCGCTCAGCAACTCGGCCACGCCGAGCTGGTAGCGGTGCGAGTGCGTGGCACGCGGCGGGCGCACGCGGCGCGGCAGGGCGGTGACGTCGTACACGCTGTTGCCCATGGCCACGGCCGCCTGGCCATCGACCGCCGAATGGTGCACTTTGGAATAGAAGCCCAGGCGGCCGTCGGCCAGGCCTTCGATGACATAGAACTCCCACAGCGGGCGGCTGCGGTCGAGCAGGCTTGAATGCAGCCGTGCGGCCAGCGCTTCAAGCTGCGCCATGGTGCCGGGCTTGGGCAGCACGGTGTGGCGGATGTGATAGTCCAGATCGATGTCGTCGTCGTGTATCCACACCGGGTTGGCCAGGTCAAACGGCATCAGTGCCAGCTTGCGCGTGAACACGGGTGCCAGGTGCATGCGGCTGGCGACATGGGCTTTGACGCTCTCGTACCAACCCGCAGCGTCGGCATCGCCCGCAGGCTGTTCAAAGAGAGCCAAGCTGCCCACGTGCATAGGCATCTCGGGGCTTTCAATATGCAGGAAGGCGCCGTCGACGACGCTCAGGTGGCTCATGTCTTTCATGGGGTGGCTCCTCGGGCTCTTTCCAGGGCGGGATCATGGCCGACAGACGCCGCCGGCGCTGTCTCATTGCGGACTTCACGCGCTTGCGTTTTGCCGTGGTCGAACTCGGCGCGTCGCCGGGCGATGTCTTGCGCCGTCATGCGCTCAACGTTGGCGTAGTCGAGCTTCCATTCGTCATGCTCGCTCCAAGGCAGTGGTGACGCCAGCGTGAAACGCGGTGCCTGCGCTTCTTCAAGTGCGCGCAGGGCAAGCTCCAGCGTGAGGTCTTGCGACGGCACGTCCAGCGGGCGCCCCGCCGCATTGCCCAGCGGAAAGTCGCTGAAGAGCAGGCGCGGCACGCCGACATGTTCAACGATGTCGCGCGCGCAACCCATCACCACGGTGGCAATGCCTGCAGCTTCCAGCAGCCGCGCAATGAGGCTCAGGCTTTGATGGCAGACGGGGCAGTTGGCAACCAGCAGCGCCACATCAGCGGCCTCACGCAGGCAGCGCGCCACGATCTCGGGGCCGTCGACATCGAGCGTCGTTCGCTGGCTGCGCTGGGTAGGCGCTCCGTGGAAGTTGGGTGTTAGCGCGCCAATGCGGCCCGAGGCCACCGCGCGGCGCAGGGCGTGCAAGGGGAAGTAGCTGCCCGGGTCTTCGGCGCTGGTGTGCTGGCGGTCGATGGCGACATGCGCGATGCGCAAGTCGTGCTCTTGCGCGGTGCTGGCGCTGTACACGGCGTAGAACTTCGCCGCCGCGTTGGTGGGCGCCCCCGGTCCTTGATCGCCCTTGCCGCTTAGGTACGGCGCAGCGGTCGTGACGAGTGCCACGCGGCAAGCGGCCAGCGGCTTGGCCAGGCACGTAAACGGCACCTCGTCAAAGTGCGCCCACGCGTAAGGCGCGCCGTAGCCCAGCGCCTGGTAGTACTGGCGCGTGCGCGCCATGTAGGGCGTGGGCGGGCTGCGGCTCAAAGCAATCAGCTTCGCAGCAGGCGGTTGAAGATCGCCAGCGTGCGGCCCCAGGCCTGCCCGGCTGCGTTGGCGTCAAAGCGCGGCGTGGTGTCGTTGTTGAAGCCGTGCTGCGTGCCGGGGTAGCGGAAGGCTTCTGACTTCACGCCGGCGACTTTGAGCGCGGCGTCATAGGCCGGCCAGGTGTCGTTGATGCGCGGGTCGTTGTCGGCAAAGACATGCAGCAACTCAGCCTTGATCTTGCCGACCTGATCCAGCGGCGCCGGGCCACCGTAGAACGGCACACCCGCGCCGAGCTCGGGCACGCGAGTGGCCAGCATGTTGACGACACCACCGCCATAACAAAAACCCACCGCGCCCAGGCGGCCGTTGCTACCCGGCAAAGTACGCGCATACGCGGCCGCCGTGACAAAGTCTTCACGGCACTTGGCCTGGTCGAGCTTGGGGAAGAGCTCACGCGCCTTGTCTTCGTCGCCGGGGTAGCCGCCCAGGGTGAAGAGCGCGTCGGGCGCGATGGCGATGAAGTTGTCGAGCGCCAGGCGCCGCGTGATGTCTTCGATGTGCGGATTCAGGCCGCGGTTCTCGTGCACCACCAACACCACGGGCAGCGGCGCCGAAGCCTGAGCTGGGCGCGCGACGTAGGCGCGAACACGGCCGTAGCCCGCAGGCGATGCAAATTCAACGAACTCGGTTTTGATGCGCGGGTCGCCAGGTGCCACTTTTTGCGCACGCGCAAAGTCGGGGCTCAGGGCCGCCAGCAAGGCTACGGCGCCGGCCGCACCGACGCGTTTGCCGGCGTGGTCGAGGAAGCCACGGCGGTCAATGCCACCGTGCACGTACTGGTCAAAGAGGCGCATGACTTCGGGGTCGAAGTCGGCGGCGGTGTTGGACTGGCTCACAGGAAAGGACATGGTGCCTCGTGGTGGCTGGGGTTGGCGACGCTCGGTTGTACCGCGTGGCCGATGCGCTCGCCAGCGGGCTTTTGCTGGCTACCATGCGCGGCCGTCAGCGCTTTGAAAGCCACGCCCCATGACCAAACTCGCATCCGTCGTCCTGCCGCCCCGCGCCGAGTGGCTGGCGCTGCACGAGCCCGAAGAAGTCCTCGAGCCGCAGCTGCGCATCGTCGACCCGCACCACCACCTGTGGGAGCGTCGCAACCACCGCTACCTGCTGCCCGAACTGCTGGCCGACACGGGCAGTGGCCACAACATCACGCATACCGTGTTCATCGAGGCCATGGCCTTCTATCGCGAGGCCGGTCCCGTCGAGATGAAGCCGCTAGGTGAAGTCGAATTTGCCGGCGGCGTGGCAGCCATGTCTGCCAGCGGCATCTACGGCGCCACGCGCGCTTGCGCTGGCATCGTGGGCCACGCCAACCTGCACTGTGGTGCGGCGGCGCGCGAGGTGCTAGCCGCCATGCAAGCCGCCGCCAGTGGCCGCCTGCGCGGCATCCGCCATGCCGGTGCATGGGACGCCAGCGACGAGCTGCCCAACAGCCACACCAACCCACCGCCCGGGCTCTATGGCGACCCACTCTTTCGCGAAGGCTTCGCGCTGCTGGCGCCCCTGGGCCTGAGCTTCGAGGCCTGGCAGTACCAACCGCAGCTGCCCGACGTCATCGCGCTGGCGCGAGCTTTTCCGCAAACCAGCATCGTGCTCAACCACATCGGCGCGCCGCTCGGCGTGGGGCCCTACGCGGGCCAGGGCGAGGCCATGTTTGCGCACTGGAAGCAGCACATCAGCGAGCTCGCGCGCTGCGACAACATCGTCGTCAAGCTCGGTGGCCTGGGCATGCGCATCGGCATGTTCGACTTTCACCTGCGCGCGCGCCCACCCACGTCGACCGAACTCGCACAAGCCTGGCGGCCCTGGATCGAACATTGCATAGCAGCCTTCGGCCCCGCGCGCTGCATGTTCGAAAGCAACTTTCCCGTCGACAAGATCACCAGCAGCTACGCGGTGTTGTGGAACGCTTTCAAGCGGCTGGCCGCGGGTGCGTCGGCGGCTGAAAAACACGCCCTCTTCAGCGCCACGGCGAGCCGGATTTACAGACTCTGAAGCCAGGCTGCGGGCGCCGGCCGATATCATGCGCGCCGCCCATCCGCTAAGCAGCTCACCATGCCTTCCGACCCCTCTATCGAACTCGCCAAGGCCATGAGCACCGAGTTGAAGGGATTGCTTGACGCCGTGCCCGCCTCACGCCAGGTGCTGCAGCATCTGGCCATCGTCGAAAGGATGCTCAAGCTGCACGGCTTGAACGGCCTGCCCGACTTGCCCGAAGCGGCTCTGCGCAAAGCGCACGCGCAGCTGGCCAGCCTGCCGCAGACACCCCAGCATGTGGCCTTGTCGCGCCTGATGTCACTGCTGAGCCTGCAAGCCGAGCCGCCCAGCCGAGATGAGACGCACCAGCACCACGCCGGCTTCATGTCGTCCTTCCTCACTGAAGACAAATTGCAAGTCAGCGAAGGCAGCCATAGCGACTTCATCCGGCTGCTGGACGACCCCGCGTCGGATAAGCGTTAGTCGACGTCAGCGCTTCGCGACCGCCAGCCAAGGGTTGAGCAGCGCAACCCCCATCGGAGTGAAGTCCGCCACATTGCGCGTGACCACGGTCATACCGTGTACCAGCGCGGTGGCGGCGATCAACGCGTCGCGCTCCGGCCGAGGGTCGGGCACATGCAGCGCCGCGCATCGCAGTGCCACCGCGGCGTCCACTGGCAACACGCGGCCAGCAAAGCCAGGAATCACCTGCGTGTCCAGCCAGGCCCGCAGCAGTGCGCCTTGTGCCGTGTCGCGCCGCTCCACCAGCCGCACACCAGTCTCCAACTCCATCAGCGTGATCACCGAGATAAAGAAGGCGCCGACAGGCGCCGATGCCGCCCATCGGCTGACCTGGCGGTTGGCTCGGCCCGACTTGATCTTGCGCAGTTCGGAGACGACGTTGGTGTCGAGCAGCTGCATGGCGACATCAGCCTAGATCAGCCGGACGATGCAGCGTGCGCCCGCGTGGCGGGTCGAACTTGATGAGAGCGCCGCCCGGCATCGCCAGCACGTCCGCCAGGCTGGCGTCTTTGCCGGCCAGCGCCTGATAGGCCTGCGCCGTCAACAGCACATGCGCCGGGCGCCCGCGGTCGGTGATGAACACAGGCCCCGCCGCTGCGGCGCGCTTGGCGCGGCTCGCGTCTTGGTTGAACTCGCGACTGGTCATGGTGGTGATGGCCATGGGCGTCTCCTTCGATGTAGACACGTTACTACATCATTTCAACCCGGCTGCACGGGCCGGCGCGCCAGCAACTCGGCGCTGACGTTCTCATACGCCTGCGCCATACGCAGCAGCGCGGCGTCACCCTGCGGCGCGCCGATCAACTGCAAGCCCATGGGCCAGCGCTCGGTTGCGTCAAAACCCGCCGGCACGCTGAGGGCTGGTAGACCGGCGAAAGTGGCGTAGAGCGTGACCTCCATCCAGCGGTGGTAGCTGTCCATGCCGCGGCCGTTGATCTGCCGCGGCCAGGTCTCGTTCAGTGAGAAAGGCCAGCATTGCGCGGCCGGCATCGCCAGTACGTCATAACGCTCGAAGTGCGCGCACATCGAAGCGTAGAACTCACCGCGCACCACGCTGGCCTGCATGAAATCGGCAAAGCTCAGGCCTTGCGCTTGCTCGTACTCCCACAGTGCGTCGGGCTTGATAAGCGCTCGGCGCGCGCCCTGGCCGGCGTCGCTCGCGCCAAGCACGGCCGCGACCGTTGGCGCGGTCAGCGCGCGCCGCCACACCAGCCAGGCCTGCCACACGCGTTCAGCATCAAAGCCTGGCTTGACGGGCTCGACGATGGCGCCGTCACCTTGCAGTCGCGACAAGGCCTGCTGACAGACATCGAGCACACCGGCTTGCATAGGCAAGTGGCCGCCAAGGTCGCCGAGCCAGCCCACACGCAGGCCACGCGCGCGGCTGTCACGCGCAGGCACCAAGCCGGCCACGCTCTGGCTGCTGGACAGCGGCGCGCGTGCGTCGCGCCCGGCCTGCACGGCGAGCAGATGCGCCAGGTCTTGCACCGTGCGCGCCATGGGGCCGTCGGTGCCGAGCTGGCTGACCCACAACTCCGGCTTGGGCCAGGCCGGCACACGACCCTGGCTCGGGCGCATGCCAAAGACATGGTTCCAGCCCGCAGGGTTGCGCAGCGAGCCCATGAAGTCCGAGCCGTCGGCCACAGGCAGCATTCGCTGCGCCAGGCACACCGCCGCGCCACCGCTGCTGCCGCCAGCGCTAACGTTCAAGTCCCACGCATTGCGCGTCGCGCCGAAGAGGCTGTTGTTCGTGTGCGACCCCAGGCCGAATTCGGGCACATTGGTCTTGCCGATGACGATGGCTCCGGCCGCTTTCATGCGCGCGACATGCACGCTGTCGGCTACGGGCATGTGCAACGCCAGCAGGCGCGAGCCCTGGGTGCTGGGGAAGCCCAGCGCGTGGGCGATGTCCTTCACCGCGAGTGGAAAGCCGTGCATCCAGCCCAGGCTTTGGCCCTGCGCCAGCAGCGCGTCATGCGCATCGGCCTGGGTCAGCAGCGCATCGTCGCTGGCGAGATTGACGATGGCGTTGAAGACGGGGTTGAGCTGGTGGATGCGTCCCAGGTAAGCCTGCATCACTTCGCGGCACGACAGGGTGCGCGCGTGGATCGCAGCCGACAAGGCTTGACCGTCGAGGTCGGTGATGGTCATGGCTCTGAAGCTGATGTGAACGCGCGTCTCACTCGATGACGCGGTCAGCGCGTAAGCGCAAGGCCTGCGGCATCACGAAGTCAATGGCACGCGCGGCGTTGAGGTTGATGACCAACTCAAAGCGTGTCG
>JANOJR010000498.1:0-2636 GCA_031418855.1 Rubrivivax sp.
AAGAGTTGGAAGAAGAGGCGCTTGACACTTTCCGTCGCAAGTATCAAGTGCTTGCAGCAGCCGCTCGCGAAGGTCTTGATCGAGGGGACAGAGACACGGGTACCCCCGAGCCATGAGCGCTACCCCACCGAGGCGTAAGCATTCGGTCGAGCTGGGGTCAACGGCATGCCGCCAGGCCCGCACTACAGTGCAGGCGTGCATTTTCTGTAGCGAGCGCCTGGCGGCCTGCCGTCGTCTCGCGCTCACCTCGAACGATAAGGAATCGGGGCCACGACACCATGGAAAAGAACCGACTCGAAGCCTTCAGTGACGGCGTCATCGCCATCATCATCACCATCATGGTCTTGGAGCTGAAGGTGCCGCACGGCGCCGAATTCGCAGCGCTTGCCAAGCTGCTGCCGGTGTTCCTGAGTTATGCCTTGAGCTTCCTCTACGTCGGCATTTACTGGAACAACCACCACCACATGTTCCAGCTGTGCAAGTCGATCGACGGCTCGGTGATGTGGGCCAACCTGCACCTGCTGTTCTGGCTCTCGCTGCTGCCCTTCACCACTGGGTGGATGGGCGAAAACCACTTTGAGCGCTGGCCCACCGTGCTCTACGGCGTGAACCTGTTGCTGTGCGCGTTGGCGTTCTACGTGCTGCAGCTGCGGCTCGTCGCGCACCAGGGCCCGCAGGGCTTGTTGGCGCAGGCGGTGGCCAAAGACGTCAAGGGCAAGTCCTCACCGCTGCTGTACGTGGCGGGCATCGCGGTGGCGGCGCTGTGGTCGCCCTGGGCGGGCATGGCCTTCTTCGTGCTGGTGGCTCTGATCTGGCTCATCCCTGACCGCCGCATCGCCCGCACGCACGCCCGTGCCCATGGCCACGACGCCGGTGGCGAGCCGCGCCATTGAGACGGCTGCGTCCAGCTCGAAGCCGGCAAAGTGCTAACGCCTGAAACGACCGTCGGCGCCGATGATGGAGAGGTCGGCGTAGTCCAGCCCGCTGTGGTCGGTCGCGCTGAAGCTGACTTCGAGCCCGCCGATGTCCACGCGCTTGAAGCTTTCCAGCGCGGTTTTGATGCTTGCCGGTGTCGGGTTCTTGCCAGCACGCTTGAGCGCTTCGACCAGCACCTTGGCGGCGGCAAAGCCTTCCAGCATGGCCGGCGTGGGCTCGGCCTTGCCACCCAGCTTTTCGAGCAAGTCTTTCACCAGCGGCGAACCGAGCGAGCGCTCGAACGGGAACACTTGCGAGACCACCGTGCCGCGCGCGTTCTCGCCCAGTGCCTTGATGAAGCCCGAGGCGGCGTTGTTGGAGAGCGTGACGATCTGCGTGCGCGAGCCGGCCTTGCGGATCGCCGCCACGCCGTCCACCACCTGCGTGCCAGCGCCGACGAAGACCACCGCTTGCGCGTCGGCGGCAAACACCTGCGGCGCCACCGGCGCGAAGTCTGGCTTGGCGCGGTCATATTTGATGTGCAGCGTGGGCTTGATGCCGGCCTTGGCAAAGCCCTTCATGGCGCCGGCCGCACCGTCGTCGCCAAAGGTGTCGTTGGACTGCAAGAGCACGATGCGCGTGAGGCCGATGGTGGCCAGGTGATGCACCACATGCTCGGCCTCGCGCTGGTAGGTGGCACGCACGTTGAAGACCCACGGATGCACCGGCTCGTGCAAGACCATGGCGCCGGTGCTGGGGGCGATCAAGGGCACACGCGCCTTGCTCAGCACCGGCATGATGGCCTGCGTCTGGGGTGTGCCGCGGTTAAAGAAGAGGGCCACCACGCCCTGGTCGATCAACTTCTGTGCGTTCTCGGCGGCGAGCTTGGCGTCGAACTTGTCGTCCAGCGAGATGAGCTCGATCGTCTGCCCGTTGATACCGCCCGCAGCATTGATGGCATCGATATAGAGCTTGGCGCCGTCGGTGCCCTCTTTGACGCCGGCCGCCACCGGGCCGGTGAAGCTCGAGGTCTGGCCGATGCGAATCTGTCCCGTGGCGCCTGCGCTGGCCAGCACCATCGCGGCGATCAGCAAGGCTTGGCCAAGCTTGTGCTGAATCATCGTGTGGCTGCGGGGTCGAACAAGGGGTTTTCGATCAGGCCGAGGCGGTTGCCGAAGGGGTCGACCACCGCCGCCACCTTGATGCCACCACCGACCTCGGCCACCGCTTCCAGCGGCTGCGCGCCCAAGGCCAGCAGCCGCTCAAGTGCAGCGTTAGCGTCGGCCACACCCCACAGCGGCTGGGGGCCTGTGGTGCCTGGCGTGGCGTCGGGCAGCAGGCCGAGCTCGAAGCCACCTACGTTGAAGCCAACGTAAAACGGCTCGTCGAAATAGGGCGCCTGGCCCAGCACCTGGCTATACCAGGCTTTGGCCGCAGCCAGGTCGGGGGCGGGGTAGATGGCGGTGCGCAAACCAAGCATCACGGGCGGCTCCAAACCGCCCGGGTCAGCGCGGTCGGCGCGCGACTCTAACGCGGACTTGTGACATGGTTTTGCAACACGCTCTTGTGGCGCCACGCGCTCCTAGGAGCCTGTCGGACTTGAGCTGCACCGCCATGTCCAACCGAACGCGGGGCTTCTTTTGACGCGGTGCGGGGCGGATTTGGCGTCTTCGTAGCCCGAGTACGCTTTACGAGCCGGCCAGACCGCTTGGCATGGCTTC
>JANOJR010000499.1:0-11266 GCA_031418855.1 Rubrivivax sp.
GACGCGCTGCGGAGCAGTTGCCAAAGCTTGACCGCTGGCGTGCGCTTGTGGGCTACATCTGCCAACGCATCGTCGGTCAAATGGCACTGCCTATCCCGCCTGCGGCGCTCGCCGCGACCGGGTAGCTGCTGTTTTTAGGCTCAATCGTGCGGCGGGGTGTGCGCAGCCCGCTTGACCAGATATAGGCTCATTGCCCGCACGGTTTGGTGCACTTGGCCACGAGGTCGAGGGCTTTGAACTTGCCTTGTTCTATGTCAGCTTCTACATCAGCTGTTTAAGCGCCCTGCCCTGCAGGTACTCGGCGAACAGAGGGTCATCAACGGCTGTGGCGCCGCCGCCGGGTTTGGTGATCAACCCCGCTCGTCGCCGGCGCTCGATGGCCGCCCGTACCTTTGCCACCGTCGGGTGTGCGCCTGGCACTTTTGCCAGCGCCTGCAGGCTTGCTTGGCCCATGGGGGGGTTGCCTTTGGCGATCGTCAGCAGCACGGCGAGGTCAAATAGATCATGCGGCTGCAGCAGCGCTCGCCAACCCGATACCTGGCGCTCGTCGCTCAAGAAGCGCCTGACTCCTTCGTTCATGTCGGTGAGGCCTTCGGCCGATATGGACTTCACCAAGTCCCTCATCAATCCGGGTTTGAAGCCGATTCTGGTGAAGACGCGCGTCATGTCGCCGGGCTGCAGGCGCTTGCCGGGGTGCACGCGCGCGAAGTGATCGGCAAGCTGCTTGAGGAACTCGTCGCCCAACACCGGGAAGTCCAGCAGCTGCGCGAACTGGTACATCGGCGCGCCAGCTGTGGACAGCATTCGCGTCATCGCCTCCTGCGACGATCCGGTGAAGACGGACTTCAGGATGTCGCGTCGCTTGTGCAGCACGGCACGCAAGGTCGCAATGATCTTATCTCCATTGGCGACATCCCCCAGAGACTGGATCTCGTCGAGCATCAGCAGGATGGGCCTGCCCGCTGCCGCCGACAGCCGAACGACCAGGGCGTCCAGTCGCATCTCTGCGGCAGTGGGCAATGGGCGACGTGCCGGCGCGTCGCCAAGGTCGAGCGAGGCGCCCAACACACCGAGTTTCTTCACCGTTGTCTTGGCCAGGCGCCCAACCTCGCTTGTCGGCACCGTCACGTCGTCCAACGCCTCCTCCAGCGCATGGTTGATTGCGTCCAGCGGTGCCGACTTCTGCAGCCACAGGTCGGCGTAGACCGGCAGCCAACGGGCCTGCTTGGCGGCGGGCGCCAGGTCGTGGTCCAAAAAGAAGGTTTTGCCAACTCGGCGCGGCGCAAACATCGCCAGCGGCCGACCGGGTTGGGCCTTGATCAGTTCGAGGTAGCTCTTCGCCAACTCGGGCCGTCGCACCTGAATGTCGTCAAAGGTCTTCACAATGTTGTTCGATGCTGCATAGACCGCCATTGTCGCTTTGACGACAACGAACCGCAACGGCCGTGAAGTGTAGTCATGATATGACTGCGGTAGGAAGTAGTGCTTCTAGCAAAATCAATGACTTAGCCGGGCAGCCTGGGACTGGCGGTCGCAACATTACTACCAACTTTTTGGTAGTAAAGCTGTGATCATGTTCGCAAATGGAGTAATGTTGAGACTTTGCCGATCATTCGACTTGGTCGCAACTTTACTTCCTTGGTGCGCACGTCATGCCGCCCTCGCCCGCTGCCCCCTTCAATCGCCCGCTGCCCTTCTCTCGTCCGGGGCACAAGCGTCGCATTGAGGTCTTCAGTCCGAAGCTGTCGCGCCGCTTGAGCTTGAGCAGCTACGACGCTTGGCGCACTTGGCTAGCGCTGGAGGCCAATCCAGCTGTGCTTGTCTTCTGCGAACGACCCTGTCGCATTGCCGGGCCGAAGAGCGCCACCGTCGACTTCTGGGTGCGGCTCCAGGGCTCGACGGCGGGTGAGTTCTGGCTTCTGGCCGATCCTGCTGCGGTGGGTACCCATGGCTCCGGCACGGCTGCTACGACCCCAACTCGACTGCACAACCTGCCGGTGCGCCCGGTGTGTTGCGTCGACCTGGCGGCTTGGTCCGTCCCGCTGGCCAACTGGGCGCACATCGTTCAGATCCTGGTGAGCTACCGCCGTTTTCGGGATCAACTCCTTGAGCAGTCTTTGGTTGTCTTTCTGGGCAGTCAGAATTCTCTAGACACCATCGCGAGGCGCTTCGCCGAGTATGACGGTGGCAGTGTGGAGGCCGCGCTGTTCTGGCTTGTTGCGGGCGGTCGCGTTGTGAGTCCAGACTTGGCGCTGGCACCACTGAGCGGTGCGACGCGGTTTCGCAGAAGGTGATGGTGGTCGCGATGAGCACACGCGTCTCTCGATCCTTGTTGCAGCTGGCTGACTGGCCCGCCGTTGACGACCGCGTTTTCGACGAGGAGGCCAAGGCGAGCTACAGGCTGCGCTACAAGGCGGTTCAGGCCTACGCGCGCGGCGACACGCTTGAGCAGATCGAGGCCACGGGCATTCACCGCGCCACCGTGCTGCGCATGGTGGCGCGGGCCCAGCGCCCTCACCCCGATGGCCGGCTTTGGGGATGGCGAGCCTTGCAGCCTCATGTGCGCGTGCAGTCCTATGAGCGCATCAAGCCACCCAAGGTGCTGGCTTACCGAGCCGGCGGCAACTCTGGCGCCTTTCATCAACTTCTGCTGCGCCACCCCAGCCTGGCCGCCCAGCTGCGTGGCGAGATCACGGGCGGCGCCGTGCAGCTCAAGGCGTCCGGTGAACGCGGGCGATTGACGGGCACCCTGGGCGCTTCGCAGCGCTTTCTGCGGGCTTGCCGAGACTTGGGCCTGGGGGCGGGCGACTACCCGCTCAATCAGAAGGACAAGGCCGTTCGGTCCTTGGCCAGGACCTTGCGATCTTGGACCGATGAAGACTTCGACCTCGCAGCTGCGGCCGCCGGCACACGCATCAAGCCCGCCTCTGCCTTGCGCCAGTTGCCAGCGCGCAGCGCGTTGGATGCTTTGGACACGGTCGAGTTTGACGCACACAAGATGGACCTGCGGCTGAAGGTCATCGACCGGGATCCGCTGGGCGGCGAGCAGTCGCTGGAGATCGAGCGGGTCTGGCTGCTGGCCATCATCGACGTGGCCACGCGGTGCATCCTGGGCTGGCAACTCTCGCTCAAGCGCGAGTGCAACCGCTTTGATGTCATTGAGACCGTCAAGCGCGCTTTGGCGCCGGCCTGTTGGCCAACGCTGACTTTGCCGGGCCTGCAACTGCTCCCGTCCGGGGGCTATGTCTCTCAGGCGCTTGAGGCCACCCGGCATGCGGTTTGGCGGCAGATCCGCCTGGACAACGCGCGCGCACACCTGGCTACCACCAGCCTGGACGTCCTGTGCGACTCGCTGGGCTGCACGGCCGACTTCGGTCCCGCCTACCAGCCCGACGACCGGCCGTTCATCGAACGCTTCTTCGGCACCGTGACGGCCACGCTGTCGCGCCGCTTGCCCGGGGCACTGCCAGGTCGTCCGGCGGCAAAAACACTGCTGCACCGCTTGCGCGACCCCAAGGACAACTTGCGTCTGCTGGTGACGGTCCAGGAACTCGACGAGCTGCTGGCCATGCAGGTCTGGAACTACCACGGCACGCCGCACGCGGGCCTGGGCGGACTGACGCCGCTGGAGATGATGCGCCGGCATGTGATGGGCATGGGCCGCGATCCCGTGCGCTTGACCCGGGTGCCGGTGCCGCTGCGTTTGCATCCCTCACTGCTGCACGACCCTATCCTGTGCGCAGTGCACGGCAACCTGGCCCGCGGCGAGCGGCCCTACATCAGCTTCATGCATGTGCGCTACACCTGCAGCCAACTCGCCCGGCGAAGTGGGCTCGTTGGCAAGAAGCTGCGCGTGCACTTCGACCCCGCTGACTTGCGCGAGTTGACCGCGACGACCGAGGACGGTGAGATCTTGGAGCCGCTGCTGGCCAGCGGCCCTTGGCGCTACGAGCCGCATTCACTGTGGTTGCGCCAACAGTTCTTCAAGGCCAAGCGCGAACGCCAGTTGACGTTTGTCGCCGGCGACAACCCTGTGGAGGCCTTCTTGAAGCTGCGGCGCCAGCAAGTGCCCAAGCGCAAGCGTGCCGCCAGTGATATCGCACAGGTGCAGCGCGATCGGTCGCGACCGGGCAAGCCAGCCGCGACGGCGCCGCCGTCTGACGCTTCAGCTGATGCGCCAGGCCCCCTGGCGCAGCTCAGTACCGGGCCCGTCAAGGGAAAGCACTTGCGCATCACGCGCGGGTTCTCAAGGTGAGCCCGCACTGAGCTGACGCCGTGCCCATCGTTACCAAGCGGTGCGGCTGGTGCGACCTGGGTGGTCCCTGCTGAGGCAACTGACGGGATTGGCGCGATCGCGCCCATCGGGCATCGGCCGGGCCCGCATCGCCGCCGGTTTTCAGGAGCTGACATGCAGGATTCTTCGACCCGTGCCGTGAAGCCCGCCACCGCACCACCGCACCGCCGTGCGGCCCGCCCGCCGCTGCCGGGTTCGTTGCACCCGACCAGCGTGCCACCGCTGAGCGTGCACAACCATCCCTTGACACGGCGGCACTACCGGGTGGCCACCGGGGCCATCGAGAACCTCGTCGACCTGGCGGAGCATTGCATTCGCTTGCTCATACCGGGCGCGCTCATCCACGCTCGCCCACGCATGGGCAAGACACACGCGATCGACTACGTGGCCATGCACCTGGCGCGACAGCGCAGCGACATCTTGGTGCTCAGGCTGTCGTGTGAGCATCACCGGGGCGACTTTGAGGGGCCGTTCTTCAGCATGCTTCTGGCCGCTGCCGGCGTGCGCCACCCACAGCCCGCGAGCGTGGCCGAGAAGCGCTACGTTCTGATGCGCCGCCTCAGCGAGCAGCTTCAGATGCGAGCCGGCCACATCGTGGTGCTGCTTTGCGATGAAGCCCAGCGCATGTCCAAGCACGCTTTGGAGTGGCTGCGGGACGTGCACGACCAACTCGCCCATCACGGGCTGCGTTTGATCACGTTCTTGGTGGGCCAACCCCAGTTGATGGAGCAACGCGCGCAGTACCAGTTGGCAGGGGACGAGCAGATCGTGGCGCGTTTCATGATCGAGCAGCAGCAATTTCGCGGCATCACCGACGCGGTCGACGCCTCGACTTGCCTGGCCAGCTACGACTTGAGCAGGTATCCCGAAGACACGGGGCCAACGTTCACGGGCTTCTTCTATCCCCAGGCATTCGGCGCGGGGCTGCGACTGGAGCGATCGGGGGCGGCCTTGTGGGACGCGTTCTTGCACGCGCACGCAACCGCTCAGCTGCACGGCCAAATGGAAGTCGCCATGGACTACTTCACCCGCGCGGTGGAGTCGGTCTTGATCAACGGGCCACAGTGGGACGCTCTGGGCCTGGAGCTGGGCCGCGCGCACTGGGAGCGCGCGGTGAAGGATTCAGGGTATGTGCAGGCGCAGCAAACCGTGCGGCCGCAGGGATAGCAGCAGTGCTGCCGATCCTGGTCCCGGCGAGCCACGAGTTGCAGGCGCCAGGCAACCAGCACGGGTTCAAGAATTGGGAGGTCGCCCCCAAAGTCGCCACCGGCAAGTGGCCTGCGGCTGCGCCACTTCGTCCAGAACCATTGTCGTCAGCGCAGGTGGCTCAAGCCGCGCGCAGCGCGCTTGTTCAGCAATGGCGCGAGCGCTTGGGGTGGCGACTGCTTTGGGAGTGGCCGCGGCCGTCAATTTCCTGGACAGGCGCCGAGGAAGAAGGCCTGCCAGGGGATCTGACAGAGCATTGCGTTTTGGCATTGCGCATCTTGCTCAACCGTCAGCGGCCCAACCCAGGGGGTGTTCACCGGCGAACGCTCGGGCGCATTGCGAAGACATTTGTGCTGAACACCGCCACGGCGGTGGCCGGCAACGCGGACTGCCCGGTGCTGGCGTGGTTGCTGGCGTCCATGTACTGGCATGGTTGTCGGCACCCAGCGGCCCTGCGGTGCGCGGCGCTTCATCCTGCGACGGGGCTTGTGCGCTGGCTGAGCTCATTCACAGCGGTCCAGCAGGTCGAACACCCGCGCCAGATTCAGAGGCTGCTGTATGCCGAAGTGAGGTGGGCTTTCTGATCGGGGGTGAGGCCGTGCTTGGAACGCAGCCAGGCGAGGATGGCCTGGTAGTCGTTGCTCGCCTTCAGAAGGCACTGGGCCTGTGGGCGGCGGTAGAGGCCTCGGGTGCCATCGAGTTCGGCCGGCACGATGAACTTTTCCAGGGGACGGATGGCGGTGGCCGGGGCGACGA
Source organism: Rubrivivax sp. (assembly GCA_031418855.1). Classification (GTDB taxonomy): domain Bacteria; phylum Pseudomonadota; class Gammaproteobacteria; order Burkholderiales; family Burkholderiaceae_C; genus Rubrivivax. The sequence goes on from JANOJR010000499.1 coordinate 6,257, forward strand.
CGGCGTTCAACTCGTGGGCGAAGAGCTTGCTGCGCGGCATCGCCACATGGCGGCCGAGTTGAAGTTCGATGCTGACTTGGTCGGTGTTGGCCACATCCCGCAGCCATTCGACGATGCGCTGCGCCTTGCCCTCGCCCATCGACTTGATGCCGGCGTACCAGCGTCGGCCCACGCCGTTGATGCGCTCGACCAGCTGCGCGAGCGTGAAGATGTCTGCGGCTTCGAGATGGCTGGCCAGCGTGGGGTTCAGCCAGGCGGCGACCGAGTCGCCGGCCTTCGGGGACTGGGCGACCAGGGCTTCGAGCCAGCGCAGTGCTTCGAGCTGGCGCGCGATCAGGTTGGCGCGCCGGCGCAGGCGCTGGCTCGCGCGGCCGTACTCAGCCTCGAAAGCGGCGATCTGGATGGCCTGGCGCTCGTCTTCGAGGCCATGCGCTTCGGCGAAGGCTTCGAGGCTCGGGAGTTCGAGGGGTGTTCCAAGTGCGGGGTCGGCGATGCGGGTGGCATCGATGCGCACCAGGCGCGCGGTGCCAAACCGGTCCTCGCGCTTCGCCGCAGCGGCGAACTCGTCGCGGATCCAGGCGATGGTGGCGCGCACGGCGCGCTGGTCGGTGGCCTCGCCTTCGACGCGGAAGTAGCGCTCCCAGCTTTCTCGGGGATCGAGGCCCTGCACCACCGAGCGCATGAAGGCGAAGTGGCCGACGTGCAGCTTGCGCTGGCGTGCGGCGCTGACAAGGGTGGGGTTGCGCGCGGTCATTGCGCGAGCCGCGACAGGGCGGCGGCCAGGTTGACGCGGGACTGGCGTTCGAGCAAGGCCACGGCCGCCTCGCTGTGGTATAGCTGCGGCCGGTCGAGGAAGCTCTGTAGGACCTGGGCCCGCGCTTGCTGGTAGCGCAAGCCCGGCACCCACGCGTACTCCTTGCGCACGTCCTGGTCGTAGCGTTCGAAGCGCTCGGGCGGGCTACCGAGGATGGACAGGTCGATGTCGACGAGCAGTTGCGCGTCTGGGTTAGACCCCAGCGCGGCCAGTGCCGTCTCTTGCGTCAACCCGTGCTGCGTGGCCTGCTTTGTGGACATGACCAGGTCGTAGACGCGCTGCGCCGTGTCGCTGTCGGCGCCGGCGCGCACAAGAGACCGTGCCGGCCACGCCGCACTGTGCAACTCGTTGCTGCCCGCCTGAGGGTCGTAGATGGCGTCGTGGAACCACAGCGCGATGGCCACTTCGCCGGGGCGTCGGCTGTGGCCGCGCCAACGTGTCCACAGCCCCAGGCACTCGCGCAGGTGGCGCTGGTCGTGATAGTGCCGGTGCGACTCGGACCAGGCGACCATGAGTTCGGCCTGCAATCCTGCGGGTGGCGGCCGGCCGAGTGACGACCAGGCCGCGTCCCATGTTGCGGCGAGCACGGCGTCGTCGAGTGGGTTCGGGTAAATCTCAGTCACCTGTACCGCCGGTCGTTGCTGAGCACAGGGGCACTTGAGAACCCATTGGGAGGTCACCGCCCTCCTCTCCCACTCGCACCCGGTCGCCTTCGGACATCAGACTGGTTGACTGCGGTTCAAGCATCAGCGCCGGCCCTCCTCGATCATGTGTCGGATGGGGGGCCCATCGCCCAGGGGCTGACCCGCTCGGCTGTCGCGGACCCGGGCGGCCCATCCGCGCACTGGATCCAACGCTGCGAGCGCACGAGCTGGCGTCAGGTTTGCGGGCCGCTCGCAGGCGCGCATGGTGTCGCGCGTGGTGTCGCACTTCTTGTCGCGCTCCTCCCCGAGCGCTACTGGCTCGTCCAGGTCGCAAGCGCGGTCCTTGGCTTCAAATGGGCCGACGTGGGTCATGGAAGGCTTCTTGAGCTCGGGCATTGATCGTTGCTCACTGACTGGCCGCTATTCGTGTTCTTGCGCGAAGTGCTTCAGGGACACGATCAGCTGCCTTGCGTTGGTGCCAAAACGTTCGAACCCATGATGAAGGTAGAAGGCCTCGGCGGCATCGTCCTTGGCATCGACCACCAGGGCAAACACGGCCACGTCGGACCGCATGGCCCTAATAGTCCTAATGGTCCGAATGGCCGCATCGGCGAGCAGTGCGCCCCCGAGCTTGTTGCCGTGGAACGCCTTGTCGACGGCGAGACGGCCGACCCTGGCCACGGGTACCGAGGGGTAGCGTGGCAGGCGCCTGCTGAGCGCCTCGGGCAGATCGGTCAGTGGCACGCCGCCCGCCGCTAGGGTGTAGTACCCCGCCACTTTGCCGGTCTTGGCCTCCACCGCCACGTACCAGGCGCTGGCGCGGCGACGAACATCCTGTGTTGCCTGGCGGGCGAAGTAGCCATCCAGGGCCTCGACGCCGCACGCAAAGCGCTCGCGGTCGTGACCGGGCCCCAGCACTTCCAGGCGGAATGCGGCTGTCACTTCGCGTCAGCGATCAGGCGTTGGCGGGCTTTGAGCGCGCGCTTCATGGCGGGCGCGAGCGCAGGCGGATTCAACAGCATCGCAGCGAACCGCTGCTGGTCGTCCACCGACAGCCGGATGATCTGGGCGTCCTCGATGGTCTTGTGGGCGTCCTTCAAGGCTGCGGCCACCAGGAAGTCGCTGATGCTGCAGCCCTGAAGTTCTGCGGCGCGACGAACCACCGCCAGCGACTCGGGTGCAATGCGCGCTTCAACGCGTGCGGTGCGGGTGGTTTCTTGGGTCGACATGGCGTTCCTTGACGAAGTCTTAAAGTGTACGTCGTTTTGCCGTACATCGCCAGGTGTCAGCACCGACGTCGCAGACATGAACTCGAAGGACATTCTTGGATCAGGTTTCCCATTTCGGATCGCCACACAAGACAACGCGATCGAGCAAAGACTTCGCCACGTAAGTTGGGACAGCTGACCCGATACCTTCGTTGGGACATGTCGCTCATGCAGCGAGCCGTTCGCGTGCAGACACCACGCGCTCGATGTCGCGGCGCGTTGGCAGAGTCGTCAAGTCGTAGTTCGCCTGCATGACCAACCATGAGCTTGCGTCACCGCCGAAGTACCTGGCCAAGCGTGCCGCAGTGTCTGCCGTGACTGCTCGCCGCTCCTTGACGATTTCGTGAATGCGTGTCGCGGGAACACCCAGCGCGACAGACAGCGCATTGACGCTCAGCCCGAGTGGGGCCAGATAGTCCTCGCGCAGAACCTCGCCAGGGTGAACTGAGCGCATACGGTTGACAGGGCGTGCCATGTTGATTCCTTCAGTGATAGTCCACGATCTCGAGGTCCGAGGGCCCGACCTCGGTCCAAACAAAGCAGATGCGCCACTGGTCGTTGATGCGGATGCTGTGCTGACCCTTGCGATCATCCTTCAGTGTCTCCAGGTGATTGCCTGGCGGCGCCTTCAAGAAGGCCAGTGTCTGTGCGGCGTCAAGTTGTGCGAGCTTGCACTCCGCAACCCTGGCCAAAGCTTTGAACTTGCGAGGACACTTGCCCTCATAAAGCGCCTGAGTGTCCTTGCACTTGAACGACTGGATCATGCGCGCAATGTATTACGCGGCGCGTAATATTGCAAGCGTGGGCAAGGGCAAAGGAGCCGCGCTTGCCGTACTGGCGTTCAGCGGGCCACTTCAGCTTCGGTGCGCGGTTGGTTGAGGGTCTGTTCAGAGCACATGAGGGCTGCCCTTTTCGAACCAGTGCGAGATCGCCCTGCCGTCCCAGTGCAGGGCGATGTGGCCGGCAGCACGGGCGTTGCTCAAGGCCTTGGGCTTGAAGAGCGCCACACACTGGCCTTGCGGGTGGCGCACGCTGTCGTAGATGATGCCCAGGCTGCCCCGGGAGCGAAGAGCGCGTCCCAGGTCCTGGCTGGCGCCGTAGTGGGCTGGGTCGTAGACCGCGGGCATCGCGGCGCCCTGCCCTCGCAGGTCATGCAGCTTGTCCATCAGGTCGGCCTGGATCCAGCGCAGGTCGATGTCGATGGCATCTTCGGCGGTGCGCGCCAGGAAGGCGGCCCGGTGATGGCTGACTTCGGCCACGGCCGTGTCCAAGGAGTCGGCAGCGTAGTACACGCCCCAGCGGCCGTCGCTGAACCGCGAGCCCAGCGGGTTCAAGTGGGTGAAGGCCGCCATGATCAGCGTGGCACCAGGCCCAGCCACGCGCTCGGCGGGTGGCACCAGGCTGAGCTGGCCCAGTTCCTGGCGCACGCGGGGGTTGGTCAGCGCTTCAATGGCGAAGACCACGTCCAGGTCTTCGGGTGAGGCCACCTGGTCGTACAGACCCAGGGTTGGGAAGCGGCTGGCGATCAGCCGGTGGCACGGCAGCCAGGCCACCGAGGTCAGTGGGATGGCGTCGAGCGCGGTCATGGCTGTTCGCGGCAGCTCACTCAAGCCTTGCCCCCGCGTTCGGCATCCAGATACTGCCGGATCACGAAGAGGTCGGCCACCTGCCCTCCCAGCATGCGTTGCAGCGCCGAGCTGCCGGCCAGGAACGGAGCCGTGTTGGGCTTGCGGATCCACTCGTTGGCTCGCTCGGGCACGGGCAGCAGGATCTGCAGCGCGGCGTAGATGCCGAACAGGTAGGACAGGCGTTCCAGCACGTGCCGGTCCAGCGGGCCGACCTTGCCTTGCTTCCACTGGTACAGCGTGGTGCGGGCCACGCCCAGCAGCGTGAGCTGCTCGCCGGTGGTGAGTTTCCAGGCCTCGGCCAGGCGCCAAAAGGTGCGCAACGCGGCTTCGGAGGCAGCGGCCGTGGTCACAGAGACGGCGGCTTGCTTGGCAGTGCTGGGCTGAAGGACGGCGCTCATGAGGGATGTGGAGTCTGTGTACTCCAATGTACGATAACGTACGAATAGCGTCAATGTGTTCTTCGCGGAACGTTTGAATAAGCCTATCCGCTGGCATGCTGAATTCTGGTTTATTAAACAGTCGGCCCTGCGAAATTCCGTTCTCGCCCTCACGCCTCGACCATACGCCGCCGCTCAAGCCAAGCTAACGGTTTGGTGACGTGCACAGCGCCGCTCCGCGCGATCCGTGCCGACGCCCTGATGCAAGTCGCATACAAC
>JANOJR010000500.1:0-4248 GCA_031418855.1 Rubrivivax sp.
AGCCATCCCACCCCCTGCAAGCGCGAGCCCGTGGCGCCGCGCCCCCTGAACTGAATTGCGGAGCATCTCCATGAGAACCACTTACTGCGGCCTCGTCAGCGAAACCCTGCTGGGCCAAACCGTCACCTTGATGGGCTGGGCGCATCGTCGCCGCGACCATGGCGGCGTCATCTTCATCGACCTGCGCGACCGCGAAGGCCTGGTGCAAGTTGTCTGCGACCCCGACCGTGCCGACATGTTCGCCGTGGCCGAGAGCGTGCGCGGCGAGTTCTGCCTGAAGGTCGTCGGCAAGGTGCGTGCGCGCCCGGCCGGCACCGAAAACACCAACCTCACCAGCGGCAAGATCGAAGTGCTGTGCCTGGAGCTCGAGGTGCTCAACCCCAGCGTGACGCCGCCCTTCCAGCTCGACGACGACAACCTCAGCGAGACCGTGCGCCTGACGCACCGCGTGCTTGACCTGCGCCGCCCGGCCATGCAGAAGAACCTGATGCTGCGCTACCGCACGGCGATGGAGGTGCGCAAGTACCTCGACGAGCAAGGCTTCGTCGACATCGAAACGCCGATGTTGACCAAGAGCACGCCCGAGGGTGCGCGCGACTACCTGGTGCCCAGCCGCGTGCACGACGGCGCCTTCTTCGCGCTGCCGCAAAGCCCGCAGCTCTTCAAGCAGCTCTTGATGGTGGCGGGCTTTGATCGCTACTACCAGATCACCAAGTGCTTCCGCGACGAAGACCTGCGCGCCGACCGCCAGCCCGAGTTCACCCAGATCGATATCGAGACCTCATTCCTGGGCGAAGAAGAGATCCGCGCCATCACCGAAGGCATGGTGCGCACGGTGTTTCGCAAGGCACTCGGCGTGGAGCTGCCGGTGTATGTGCAACTGACTTACGCCGAAGCCATGCACCGGTATGGCTCGGACAAGCCGGACCTGCGCGTGAAGCTCGAATTCACCGAGCTGACTGACGTCATGCGCGACGTCGACTTCAAGGTCTTCTCCGGCCCCGCCAACGCCAAGGGAGGGCGCGTGGCCGCGCTGCGCGTGCCAGGTGGTGGTGAAGCGCAAGGGGGCCTGAGCCGCGGCGAGATCGACGCCTACACCGAGTTCGTGAAGATCTACGGCGCCAAGGGTCTAGCCTGGATCAAGGTCAACGACGCCGGCAAGGGCCGCGAAGGCTTGCAAAGCCCGGTGGTGAAGAACCTGCACGACGCGGCGATTGCCGAAATCATCGCGCGCACTGGCGCACGCAATGGCGACCTCATCTTCTTCGGCGCCGACAAAGCCAAGGTTGTGAACGACGCGCTGGGCGCGCTGCGCGTGAAAGTTGGCCACAGCGAATTCGGCCGCAACGCCGGGCTCTTCGAAGACCGCTGGGCGCCGGTGTGGGTGGTCGACTTCCCGATGTTCGAGTACGACGAAGAAGCCAAGCGCTGGAGCGCCGTGCACCACCCCTTCACGGCACCGAAAGACGGCCACGAAGACCTGATGGACACGGACCCCGGCGCCTGCATCGCCAAGGCCTACGACATGGTTTTGAACGGCTGGGAGCTCGGCGGCGGCTCGGTGCGTATCCACCGCGCCGAGGTGCAAAGCAAGGTCTTCACCGCGCTGAACATCTCGCCCGAAGACGCCAAAGTGAAGTTCGGCTTCTTGCTCGACGCGCTGCAGTACGGCGCGCCGCCGCACGGCGGTCTGGCCTTTGGTCTCGACCGGCTGGTGACGATGATGGCCGGGGCCGAGAGCATCCGCGACGTCATCGCCTTCCCCAAGACGCAGCGCGCCCAGTGCTTGCTAACGGGCGCGCCGAGCGTGGTCGACGAAGGGCAGCTGCGCGATCTGCACATTCGGCTGCGCAATCCGCAAGCGGGGGTGTAGCGGGCCTGGGCCGGCGCTTGTGCCCACGCTGTGCCCACGCTTGTGTCGGCGTCATGGCTTGATATAACATGCGTTATAACAAGCTTCGAGGCGCCACATGCACACACTCAAAGTCACCCAGATCGGCAATTCCTTTGGCGTGATCCTGCCCAAGGATGTTCTAGCGCGGCTGAAGCTGAACAAGGGTGACACGGTCTATATGACCGAGACGCCCGATGGCTTTGCGCTGACGCCGCTGGACCCCGGCTTTGCCGAACAGCTGGACATCGGCCGCGAGTTCATGCGCGAGTACCGCGACACCTTTCGCGCCCTTGCGAAGTAGCGCCAAGTGAACTGGCGCTGGATCGACCGGCGGCTGCTCGTGCTGCTGCACGACGAGAGCCTGGCCGCGCACGGCGGCGCCAGTGGCCTGCGCGATGCCGGCTTGCTGGCTTCCGCGCTGGCGCGGCCCGAGAACCTGGCCGCCTATGGCCAGCCCGACCTGGCCGAGCTGGCTGCGTCGTATGCCTTCGGCCTGGCCAAGAACCACCCGTTCGTCGACGGCAACAAGCGTGCGGCCTTCCTCTCGGTGGGCTTGTTCCTTGGATTGAACGGACACCGCCTGACGGCCACACAGGCTGAAGCCACGGTTGCAGTGTTCGGCCTGGCCAGCGGCGAGATCGACGAGGCCACCTTCGCCACCTGGATCCGCGAGAGCATCGCGCCGCGCTGACCATGCCCACCCCCACCATCCCCACCCCCACCCTCGACACCACGCGCATCGACGACGTGCGCATCAAGGCCGTGCGCGCACTCGTCTCGCCCGCCGTGTTGCTTGAAGAGCTGCCCGTCACCCAGGCGATCGAAGACCTGGTCGAGCACACACGCCAGGCCATCGCGGCGGTGCTGCACGGCCATGACGACCGCGTGATCGCGGTGGTGGGCCCGTGTTCGATCCATGACCACGACGCCGCCATCACGTACGCCACCAAGCTCAAGGCGCTGGCCGACGAACTGCGCCAAGACCTCATCGTCGTCATGCGCGTGTATTTTGAGAAACCGCGCACGACGGTGGGCTGGAAGGGCTACATCAACGACCCGCGCCTGGACGGCAGCTGCTACATCAACGAAGGCCTGCGCCGGGCGCGCGAGCTGCTGCTGCAAGTCAGCGCGATGGGCCTGCCCGCAGGCACCGAGTTCCTTGACCTCTTGTCGCCGCAGTACCTGGCCGACCTCATCGCCTGGGGCGCCATCGGCGCGCGCACGACCGAGAGCCAAAGCCACCGCCAGCTGGCGTCGGGCTTGTCGTGCCCGGTGGGCTTCAAGAACGGCACCGACGGCGGCGTGCAGGTAGCGGCCGACGCCGTGCTGGCCAGTGCCCACCCGCACTCGTTCATGGGCATGACCAAGATGGGCGTGGCGGCGATCTTTGAGACACGCGGCAACCCCGACGGCCACATCATCTTGCGCGGCGGCAAGGTGCCTAACTTCGATGCAACGCATGTTGACGCGGCCTGTGCGGTCTTGAAAAAAGCTGGCCAGCGCGAGCAGCTGATGATCGACTGCTCCCACGCCAACGCCGCCAAGCAGCACAGGCGCCAGATCGACGTCGCCCACGACATCGCCATGCGCGTCGCGGCCGGCGAGCGGCGCATCACCGGCGTCATGGTCGAGAGCCATCTTGCGGAAGGCCGGCAGGACTTGCGCGCCGGCCAAGCGTTGGCACCGGGTGTGTCGATCACCGACGCCTGCATCGGCTGGACCGACACCGAGCCGCTGTTGCGCGAGCTGGCAGCGGCCGTGGCCGCACGCCGAGCGCACGTCTGACATGGCTGCGCCTTTCAAGATCCCGCGCTCGGTGCTCGTAGTGATCTACACGCCCACTGGTGAGGTGCTGCTGATCGAGCGCGCTGACCACCCCGGCTACTGGCAAAGTGTCACCGGCTCGCTGGACGATGCTAACGAAGCACTGACGCTGACAGCTCGGCGTGAGGTGGCCGAAGAAACCGGCATCGTGGAAGGTGAGCTCAGCGACTGGGCGATGGAGAATGTTTACGAGATCTACCCGCAGTGGCGCCACCGCTACGCGCCTGGCGTGACGCAAAACACCGAGCATGTGTTCGGCCTTTTGCTGCCAAGTAAGCTGGCGGTGACGCTCTCGCCGCGTGAACACCTTCAGCACGCCTGGTGGCCGTGGCGTGAAGCGGCTGACCGTTGCTTTTCACCCAGCAATGCCGAGGCCATTTTGCAGCTGCCCCGCTATCTGACGAGCCTTGCATGAGTCGCAGCCACATCCGCCAAAGCTCGCTGGTGCCGCCCATGACCGGCCTGGGCTCGCTGCGCGTGGCCACCTACCACATCCACAAAGGCGTGCGTGGTTTCGGGCCGCGCAAACG
>JANOJR010000501.1:0-4022 GCA_031418855.1 Rubrivivax sp.
GGCCATGCGCGTCAGCGCCTGCCCGTCGCGGGGTCGAAGAGCATCACGCTGTCGGCGTCCAGCGCGAGGTGCGCTGCGTCGCCCGCTCGCAGCGGGCTGTCGCCGCCGACACGCACCACGAGCTTGTGGCCGGCGCACAGCACCGTGACCAAGGTGTCAGCGCCCAGCGGCTCGACCAGGCTGACGCTGCCGTGCAGCTGGGCTGCGGTGTCGCCAACGTCGGTGCCCACGACGCGCATACGCTCGGGCCGCACGCCGAGGTCACTGGCGCCTTGTCGCGCGCCCGGCACGACGAGCGTGCCGCCGCCGGGCAGGCGCACGGTGTCGCCGTCCACGTTCACCGGCAGGAAATTCATGGCCGGCGCACCCAGAAAGCCGGCGACGAAGCGCGTCGCCGGCTGGTGGTACAGCTGCAGCGGCGTGCCAATCTGTTCGACCTGACCGGCGTTGAGCACGACGATGCGGTCGGCCATGGTCATGGCCTCAACCTGGTCGTGCGTGACGTAGATCGAGGTCGTCTTCAGCCGCTGGTGCAGCGCCTTGATCTCGCCGCGCATGTCCACGCGCAGCTTGGCGTCCAGGTTCGACAACGGCTCGTCGAAGAGGAAGACCTTGGGCTTGCGCACGATCGCGCGACCCATCGCCACACGCTGGCGCTGGCCACCTGAGAGCTCACGCGGGCGGCGCTCGAGCAGGTGCTCGATTTGCAGCACGGCGGCGGCATCGGCCACACGCTGCTCGATGTCGGCCGCTGTGTGCTTGCGCATCTTCAAGCCGAAGCCCATGTTCTTGCGCACGCTCATGTGCGGGTACAGCGCGTAGTCCTGGAAGACCATGGCGATGTCGCGCTCGCTCGGGTGCAGCGCGTTGACCAGACGGCCTGCGATGTGGATTTCACCGTGCTGAAAAGCTTCCAGGCCGGCCACCATGCGCAGCAGCGTGCTCTTGCCGCAGCCCGAGGGCCCGACGAAGACCATGAACTCACCCTCGTTCACCTCGACGCTGAGCTCGTGGATGACCTCGATAGCGCCGTAGCTCTTGTGGACCTTGCGAATCGATACGCCACTCACGTCGGCTCCTCCAGTGACAACTGGGGCTTGAGCCGCTCGCCGCGCGCAAACTCCCCGAATAGCGTTTGCAGCCCTTGCAGCGGCACGCGCGCATCCACCAGCCGCTCGTAGCGCGCGCGGTTGGCGCGCAGCAGCTCGATGTTGGGCGCGTACTCCGAGAGCGGGAAGTAGAACGAGCGCAGGACGTAGAAGTCCTTGCGCCGAATGGCTTTGGTCTCGTTCACTTGCCAGGTGTCGGCCTCGCCGAGTTGCACCACCACGCCGCGCGCGGCCACCGCCTCCAGCGCGGCCTGGCGCGCGGCGTCCTTGCCGCTGCACTCCAGCACCAGCGCATAGCGCGCGCCGGGCGCGGGCACGGCCAGCGGCGTGCCGCCCAGTTCCGCCGCGACCTTCAAGCGAAAGGCGTTCGGGTCGACCACGTCCACTGGGCCGTAGCCGAACTGCTGCAAGACCAAGAGCGCGCCGAGCCCGATGGGCCCGGCACCCAGCACCAAGGCGCGGCCCGCTGGCGCCAGCGCTTGACTCAGCCGCACGCCGTGCGCTGCGGTGCCGATGGTGTCCAGCAGGAGCGGCGCCAGGTGCGTGGGCACGTCGTCGGGCACCGGCATCAGGCACTGCTCGGGCACCGCCAGCGCCTGCGCGTAACCGCCCGGGCGCTGCCAGCCCATCAAGTCGGTGGCGTTCTCGCACAGCTGGGTGTGGCCGGCCTGGCAGGCCACGCAACGGCCGCACCAGACGGGGATGTAGACGAGGCAGCGCTGGCCGTGCAGCGCGTGGTCGGGTTGGTCAACGCGGCCGACGATCTCGTGCCCCGGCGTCACCGGCCAGCCCTTGCGCAGCGGGCGCAGATCACTGCCGCACAGCGCGCAGGCCAGCACGCGCAGCAGCACTTCGCCGCTGGCCGCCACCGGCAGCGCCGAGGTGGTGATCTCGATGCGGCCCTGGCCCAGGAAGGTGGCGTGTTGCATCGTGAGCTCTCAGCCTTTGACGGCGCCGAAGGAAAGCCCCGCGACCAGCCGGCGCTGGATCAGGAAGGTCAGCGCGATCGGCGGCAGTGCAATCACGGTGGCCGCCGCCATCAGCGTGCCCCAGTTGGTGACGCCTTCGCCGATGAAGTTGAACGAAGCGACGATGGCGGTTTTGGAAGTGATGCCCGAGAGCACCAGCGCAAAGAGGAAGTAATTCCAGCTGAAGATGAAACTCAGGATGGTGGCCACGATGAGCCCCGGCATCACCACCGGCAGCGCGATGCGCAGCAGGATGTCGAGCGAGCTGCAACCGTCGAGCTGCGCGCTTTCGGTCAGTTCGCGCGGCAGGCCGTCGAAGTGCGGCAGCAGCGTCCACAGCGCGATGGGCAGGGTGATGACGGCATGCGTGATGACCAGCGCCGCATGCGTGCCCGTCAGCCCGAGCTTGGAAAACATCAGGAACCAAGGCAGCAGGAACAGCGTGCCCGGCGCCATGCGTGCGAAGAGCGTGAGCGTCGCCGGCCAGGACAGCCGGTGCCAGCTGATGGCGAAAGCGGCGGGAATGGCCAGCAGCAGGCCCAGCAGGGTGGACCCTGCAGCCACGATGAAGCTGTTCAGCGTGTTGTCGAGGAAGTCGGTGCGCACGAACAGCTCGCGGTAGTTGTCCAGCGTGGGCGTGAAGAACAGCGTGGGCGGGTAGCGCGTGATGTCGACCCGGCTCTTGAAGCTGGCCAACATCATCCACACGATGGGCGCGAACAGCACCGCCATCAACACCGCCACCTGCACGCCGCGTGCCGCGCGTCCGAGGCCCAGCGCCTTCACCAGGCCACCTTGCGCCGCAGTTGCGAAAACACCAGCACCGCGCCGAAGACGATGGTGGACAGCGTGATCATCAGCGCCGATGCGTAGCCGATGTCCGAGAACTCGAAACCCTTGCGGTAGGCGTAGATGTTCAGCGTGGACGAGGCATAGCCCGGCCCGCCTTGGGTGGTGATGTAGATCACGTCGAAGAAGCGCAGAAGGTCCACGCTGCGCAGCACCGCAGCGGTGACGATCGTGGGCCCGAGCATCGGCAGCGTGATGTAGACGAAGCGCCGCCAGCCGCGTGCGCCGTCGATGGCCGCCGCTTCGTACACCCGTGCCGGCAGCGACTGCAAGCCGCCCAGCACGATCAGCGCGACGAAGGGCGCCCATTGCCAGGTGTCGATCAGGATCACCGTGAAGATGACGAAGTCGTTGGACGCCAGGAACAGGCTGGGCGGCAGGCCGATGCTCTTGAGCAGGTAGTTGGCCACCCCCATGCCGGGGTCGAGCACCACGATGCACATCATGCCCACCACCACTGGCGGCAGCATGAACGGCGACACCATCACCGTGCGCACCAGACCTTTGAGCGTTTCCACCCGGTGCAGCAGCAAGCCCAGCGCCACGCCCAGCACGAGCTGAATGACCAGCGCACCCAGGTACAGGATGAAGGTCAGCTTGAGGCCGTTCCAAAACTGCGGGTCGGCCAGCAAGGCACCGTAGTTGCCCAGGCCGATGAAGGCGTCGCTCTGCCCGATCTTGTAGTCGAGCAGGCTGAGCCAGAACGCGAAGCCGAAAGGGAAGATGACCATCACGGCGACGAAGATCACCGCCGGCCAGACCATCCATTGCAGCGACGCGACCCGCTGTGCGGGTGCGTGCTTTTCGCTCAAGTTCGGCTCACTGCAGTTTGGCCAGATCAACGTCCACCTGGCACATCACCTCCCTGGCCGTGCCCTGGCCGAGGAAGATCTTCTGCACACCGCCGCCCACGGTTTCGCGCGCTTCGATCACACGCTCGGTGGGCGGGAACGAGACCGAGGTGCCGGTGCGGCTGATCTCGATCAGCGCGTTGGCCCAGGCCTGGCGGATGGGCAGCTCGCTGGTCCAGGCCTTGAACTCAGGGCCATTGAAGACCGAAGCGCGCGGCGGCGCCACGCCGTTCTTCACCAGCCGC
>JANOJR010000502.1:0-11124 GCA_031418855.1 Rubrivivax sp.
TGGCGCTTTCTTCGATCTCTTGCGGGATGCTTTCGAAGTAGCCCTTGATGGTCCAGATGTGCATGGCCACGCCGCCCATGTAGGCGACGATGAGCCCCGCGTGCGTCTCGATGCCCAGCCACGGCGCCGTGCTGCCCAGGCCTTCAAAAATGGCGTAGATGGCCACCAGCGCCACCGCCACCGGGAACATCTGCAAGAGCAGCATGCTGTTGAGGATGAGTTCCTTGCGTGCAAAGTTCATGCGCGCAAAAGCGTAGGCAGCGGTGGTGGAAATAGCCACGATCAAGAGCGAAGAGATGGCCGCGATCTTGATCGAATTCCATAACCAGCGAAGTACCGGGAAGGGCGGCTGCACGACCGTGCCGTCGGCCTGGGTGGTGGGGATGCCCAGTGCCAGCTGCCAATGCTCGAAGCTGATGGTGGTGGGGATCAGCGAGCCGGTAGCGAAGTTGCCCGGGCGCAGCGAAATAGAGATCACCGCCAAGAGTGGGAACAGCGTCATGGCCAGCAGCGCGCACAGCCCGATGTGCGCGCCAATGACGCGCCAGCGCTCGCCTTTGCCTGTAACGATGGCCATGCGCTACCTCTTGCTTTCTTTGCTGCGCGTGGCCCGCAGCTGCACCATGGCCAGGATGGCCACCATGATGAAGACCAGCGTATTGATGGCTGCCGCCAGCCCAAAGTTGGAGCCGCTGTCCGTGAAGGCAATGCGGTAGGTGTAGCTCACCAGGATGTCGGTGGTGCCCGCCGGCAACTTGGTGTTCAGGTAGTCGGGCCGGCCGTCGGTCAAGAGCGAGATCAGCACGAAGTTGTTGAAGTTGAAGGCGAAGGCGCTAATGAGCAGCGGCGTGAGCGGGCGCGCGATCAAGGGTGCCGTGATCTTGACGAAGTTGGTCAGCGGCTTGGCGCCGGCAATGGCCGAGGCTTCGTACAAGTCGGCGGGGATGGCTTTGATCAGGCCCGTGCACAGAATCATGATGTACGGGTAGCCCAGCCAGGTGTTGACGATGACGAGCATCGCCTTCGCAAGCGTGGGGTCGGCAAACCACGCGGGGCGCACCCCGAAGATAGCGTCAAGGATGGCGTTGATCTCGCCGAAGTTCTGGTTGAAGAGGCCCTTGAAGACCAGGATGGAGATGAAGCCCGGCACCGCGTAGGGCAGGAACAAAAGCGTGCGGTAGAGCGTGCGGTACTTCAGGTTCTGCCACTCCAGGAGCACGGCAAGCGTCATGCCCAGGGCGGTGGAGAAAAGCACCGTGAGGCCGGCGAAGAGCACCGTCCAGATGAAGATGCTGACGAACGGGCCACGGAAATCCCTGTCCAGCAGCATGCGGCTGTAGTTGGCAAACCCGATGCCGACTTTGAAACCGGGCTGCATGCGTTCACCCGCAGCGTTTTCGAAAAAACCGCTTTGTGGGTTGGCTTTGAAGACATGCTGCGTGGCCAGCTGCGTCAGCGTTCCATCAGTGTTAGCCAGCCACAGCGGGGCGATGTCGCCAAACTCGCGCACGCCGGCGTAGTGGATGACTTTGCCGCTGGGCAGCTTCAGTTGCAGCGACAGCAAGTTGTCGCGCAGCGCGAGCACCTCGCGCAGGCCCAGCGGCTCGGCCAGGGTGATGCTGCTGCTGGGCAGCATGGGCACGGGCGCGATGATGGACTTGCTGAAGTTCAACGGCGGCGACACCAGCGTCGGGCCGCCCTGCCCTTCGTTCGGCAAGAGCTTGAGGCGGATCGCCGCGCCTTCCCTATGCAGGCTGAAGGCTTGGGTCTGCGCTTCATCCACCAGCGTCTGGTCGAGCAAGTAAGCGCGCGAACGCTCCAAGCTCAGCAGGTTGCTCGACGAGTAATTCGTGAAGCCAATCTGCACGGTATAGAGCAGCGGAAAGGCGACAAACAGCAGCATGCCGGCGATGCCCGGGAACAGATACTTCCACGCCACCGAAGTGGCGGTGGCGTAGATCACGATGGTGCTAACACCGAAGATCAGCATGCCCATGGCCACCAGCGGCTGGCCGGCGCTGTAGAGGCTGAAGACGAACCACAGCAGCGCCAGGCTGGCGAGCGCGGTCAACCCGATGTCGACGGCGCGGCGCATCGCGGTGGGCGGCTTCGTCATGGGCTCACCATGCGTGCGGCCGCGCCTTTAAGCGCGTCGGCGGGCGACTGTCGACCGTTGGTGATGGCCTCGAGCGCAGCGTCCATCGCCGGGAAGAAGCGGCCCATCTCGGGGATGTTGGGAATTGGCTCGCCGGCCAGCGCATTGGCCATCGTCGCCACGATGCGCGGGTCGCCACTGAGCTCGCGGAAGTAGGCCTTGTTGGCGGGCGTGCCCAGCGGCACGTCGGCCGAGATCATCTTCAGGCTCGCAAGCGTGAGCAGGTGGTGTTCGATGAACTCACGCGCCACGTCTTTGGCCTTGCTCGCCACCGAAATCATGCAGCCCAGCACACCCACAAACACCTTGCTCGGCTTGCCGTCGATGGAAGGCACAGGTGCCACGCCGAAGTCGATGCCGCTCTTCTTGGCGTTGTCCCAGGCCCAGGGCCCGCTGATCATCATCGCCACCTGGCCGCGGTTGAATCCGGCTTCCATTTCCGAGTAGCGCGCGCCTTTGGGCATCACGCCTTCTTTGACCAGGCGGTCGAGCATCTGGGCGCCTGCTAACGCGCCAGCGTTGCTGACACCGACGGTTCTAGGGTCAAGCTCGCCCGCGGCCGTGCGCGCAAAGATGAAACCTCCCGGCCCGGCAAGCATCGGCCAGCTGAAAAAGGACTTGTTGTAGTCCCACAGGATCGCCTTCTTGCCTTCCGCCACGAGCTTCTTGTCCAGCGCAAAGAGCTCTTCGAAGCTGGCGGGTGGAGAGGCCACCAGCGCCTTGTTGTAGATCAGGCCGTTGGCTTCAATGGAGAGCGGGTAGCCCCAGAGCTGGCCTTTGTAGGTGAAGGCTTTCCAAGCCGCGTCATCGATCTCGTCACGCACGCGCTTGGGCGGGCGCAGCGGCACGATCAGGCCCGACTTGGCCCATTCGCCGATGCGGTCGTGCGGCCAGCAAAAGATGTCGGGGCCCTTGCCGGCAGCGGCGGCGGCCTGGAATTTGTCGGGCGCGCCTTCGGGGTGTTGCACCACCACCTGCACGCCCGAGGCCTTCTCGAAAGCGTCCCCGACTTTTTGCAAGCCGTTGTAGCCCTTGTCGCCATTGATCCAGACCAGCAATCGCAGCGGCGATTGCGCTTGCGCGCCCGCAGCCAACAACAGCGCGGCGGCAACGGCAGCCGCACGCAAAGTATCAAGCGGCATGGCGCTCGGCGGCCACCACAAGACGGCGGTAGGCACGGCCTTGCCCGTTGAAGAGGTAAGCCTTCTCTTCAGGTATGCCGAGTGCTAACGCTTGACCGTTGTGGATGATGCGGTCGCCTTCCACCGCTGCTGTGAGCACGTCGCTCACACCGGCGTTGCTGCAATAGGCGTAGGTCATGCTGCCGAGTGACTCCACAAACGTGACGCTCGTTTGCATCGCGTTGACGGCCACACCAGCGCGCAGGTGTTCGGGCCGCACGCCCAGCGTGACCTTGTCGCCAGGCTTGGCGGCGGCGGCATCCACCATGCAGCGGATGACCTCACCACCACCCAGCTTGACTGACGCGCCCTGCCCGGAAGCTTCCACCACGGTGGCGCCTATGAAATTCATGCCCGGGCTGCCAATGAAGCCGGCGACAAACACGTTGTCAGGCTGCTCGTAAAGATTCATCGGCGAGCCAACTTGTTCGATGCGCCCGGCTTGCAGCACGACGATGCGGTCGGCCAGCGTCATGGCCTCCACTTGGTCGTGGGTGACGTAAATCATCGTCGTCTTGAACTGCTCGTGCAGCTTGGCGAACTCGTAGCGCATCTTCACGCGCAAGGCGGTGTCCAGGTTCGACAGTGGCTCGTCAAATAGAAAGACTTCTGGCTTGCGTACGATGGCGCGGCCAATCGCCACACGCTGGCGCTGGCCGCCCGACAAATCCTTGGGCTTTCGCTTGAGCAGGTGTTCGATGTGCAGGATCTTGGCCGCGCTGTTCACCGCACTTTCAATCTCGGCCTTGGGCACCTTGGCCAACCGCAAGCCGAAGGCCATGTTCTCGAAGAGGTCCATGTGCGGGTACAACGCATAACTCTGGAAGACCATGGCGATACCGCGTTCGGCCGGTGGCACGTCGTTGACCACGCGCCCACCGATGCTCAGCGTGCCGGCGGTGATGTCTTCCAGCCCGGCGATGACGCGCAGCAAGGTGCTCTTGCCGCAGCCCGATGGGCCGACGAAAACCATGAATTCGCCGTCGCGGATGTCGAGGTCGATGCCGTGCAGAATCTTCACATCGCCGAACGCTTTGGCCACGCCGGTGAGCTTGACATCTGCCACGGTTGCACCTTTAAGGGGCCCGCAACGGCCGCTGCGGATGTAGAGAATATACAAGTGCCAAAGGCCCCGATCTACGCGGATGAACCCGTGCCGAACACCTGTATTTCATAGGTGAATTGGCTCGTTGCGTAGCGATTCGGGGTAATCCCTATGTAGCTATACTACATTTAGAACGCGGCGAATTGCGCTGCTTCGGAACCTGGACTGTCGTGCCCGCCATCGACCTTAGCCAACGCCGCGCCGGCGTGCTGGCCCACATCACGTCGCTGCCCGGCCGGCATGGCATCGGCGACTTCGGGCCCGACGCGTTTGCCTTTGTCGACTGGCTGCAAAGCGCCGGCCAGCGACTTTGGCAGTGGCTGCCGACCACGCCCATCGGGCCCGGCGATTCGCCCTACCAAAGTGTCTCGGCCTTCGCCGGCAGCCCCTTGATGGTGGCGCTGGAGCCGCTGGTCGACGCGGGCTGGTTGGCCACGCCGGCGCTGCCTGAAGGTGGCTTCGATGCGCACGCGGTTGACTTCACCGCCGTCTCAGCGTGGCGGCTGCCCTTGTTGCGCCAGGCCGCGCAAGCCTTCAAGCACGGCCTGTACCCGGAGCAGCACCGCGCCTTCAACGATTGGTGCGACCGCGAGTCCGAATGGCTTAACGACTACGCGCTCTTCATGACGCTGCAAGCCGCGCATGGTGGCGCGCCATGGTGGCGCTGGCGCGAGCCCTACCGTTTGCGCGACCAAACAAGCCTGCTCGCGGCGGTGATCGAACACGCCGACGAATTCAACTTCTGGCGCTTCGTGCAATGGTGCTTCGACACTCAGTTGGCCGCATTGAAAACCTACGCTAACGATCGAGATGTGCTGATCGTGGGCGACCTGCCGATCTTCGTGGCTCACCACAGCGCCGATTGCTGGGCCGCGCCTGAGCTCTTCGAACTCGACGCCGACTTTCAGCCCACCGTGGTGGCCGGCGTGCCGCCAGACGACTTCATCCCCACGGGCCAACTCTGGGGCAACCCGCTGTACTGCTGGCAAGCCATGGCTGACGACGGCTTCGGCTGGTGGACGGCGCGACTGCAACGCGCCTTGGCGCTGGCCGACATCGTGCGTATCGACCACTTCTGCGGCTTCGGCGCGTACTGGGAAATCCCCGCAAGCTCACCCACCGCCGCTGTGGGCCGCTGGGTTGACGCGCCGGGCCAGGCGCTGTTTGCCGCTGTCACCGAAGCACTCGGCCCCGTGCCCATCATTGCCGAAGACCTGGGCCACGTGACGCCCGCCGTGGTGGCACTGCGCGACGGCAATGGCTTCCCCGGCATGAAGATCCTGCAAGAGGCCTTCAGCGGCGACGGCAGCCACAGCTTTCTGCCGCACAACTACACGCCGCACTGCGTGGCCTACAGCGGCACCCACGACGGCAACACCGCGCGTGGCTGGTGGGACGCCGCGAGCGACGCCGAGCGCCATGACGCTGGATGTTATTTGGCCTGCACCGCAGACGATGTGCACTGGGCCATGATCCGCGCTGTGTGCAATTCAGTAGCCCACATGGCCGTGTATCCGCTGCAAGACGTGCTGGGCCTGAACGGTGAACACCGCACGAACCTGCCCGGCACCATGGGCGGCAGCAACTGGCGCTGGCGCTTTGCGTGGCCGATGCTGACGGCTGAACATGCGCGCGTGCTGGGTATGCTCAGCGCGGCGAGTGCGCGTGCGCAGGTGGCGCTACGCTAAACGCGCGCCCCTCGTCGGCCGGCGCTAGCCAAGGCGGCATTGGGGTGGGCGGCTCCGCTCAGATGAATGCTTATTCGCTACGCCGCCCACCCCAATGCCGCCTTGGCCGGACGCTGCGAGGTTTTCGTCGCCGCACAACCCGCCACCGACCAGCCCAGGGGGGTGCCCTGACGTAGTGAGTAAGCATTCCCCGAACGGAGTCAGGGCACCCGCCTGGGCTGCGCGCAGCACTGTGCCTGTCATCCAGCCAGAACTTCGCTTTGCAGTATTACTGCATTGTGGATAGACTGCGCCCATGCAAGCCACCTTGACCATCAACAGCCGCGGCGTCGTCACCCTGCCGGCCAAATTGCGCCAGGCCATGGGTCTCAAAGCAGACGATCAGTTGATCGCCCAGACCACGCCGGAAGGACTTCTGCTGCGTCCCGCTGTGACCTTGCCGCTGGAGATGTACAGCGACGCACGCCTGCGCGAGTTCGAGCGCGCCGAAGCTGAGCTCGCGGCAGTGCTGCCAAGGCGCTGACACTTGCCTGCCCAGCTCCGCATCTTTCTGGATGCGAACGTTCTCTTCTCTGCCGCGCACTCCGATGGCGCCGTACGCCGCTTGCTCTACCTGTTGCATGCCGACGGCCACATGCTGGTCGCTGACGCCTACGTCGCCGCCGAAGCGCAGAGAAATCTTGCGGCCAAAGCCGGCGCCGACGCGCTGGCCTACCTTGAAGCCCTACTTTCCAGGATCGAAGTCAATGGCGTGGCCGCACAGGCGACATTGACCCCCGTTGCCGACTGGTTACCCGCCAAGGACCGCCCTGTTCTGCATGCCGCCATCGCATGCCGATGCCAAGCGCTCGTCACCGGCGACAGCACGCACTTTGGCGCTGGTTACGGCAAGTCGTTCGACGGTGTGACGATCTACGCCCATGCCCAGCTTGCGCGCATGCTGTGGCCGTGAAGGGTCGCGTCACTTATTTACGCAGACCACTGACATGACCACCCACACCACACCGCCCAGCCCACGCGAAAGCGTCGAAGCCTTCTGGCGCACCGCCAACGCGCGCCAATGGCCAGCGTTTGCGGCGCTGTTGCACCCGCAGTTGATTTACCTCGTGCCGCAAACGCGCGAGCGTGGTGATGGTGCCGCCGCACTCGTCGACATCTTCCGTACCTGGCCGGGCGACTGGGTGGCGCAGGTGCAGACCTTGATCGCCGACGACACGCGCGCCGTGTGCACCGTGCGCTTCGTCGTCGGCGACATCGCGGAAACAGGCATCAGCTTCTTCGAGTTCGAAGGCGGCTTGATCCGCAGCGTGACGGACTATTGGCCCGGCGCCTACGAGCCGCCGCCGCGTGTGTCGGTGCACCTGAAGCGCGACTGAACGCCGCGCGCTGGCGCCGCCCTACTTCACCACACTCACCGCCTTCACGTTGTCGTCGCTATTGCGGTCAATTCGCTTGTTATACGGGTCGATGCCCGCAAAGGCCGGCTGCTTGTCGAGCAGCAGTTTCAGGGTCTGCACACCGCTCTTGATGGGACGGCGCTCCATCAGCAGCACCGCCGCTTGGGTGAAGCCCTTGCTGCCTGGCTCGGCGCTGAAGACACCGATGTCGAAGGCCTCGTCCAGCGGCTCTTCGCGTTCTTTGCCCTTGCCGTCGGCCACCAGCTTGCGGGCTTCGAGCGTGAGCGTGAGTTCCCAGCGGCCGTCGGCGCGACGTGTGGCTTGCGCGTCTTTGGTCTTGGCGTCAAAGAGCACGATGCGCTCGAAGAGGTCGGTGATCAGCGCGTCATGCGCCGGGCCGGCTTCTTCGCGCAGCACACGCAAGAAGTCGCGGCTGGTGGGGTACGGCGCGGGCTTGAAGGCATAGGTTTCCAGCATGCACTGCAGGGCGCGATTGACGACCTTCTCGCCCACGACCTCTTTCAACCAGTACATCACCAGCGAACCTTTTTGGTAGTGGATATAGGGTTGGTTTTCGACGCGGACCAGCGGCTGCTCTTCGATCAACTCGCCGCCGCGCGCGCGCAAGTAGCGGTCGAGCTCGAACTTGAGGAAGCGGCGGATCTGGTCGCGGCCGTAGAGCTTTTCCATCACCAGCAACGCCGCGTATTGCGCGAAGGTTTCCGACAACATCGTCGAGCCCTGCATGTCGGCGCCGATGATCTGGTGCGCCCACCATTGGTGGCCGACTTCGTGCGCGGTGACGTAGGTCACCATGTCGATGGTCTCGTCGTCGCGGTGGCGGATGACGAAGCCGATGCCTTCTGAGTACGGCATCGTGCCCGCGAAGGCCTGCGCGAAGTCAGCATAGGCCGGGAACTCAAGAATGCGCGCCTGCTTGAATTGGTAGGGCGAGAAACTGGCGCTGAAAAGCTCGACCGATGTCGCCATGGCGTCAAGCATGCGCTGCACGTTGTAAGCGTGTTGCGGTGCGTGGTAGACGCTAAGTTGGGTGCCTTGATGCGCCTGCGTCTTCACCGCATAACGCGCAGACTGCATGGAGAAAAAATGTTGGATCGGCGCTTCGGTACGCGTCACCAGCGTGCGCCTGCCGCCCGCCGTGGTGTCGCTCACGGTGGCACCGGGCGCCACCGGCACCTGGTCGGCGTCGGTGCCCAGCGTGATCTGCGCCTGCACCCAGTCGCTGTCGTTGCGCAGGTAGTGGTGGGCGCGCGCGCTTTGGTCTTCAAGCTTGGCCATGCGCAGCTCGGGCTCCAAGCCTTGTTTGCGTCGCTTGTTGCGGTCTTGCAGCAGCTGTGCGCGGCTCATGCCGATGATCGGTGCGACCTGGAAGTTGTTGATGAAACTGCCGTTGTCGACCAAGTCAAAGGGGCTGCGCGCGTTGCCGAAACCTTCGCTCTTGAGCTCGCTGGTGAAGCTCAGCGTGCGCTTCTCGCCTGCAGCCAGGGCCGGTGCAAAACGGTAGATGCGGTAGGCGTATTCCTTGTATTCCTTCTCCAGCGTGGCGCCAGGCACGTCGAGCTTGAGCATTCGCAGTGGGCGCACCCAGCGCACGTGCACGTGCGTGAGCGGCACGCCGGTGCGGTTTTCGATCACGTAGCTGCCCACGGTGGTGGCGCGGCGCTCTTTGGGGAAGAGCTGCACGTCCAGGCTAACGTCGGTGATACGCGGTTGCGGCAGCGTCTCAAAGGCCAGAAGCGCCTTCTCGTAGCCGGCCAGGCGCGCTTCGGTCTCAGGCAGCGTCAGGTACTCGTTCAACACATTGGTGTTGTGGAAGATCCAGGCGCCCGTGGCGGCCATGGCCACCAGCGCCGTGACTATCAGCCCACCGGCCGGGCCACGCAGGCGCCTGGGCAGTTGCTTCAGGCGTGGCGCCAAACGTGTCTCGGCACCACGGCGGCGCAAGAGGTAGGCCAGCAGCACCAGCACCACGGCCCCCAGCGCCCAGTAAAGCTGGAACCAGGCTCGGCCGATCCAGAAATGGCCCAGGCCGTTCATGTCCGAGATCGGCACCTGGGGCGCGCCGGCGTACTGGTAGAGGTTGTGCTCGAAGCCCGCTGCATTGAGCGCGATGCTGGAGACGAAGTACACCAGCATCACGGCCCAGCCGATCATCTTGTTGGGCACGAGGGTCTGCACAAACACCGCCATCACCGCCAGCAGCGCGGCGGTGATGGTCTGCGGCAGCACGTACCACAGCAGGTACTGCGGCAGCTGGAAGTCAAAGTAGCCGCGCACCACCTGCACAAGTACGGCCGTGAGCACGCCAACCAGGCTGGTGATGAAGAGCACGCCGATCACCGCCGCGATCTTGGGCAGCAGTTGCACCCAGTCGGGCGCGGCGGTGGCGTCGACGATCTCGTGCATGCGCTGCTGGCGGTCGCGCCAGACCAGCTCACCGGCGTAGAACACCGCCATCAGGAAAGGGATCATGCTGAACGAGCCTTCAAGCGCTTGCACCATCACACGCGTCACCGGGTAGATCTCGGTGCCGTACACGCGGCTTGAAAACCATATGCCGGCAAACGCATTCAGCACGCCAATGGCCATCAATACAAAGAAGGCCGGGCTCTTGAATACGGCCGCAGCGTCGAAGCGCGCGATGGCCAAGAACTGCGCCAGCGCGGCACGCTTTTGTGACCCTTGGGGCATGGGCGCGCGCGCGACGGTGGCTGGCACGTATGCCGCGTCAACAGTGGCGGCAGCGGGCGCCTTGCGCCGGCCCAGCAAGGGGCTGCCATCCATGCGAAAGACGCGATAGGTCAGCGCCAGCAAGGCCGCGCTGATGGCCAACCAGATGACACGGTTGAGCAGCAACGCGCCTTGCAGTGCAGGCATCTGCGCGTTGCGCTCGGTGGCCGTCCAGTACTTGGCCGCTTGCGAGAGTGCTGACACGGCGAAGGGGTCGGACAAGGCGGTGAAGCCGTCAAACGCCGGCTCGCGCGTCAAGGCACGCATGACGATGAAGAGCACCAGGAAGCTCACTGCGCCGACGTAGGTCCACATCAAGCTGCGTGTGACTGTCGCCAGCGCGAAGAAGAGCGAAGAGACCACCAGCACGGTGGGCAGTACGACGACGAGCAAGGCCTGCACGTAATGCCAAGGCACCTGCGGCCCGAGTTTTGCGGGGTCGATCCAGGGCATGAACGAGCCGAGCTGCATGCCCAACGCCACCGAGCTCATGACGATGAAAGCCACCAGCGTGGCGCCTGCGAAGCGCCCGAAGACGTAGGCGGCTTTGCTCACACGCGTGGCGCGCAGGATGGGCGCGAAGCCGGTCTCGTCGTCGCGGATCACCGCGCCGGCCACGAACGCGGTGATGACGAAGATGCCCATGACACCCATCACCGCCAGCGTCTGCACGATGGCATAGGGCGAATTGACATGCACGTTGCCACGCGCGCCGATCTGGATCTCTTCCATCGTGGTGGCGCCAAAGGCCAGCAGGAAAAAGATCAGGAAGCCGATCCAGAAGACGGGGCTCTTGAGCTGGTAGCGCAGCTCGAACGCAGCGATCTTGGTGAACATGCTGCCGACC
>JANOJR010000503.1:0-27109 GCA_031418855.1 Rubrivivax sp.
GTTTGGTGGCAAGGCGGGGCTGC
Source organism: Rubrivivax sp. (assembly GCA_031418855.1). Lineage (GTDB taxonomy): Bacteria > Pseudomonadota > Gammaproteobacteria > Burkholderiales > Burkholderiaceae_C > Rubrivivax. The sequence goes on from JANOJR010000503.1 coordinate 24, forward strand.
GGTATCGCATTGCGTTGGCCGCTTAAACGTTGCTCCTTCCCGTTTCTCGGCACCTACGCAAACGGGGCGGAGCGGCAACGCCGCGAGACCTACCGCACTCTGCGAAGCAACTTACGACGAAGGTCGTCAACCGCATCCAGAGAGTCCACTTGGTCGTTGGCCGCATTCGTGAGTCGGCTGACGTCTGCTCGGGGAAGTTCGGCCATGTTCTGAAACACGATCATGGAATTGAATTCACGCTCCGTGCTCAGGAGGTGTTGAAGGATGATCGTTGCCAATCGGGCCTTGTCTCGATTCGGAACACCGAAGAGATAAAGCGGCGTGCCCGATCCGTTGACAAAATAGTCCACCGGATAGTCGGCAGCGCGCGGAATCTCAGGAATGACGAAGGCTTCATGTAGACGTTCAACACCCACCAGCGCGCGCAGCATCTCGCGCAGGTCGTCGTAAAAGGTGTTCTCTGCGCGCAGCTTGTTTAAGAAATTCAGATCGTGAATTCTCGTAAGCGCCTGACCAAAGCGAAACACGCTGCTTGCCAGTTCATTCAGCTGCGTGTCGACGAAAAACTCGCCGTCATCCTCGTCGACAGCGGCGTCAGCAAGGACTTGCTGCAACAGACGCCCACGCGCACCGTCCCGAATCTTTTCAATCTCGCACTCGTAGCTGAGGTGCATCAGCGTCGAGCCCGCGTCGCTTATGCGTACCCCACCGCTAGCGAGTTGTTGAACGTACATCGAATACGTGTCCCCGTCTGGAAACGCAAACGGCGTGGTGATCCTCCAGTACCCGTCACGCACCAGCGAAACGTTCGCACTTACGCAAAGCGCCTTGCACAGCAGCGACTGAAGGTCGTTCGTTTCCATCGTCAGGCAAACAAATCAGGTTCTTCAGGTCTTGTCTCAAGCCCTGAGATATTGGCGATTCGAACAAGCTCGTTCAGTGCGCCAGCCAAAGTGCGGTAGGTCTGCGTTGTCTGTGCAAAGGACTCTGCCCTTCTACCCGCCAAGATGTACCTCTCAGTGGCGCGATGTACATGTGGTTGCGCGGTGAACTCGTGGCGTTCTACTGCGTTCCGGTGCGCGTGGTCGGAACCGTTGCACCGCAGCAGTATGACCTCTTCGCCCGTCTTCGCTTTCCATCGAAGGCCGGCCGAATAGCTGTCACTGATGAGCACGCTTTGCCGCGTGAACAATATGAACTCATGTCGCCCGTCGTCACTCGAAACGCGGAAGTCACGTCGAACATGCTTACCGTCAACGCGCGGCTTGCTGCCCGGATTGCCGACGCGCTTGGGGCACGCCAGGAATTCGTCGATCTGCGCGTCTGAAAGTGCCACCAGGGACATTGACTCACCTCTTGCAGCGCATTCTCGCTCAGTCAAACGCGATCGAGCTCACCACCGACCCCGACAACATCGCCTCGCAACGCGCCATGCTGGCCAACGGCGCGGTGCTGGTGGAGGAGTTCATCAAGCCGGCGCAGTTTGGTGGCAAGGCGGGGCTGCGCTATCGCATTGCGTTGACGGGCGGCTGAGTGCCGCTGTGGTCACGGCGACGACTAGAGCGCGCGCCCAAGCAGCTTGAGGTTGTCAACGCCGGCCGGACGCGCAAATTTGGGCGCGGAATCGCTCATTCACTTGCGCGATGAGCGCTGCTGGACGTTCATAGCCACCGCCAGTGCAAGCGCCTCATCGACGTGGCGATTCATTTCGGCGTGCGAAGCGAAACGGTGGATGCCTTGCCGCACACCGGTGGTAGCCAGCGACGCCAGGGCTGCTGCCGTTGTTTGGTGGATGGTGGCTTCGCGCAAGGCCTTCGCACTCGGCAAGGCTGCCGGCAAACCGGGCACATAGTGACCGATGACGCACATGAGCAAGGTAGGTCAGCAGCCGCTCAATCCGCCTTCGCCCCCGAAGCCTTCACGATCGGCACCCAGCGGGCCACTTCGGCCTTGTTCATCTCGGCCATTTGCTCGGGCGTGCTGGCGATGATGCTGTAGCCCAGCTCGGTCATGCGCTTGATGAATTCGGGCGACTTGGTGCCCTTCACCGCCGCGTCGTTCAGCCGCGCGATCTCTTCTTTGGGCGTGCCCGTGGGCACCGTCAAACCAAACCACACGCCCGACTCGTAGCCAGGCACGCCGGCCTCAGCCAAGGTGGGCACATCGGGCAGCAGCGGGTCGCGTTTGGCGCCGGTGACGGCCAGCGCGCGCAGCTTGCCGGCCTTGATGTGCGGCAGCGCCGAGGGGATGTTGTCGAACATCATCATGACCTGGCCACCGAGCAAATCGGTCACCGCCGGCGCGCTGCCTTTGTAGGGGATGTGTGTGATGTCGAGCTTGGCCAGGTGCTTGAACATTTCGCCCGACATGTGCACGCTGGTGCCGCTGCCTGACGACGCATAGTTCATCTTGCCGGGTGCAGCGCGGGCCTGGGCAATCACCTCCGCTACCGAGTTAGCTTTCACCGACGGGTGCAGCACCAGCACGTTGGATAGCGACACCAGCGCGATCACCGGCGCCAGGTCCTTGATCGGGTCGAAGGGCATCTTGGTGTACAGCGCCGGGTTGATGGCATTGATGCCGCTCGTCGTCATGAAGAGCGTGGTGCCGTCGGGCGCCGCGCGCGCGGCCTCGGCGCCGCCGATGTTGCCGCCCGCACCCGGGCGGTTGTCGACGGTGACGGTCACGCCCAGCACCTTCTGCAATTCGGCAGCGATGGCGCGCGAGGCGATGTCCACCGCGCCGCCGGGTGGGAAGGGGCAGATCAGACGGATGGGTTTACCGGCGGTCTGCGCACCTGCCAGCGAGGCGGCGGCAGCAAGGGCCAGGGCTAAGAAGGCGCGGGTGATGCTTCGGATCATGGGGTTTCCTGATTTGCGGGGACCAGGCCCACGGCAACTTCAGTGTAGTGGAGGCGTGCGTGCCTTCAGGGGCTATGCCCTCAGGGGCAAGCCACTCGCTGGTAGCGAAAGTCCACCGCGCGCTCTATGCCGCCTACCAGCCCGCTGATCTGCGCGAACAATTCGCCCGGCGCCGTCAATGCGTAGCGCACCGTGCTCGGGAAGGCGTGCGCCGGGTTGCTGAAGCTCACGGCCTGCGCGTCCTGCTTGACCAGTGCAAAGCGCACGGTGGCGCGGCCCGAGGGTGTGGCGACGAAGTCCATGCCGCTGGCGGTGAGCTCGATCAGCATGTGCTCGAAACCCAGCAGGCGCACTTCGCCACCGCCCACGCCCACGCCCACGCCAGCGCTGGTGCGCAGCGTGCGGCCCACACCCAGCATCACGCTGCCTCGCGGTGCCATCCACATTTCTTCGACGCGCTTGTCGCCGTCGACTTGCTCCCAACAGCCGGCGATGAACGCCGGAAGCGTGGGCACTGTTTGTGCCATCGCGTTGGGCGTTAGCACCAGCGCCCCTGCCGATACCAAGCCGGCCAGAAGCTTCAGCGCGCCGCGCATGGTCAATGCGCCAAGTGCAGGATTTCGACCGTCTCGCCAAAGCCGATGGCCGGGCACGCTTGCGCCAGCTGGGTGGCTTCGGTGATGTCGGCGACGTCGATCAGATAAAAGCCCACCGGCGCTTGGGGGTCGCCCAGCAGGCTGTGCTTGTCGATGCGCGCCCCACCCGGCGTGGGCACCACGCGCACGCTGCTGCTTGGGAAACCGGCGCCGCCTTCAAGCTTGCCGGCTGCGCCGAGCTGGCCGGCCCAGGCGCTGTGCGCGGCCACGACTTCGCTTTGTTGGGTGGCGGTGAGGGACGCAAACACGGCTGGGTTGCCGCGCAACAAGAGCATGAATTTCATGGTGCCGTCGCTCAAGAGGTGGATGAGGATCCCAGGCTAACGGCGTGCTGATGCGGGCGCTTGAACAAATGCGACATCACGTGCATCCAGGCCCGCCAATGCTGCCGAGACGGCGTCAAGCCGCAGCGCCAGCGCGCTGGGCGCCAGGCCGGCGAAGGCGCGGAAGTCACGCGCCATGTGGGCCTGGTCGGCATAGCCGCAGTGCTGCGCCACGTCGGCCAAGGTTGACGGCGGCGCCGCGGCGCAAAGCAGCACTTTTGCGGCCTGTGCAAAACGCTGCTGGCGCGCGAACGCTTTGGGCGACACGCCGACCTGGCGCAAGAACACGCGCTCGAACTGGCGCGGCGAGAGGTTCATCGAACTCGCGACCTTGGCCACGCGTGCCTGGCCGCCACGCAGTGCCGCCGCCGCGCGCGGCAGCCATGCCGCGAGCCTTGCTGTGTGCGCGTGCTGGCGCAGCCAACGCTGCGCCATATCGACGCGCGCTGCGAAGTCACTGGCGTGCATCAGCATGTCGGCCAGCATGCGGCCACGTGCGCCGAGCACGGCTTGCATGGGTGCGGCCTGGTTGGTGATGGCGGGCACGTCGTCGCCGAGCAAAGCCGCCGCGCCCCAGGCGTGCAGGCGGATGCCGAAGGCGTGGTAGCCGCTCGGTGTGCCCAGCTCGAAGGCGTGTGTGAGCTGGCCGGCCATCACGGCGGCTTCATTGCCGACGAGTTGGCCCTGTGCGTCGCATCGCTCTTCGAAGCGGCCCATCTCCAACACGAGCTCGTGCGAACCATCAGGCACGATGAGTGCGCTCTGCGCGGCGCTGCGCTCGTGCACGCGCACTTCCCAGAAGCAGTTGACGATGCGCGCGAGGTCCTCGCTCGGCGCGGCGTGCGCAAAGCTGGCGTCTGGCGCGGGGGTGGGCGGCATCGGCGTGGGCAATGGGTGGCTCAGTGTAGGGCAGGCACACGGCGTTGCCTTCGCGCCGCGCTGTGGTTCCGCTTACGTGCGTGGTTAGACGTTGCGGCCAGCGGCTGGCCATGGTCCGGGGCTTGCGATCGCTGGCGTGCAGGCTACGATCGCAACCGATGTAGCAGCTGGCCACACGCTGCGCCGCAACTTCTCGACCACCCTCACGATGGATCCGATCGACAGCGTTTCCCGCGCCATGCAGTTGCTGCGGCTTCGCTTGGCCGGGGGCAAGACGGGCGTCAACGCGCCCCGTGCGGCGGGCGCGGCCAGCGCAGCGGGCGGTCTTGCCCCGGGGCCTTTGCGCACGACCATCGCCGCACGCTTGCGCGCCTTGCAGCCCGAGGACGAAGGCTTCCAGGAGCGTGCGGTCGAGATTTTTGTCGAGGGTGTGCTGCTCTCCGAATTCGGCGCCGCGATGACCAATGACGCACAGTTTCGCCAGCTCATCCACGGCGTGGCATGTGCCATGCGCGCCGAGCCGCAAACAGCCGCAGAGCTGGACCAGCTCATTCAGGCCCTGCGCCAGGAGTAGGCGCACGGGTTCGCGTGCGGCTCATGAGCCAATGTGGCTTCGCCACTTGACTCATACCCCCACGGGGGGCGGGCCGGCAGGGCCGGCCCAAGGGGCGCTCAGACTTCACGGCTCAAGGATGGCTGGCTGCCGTGCGCCTGCCTGAGCTGAAGCAAGGCCTGGCGATGGATCTGCGAGATGCGCCCCTTGCTCAGCCCCAACAAGGCGGCAATCTCGGTGAAGCCGATGTTCTGGAAGTAGTGGTAGCGCACGACGCGGCGCTCTTGTTCGGGCAGGCTCTGCACCAGGCGCTCGAGCGTTTCGCGCAGCTGGCGCTGCTGCGTGGCGTCGTAGAACTCGCGCTGGTAGCTCGGTGCCATCTCGCCGCTGGCCTGCATCAGGCCCGAGCCTTCCAACAGCTGCGACAGCGCCAGCCCCACGGCCATGTCGGCCAGCCCGCTGAAGAGGTCGCGCGAAGCGCCATCCGGGCGGCGCAGTGAGTCCACACGCTCCTGGCGCAGGCGCTTGCGCAGGTCGATCTGCTGGTACTGCTCGCTCAAGCCCGAGAGGCAATTGAGCACCGCACCGCGCATGCGGATGCTGGCAAAGCTGGCGAAGCTGACACCGCGCTCGACATCGAAGCGGTCGACCGATTCGATCAGCCCCAGCGTGGCGAATTGCAGGTAGTCGGCGAACTCGACCTCAAGCCCACCGCGGTGGCGGTACAGCACTGCGGCCACGGTGCGCGCCAGCTCGAGATGGCTCTCGACGAGCTGGTTGCGCAGGCCGATATCGCGCGTCTGGGCAAATCGGCGCCAGCTCGCTGCCAGGTCGGGCTCGGCGTCCATGCGCCAAGCTAATGAAAGCTGCCCATGAGTGAGCGCACGACCAGATTCCAACCGTCGATGAGCACGAACATCAAGACTTTGACCGGCAGCGAGATGACCACCGGCGGCACCATGAACATACCCATCGACATGAGCACGCTGGAGACGATGAGGTCGATCAACAAGAAGGGCAGGAAGATGATGAAGCCGATCTGGAACGCACTCTTGAGCTCGCTGAGCATGAAGGCGGGCACCAGGTGCAACGTGCTCACCTCTTCTTCGCTTTGCGGCGGCTTGCTGCGGGAGACCTCGACCATCAAGGCCAGGTCTTGCTCACGCGTCTGGCGGATCATGAAACTGCGCAGCGGCTGCAGCGCAGTCTCGGCCGCAGCCTGTGAGCTCAGGCGCCCGGCCATGTAGGGCTGGAAGGCCTGCTGGTTGATCTGCTCGAAGACGGGCAGCATCGTGAACAGCGTGAGGAACATCGCCAGCGTGACGAGCACGGTATTGGGCGGCGTCTCCTGCATGCCGATGGCATGGCGCAGCATCGACAGCACGATGATGATGCGCGTGAAGGCGGTGACCGCGATGAGCATGCCCGGCGCCAGCGCCAGCAGCGTTAAGGCCAGCAGCACGCGCATCGCCGTGGCCACCTGCTCGCGCTCAGGCCCGCCACCGAGATTGACCTCGATGCCCGGCAGCTGGATGTCGGCGGCCATCGCCGTGGCGCTCAACATGGCCGTTAGCAGGGCGAGCAGCAGCTTAGCCACGGTCGGGCTCCGTCGTTGGCGTCGTTGGCGTCGTTGGCGTCATTGGCGAAAGCAGCCGCAGCACGCCGGCCTGCTCTGCGATCAGCAGGCTGCGGCCGTCAACTTCGACCAACAGCAGCGTGCTGCGCGGCGAGACGCGCAGCGATTCAACGAGCTTGAGGCGCCGCGCGGGCGCACCGGGCCCGGCCTGCGGCCACAGCCCTTGCAGCGCCGCCGGGTGGCGCCGGCGCAGCCACCACAGCACGCCCACGCCGGCCAGCGTCGCCAGGCCCACGCCCAGCGCCCAGCGCGTGCTGTCGACACCCAGCGTGGCTTCTTTGCGAAAGGGGATCTCGCTGCGTTTGTCGCTGCTGGCGGCTTTATCGCTGGTGCTTTGCGCCTGCACAGGGCCGGGTTGCAGCAGCGTGGCGGCGAGCAGTGCCAGCAGCGCCAACGGCGCCAGCAGCCGGGGCCGCAGAAGGCCTCGACCCGGCATCAGCCCGCACCCGCCGCGCCGATCTGGGTCAGCCGTACGCCGAACTGGTCACCCACGACGACGAGTTCGCCCAAGGCGACGAGCTTGCCGTCGAGGTAGAGCTCGATGGGGTCGTCGGTGGCCTTGTCCAGCGTCAGCACCGCGCCTTCTTGCAGCGCGAAGAGTTCGGCTACGCTAATCTCGGCTTCGCCGACCGTGGCGCCCAGGCGCACCATGACACTTTGAATGAGGTCAATCTTGGCCGGGAAGAGCTTGGCACTGCCCTCGGGCGCGGCGCTGACTTCCTGCAATTTGACCGGACGTGGGTTGAGGGTCATGGTGACTCCGAAGGGATGGATGAGGGGTCGGCGGCGGCGCTGAGCCGCAAGGCGCGATGGCCGTCGTGCACACCGAGGAAAGCACGCTGCGTGGTCGGCTGGCCGTCGATGTGCAGGTGTAAGGGCTGGTCGAAACGCAGGTCCAGCGGCAGCACGTCGCCCGGGGCCAGCGACTGCCAGGTCGCCACGCTCACCTGCGCCTGCCCGCTCCAGGCCGACAGGCGCAGGCGGGCGTGGCCGGTGGCCGTGCGCAGCTCGCTCAAGGCCTGCAAGCGCGGGGGCAGCTTGGGGCTCGCGGCACGCGGACGCTGTGCCAACCACGCGGCAGCAGCCGCGCCGTCGAGCAGCAACTCGATCGTGCCTTGCGGCAGGCGCAGGCTGACTTGCAACGCGCCGGAAGCGCGCTGCCACAGTGCCGCCGGCGGTGCGCCGCTGCCGCGCAAGGCCGGTGTGCCGCTGCCCAGGCAGCGCTGAGCGAAGTCGATGCAGGCGTCGTCGGCCGCTTCGCGCACCAGCTCGCTGGGCTCTTGCATCACCTGCGCACCGAAGAGCATGCGCTCGGCCGCGCCCGCGTCGCGTTGCACATGGCAACTGGCGTTGCCCACGTGCAGGCTCAGCCAGGGTCCGCGCAGTGGCGACAGTGCCTCGGCCGCGCGCAGCTGCACGTCGAGCTCGCCCTCACGCAGCCAGTCGCGCGCCCAGCCCGCCGCCAGCCACTGCGCGTGCTCCTGCGCAAAGGCCAGTTGCGCCTGGCCCAGCAGGCGAAAAGCGCGCGGCGCGCTCATCGCTTGGCCTTGATGTCGAAGAGCTGCTGGATCAGCTCGTTGGCCGTGCTGACGATCTGCGACGAGGCCTGGTAACCACGCTGCGTGACGATGAGGTCACTGAATTCCTGCGCCAGGTCGACGTTGCCCAGCTCGACCTGCGCGCTGGCAATCTTGCCGAAGGGCCCCTGGCTCGCCGTGCCAAGCTCCGGTGTTTCGTCCAGGCCGGCGCGGAACAGGTTGCCTTCGGCCGGGCGCAGGCCTTGCAAATGCGTGAAGCTGGCGAGCGCTAGCTTGGCGAACTTGCTCGTCTGGCCGTTGGAGTAAGTGGCGACAAGTTGGCCGTTAGCGTCGAAGCTGGCCTTGATCAGCGCGCCCACACCGAAGCCGTCTTGTTTGTTCAGGCGCACGTCGCTGGACGACGCCGAAAGTGAACGTGTGCCGCTGGCGCTGCCCGGGTCGCCGAAGAAGAGTTCGACGGTGGTCGCCGCCGCGCCTTCGGGCGTGATGCTGAAGCTCAGGCTGTTGAAGCCCGCGGCGGGCGTACCGTCGCCGTTGAAGCGAATTTCGCCGCCGGCCACACGCGCGCCGGCTTCGCTGTTCACCTGCACCAGCCAACTGCCCGGCGTGGCCACGCGGTTGTTGGTGAAGACCACCGAGCCGAGCAGCGGCCGGCCCAGGCTGTCGTAGGCGGTGACGCCGCTGACGGTGACCGGCGCCGTCGTGCTCGCGTTGTTGTTCAGCGTGCCCACGAACTCGAGCTTGGACGTGGCCTTGCCCGCGTTGGTGCGGTTGCCCGTGATGTTGATGTCTTGCAGCACATCACCCACCAGTGCGGCCACGCGCGTGCGCGGCCCGGCCACGAGGTAGCCGTCGGCGTCGAAGTTGAACTGGCCGGCGCGTGAGTAGAAGGTCTCGCCGTCGCGGCGCACCACGAAGAAGCCGTTGCCGTCGATGGCCACGTCCTGGTCGTTGCCGGTAGCGCGCAGCTCGCCCTGTTTGAAGACCAGCTGCGTGCCCGTGGTACCCAGGCCGCTGCCGATTTCAAGCTGCTGCTGGCCGCTGGCGTTGTCACCAAACTGGGTGCGGTAGAAGAGGTCGGAGAACAGCAGTTGGGTGCTCTTGAAGCCCACCGTGTTCAGGTTGGCCACGTTGTTGCCAATGATGCTGAGGTTCTTCGAATAGCCGGTGAGCCCGCTGAGGCCGATGTAGATCGATTCGAGCATGGTGCGTCCTCAGTTGCGCAGAACCGCGACCTGGTCCAGGCCGATGCCGAGCAGGAACGTGCCGTCGTCCTTGCGCACCGTGAGCTGGGGCCGGCCCTGCACGAAGTTCAAGGTGGTCACCGTGCCGACGACCGTGCCGCTGTCGGTGCTGACCTCGACCGTGCGGCCGATCAGCCCGATGGCTTGCGTGGCCGACTGCACCGTCAGCAGCGAGGCAATCTGGTCGTTCGTCTGGCGCGACTGCTCCAGCGCGGTGAACTGTGCGATCTGCGCGATGAAGGCCTGGTTGTCGATCGGCTTGAGCGGGTCCTGGAACGACAGCTGCGCCACCAGGATGCGAAAGAAATCTTCCTGGTTGATGCCGGTCGACTGCGTCGCGGTGGTGTTGGTGGCGCTGACGGCGCCGAGTGAGTCGAATGCCATGGTGATGTTCCTCGTGGTTCAGATGTCGAGCGCGATGCCGTTGATGCGCAGCTCGGCCAGTTGCCAGCCGTTCGCGCCGAGTTGCTTGACCAAAGCGCGGCGCAGCGCCTGGGCTTGCTGCGGCTCCAGGCTGGCGTCACGCACCGCCGCGCTGACTTGGTTGCCGCTAAAGCTGACGTGGCTGGCGAACGCTGGCCACGGGCACGCTTGCGGGTTGGCTTGGGACGCGGCTTGCGGCGGCGGCGCGTAGGGCGCCGGCGTAGGCGCGCGCCAGACCAGCGACGCGCGTGGCGGTGGGCTGGCCGGGCCTGGCGCGGCCGTGAGTGGTGCCGGGGCCAGGGCGTTCGCGATGGCCGGCTGTGCGCTGGCTTCGGGTTTGCTGGCGCCGGTGCTGCCATGCGCATCTTCGTGCGACATTTGCTGCGCGCGCACGGGAGCCGCTTGCTGCTGCAGCAGCTGCGGCGCCGACACTTCGACCGTCGACGCAGCCGCCGCCGGCGCGGGTGACGGCATCACCGGCAAGGCCTGGTAACGCTGCCGGCCCTGCCACTGCGCCAACTCAAGCGCCTGGCGCCATGACGCGGCCGCAGCCGTGCCGGCTGGCTTGACGGCCGGCATCACGGCTTGGGCCAAGGCCTCGATCTTCATCGCGGCGCGCTCCTCATCAACCAGGCTTCGTCGGCGGCGTGCTGCTGGCGCCGACCCTCATCCTGTCGGTGTTCGTGGTGCAAACGCTCACGGTGTTTTTCCAGCGTGCGCACGGCCAGCCGCTTGCTCTCGAACTGTGCCAGCACCTGTTCGAGCAGGCCCGTGGCCTTGCGCAGTTCGCTGCGGCGTTGGGCCGCCGCCAAGTGGGCTTGTTCGAGGTAGACGTGCAGCAGCCGCAGCCCGGCAAGTTCGATCGTCTGGTCTTGTTGATGCAGCTCGCGCATGCGCATCTCGGCCGAACGGACCTGCGCCAGCGCGGCGTCGTAGCCACGCTGCGACTGCTCGGCCAGCAGCCGCGCGCGCTGCAGCTCGCCGCCCAGTGTGTCGCGCTCCCAGGCGTCGCGCTTGAGCACGGGCGCCAGGCTGTAGCGAAAGGGGGTGCCGCGCAGGTCCATGGTCTTTACCGCTCGGCGCGCACGATGGCGCGCATGAGTTGCAGCGTTTTCTCGCGGCTGCCTGACTCGTGGATGTCCTGGCGCAGCAGCGCCAGCAGCTGCGGCATCAAGCGCACCGCACGGTCGAGCTCGGGGTTGCTGCCGGCGCGGTATGCGCCGATGTCGATCATGTCGCGGTGCTGGTGGTGCACGGCCAGCAGCGCCAGCACGGCGCGCGCGGTCTCGCGCTCGTCGCTGCTGGCCAGGTTGGGCAGCAGGCGGCTGGTGCTGGCGAGCACGTCGATGGCCGGGAAGTGGCCACGGTTGGCCATCTCGCGCGAGAGCACGACGTGGCCGTCGATGATGGCGCGCACGCTGTCAGAGATGGGGTCGTTGAGGTCGTCGCCTTCGACCAGCACCGAGTAGATGGCCGTGATCGAACCCGAGCCGGCGACGTTGCCGCAGCGCTCCAGCAAGCGCGGCAGCGCGGCGAAGACCGAGGGCGTGTAGCCACGCGCGGTGGGTGGCTCGCCCACGGCCAGGCCGATTTCGCGTTGCGCCATCGCGAAGCGCGTGACCGAATCCATGATCAGCAGCACGTCTTGCTGGCGGTCGCGAAAGTACTCGGCGATGGCTGTGGCGGCATAGGCCGCGCGCGTGCGCACCAGCGCCGGTTCGTCCGAGGTGGCCACGACCACCACTGAACGCTGCAGTCCTTGCGGGCCGAGGTTCTGCTCGACGAAATCCAGCACCTCACGGCCGCGCTCGCCGATGAGTGCGATGACGTTGATGTCGGCCTGCATGTTGCGCGCGATCATGCCAAGCAAGGTGCTCTTGCCCACGCCACTGCCCGAGAAGATGCCCATGCGCTGGCCGCGACCGATGGTCAGCAGCCCGTCGATGGTGCGCACGCCAGTCTCCAGCACCTCACGGATGCGTCCACGCTGCAGTGGATTGCGCGGCGCATGCGTCAGGCGCGAAGCGCGGCCTTCCACGGCCAGCGGCGCGCCGTCCAGCGGCCGGCCGAAGGCGTCGACGACACGGCCCAGCAGCGCATCACCCAGCACCATCTCCACCGGCCGCCCGGTGGCGATGACCTCGCAGCCCAGCGCGATGCCGGCCAGTTCGCCGTAGGGCATCAGCAGCACCTTGCCGTCACGCAGGCCGACCACCTCGGCGCTGACCGGCACGGCATGGGCGCGCGAATGGATCTCGCAGACCTCGCCGAGGAACGCATCGGGTCCGCTGGACTCGACGATGAGACCGAAGAACTGCGTGACGCGGCCGCTGCGGCGCACCAGGTCGGTGGCCCGCACGGCGCTGAGGCAGCGGCGCAGGGTGGGGTTGGCGGGTGGCGCTGCGCGCTGCGCGTCACGCGTTTCGCCGTGCTGGGTAAAGCTAAGGCTCATGACGCCGACCCCGTCGGTGCGCGCGCCAGCACCAGGGCATCGCGCAAGCGCAGTAGCTGGGTTTCCAGGCGGCCATCGAGCCCGCCACCAGTGGTCTCAATCAGGCAGCCGCCGAGATCAATACGTTCGTCGGCGACGATCTCCAGCGCCTTGGTGCCGGCCCAGCGTGTCATCTCGGCGCGCATGCCCTGCAGGAGCGCCAAGTCGCGTGGCGCCAGGCGAATGACCAGGCCTTCGCGCTCGTGCAGAGCCGCCAGCGACTGGCGCACCATGGCGGCCACGCCCTCGCGCGTGGCCAGCGCGGGCCCCAGGATCTTGCCCACGGCCTCGAAGGCGATTTCGATCATCAGGTCTTCGCTGCCAGCAATGCCGGCGTGCAGGCTTTGATTGATCGAGGCCAGCAAAGCGTCAAGCGCGGCGATACGCTCGGCCCAGTCGGCGCGGCCTTGTTCCACGCCGTCTTTACGGCCTTGTTCGAGGCCTTGCTCCATGCCTTGCTCCAGGCCCTGCTCGATGCCAGCCTCGCGCGCTTCTTGCACGGCTTGCTGCACCGCCGCTTGCGACTCAGCTTCAAGCTGACGGCGCAGCCGTGCTTCGAGTGTGGCGGCGCCCGTGGCCTCGGGCCGCGCAGGTGCGGCGCCGCCACCCGCAACGGCCGGGCGCAGCAGCGGCTTCGGCCCTGACGGCGGCGCGGGCGCGCGCTCGGTGGCCAGCAGCACCGGCTCGCTGTGCACCTGGGCGCCACGGATCACGGCATCCACTTGCGCACTCCTTGCCACCAGCTCGCGCGCGCTAACGCGGGGGCGGGTTGGCGCATCGTCGCCACGCTGGCGCCCGAGCCCAGCGGCCGGCGGCGCATGGCGGCGGCTGCCAAGGCGCGTTGTGCTGCCGGGGCAAAACGCGGCTGCCGGCTGGCCAGCGCGGCGCGCAACCAAGCCGGCTCATCGTGCAGCCAGCTGAAGCTGAGGTCGTCGCTCGCGGGCGTGGGCGACGCCAACAAGGCTTCGATGTCGGCCGGGTCGAATTGCGCGCCCAGGCCGTCGAGTTCGGTCAGCAGCGCGGCCAGGCGCTGGCCTTGGGCGGCATCCAGCTGCCCCAGCAGCCAGTCGCGGTCGGCGCGGCCCAGCGCGTGCAGCGCCAGCGCGGCGCGGCGCTCGCCCGGTGCTTCGGGCGTTAGCACGGGGCCGGCCAGGCTCATATCTTTCGCTCCGCCACAGGCGCTTCAGCGAGCCACTGGCGCAGTTGCGCCAGCACACGCTCGCGCGCGTCGGCCGAAAGCGGCGCGCTCGGGCGCGGGCGGCGCAACACCCACACCACCAGGCCCAGCGCTACGGTCAGGGCGACGGCGACCAGCCACCAGGCCGAACCCGGCGCCGGCTCGGCCGCAGGCGCTGCGCGCACGGGCGCGGGCAGCAGCATCTCCAGCGGCGGGCTCGACGCGGCGGGCCCGGCGACGGCGGCAAACTGGTCCAGCGACGAGATCGCCAGCTCATCGCCACGTGCGGTGTTCAGGCCCACACTGGCGGCGATGACGCGGCGGATCTCTTCGGTGCGCTCGGGCGTCAGGCGCTGCGGCAGCAGCACGGCCACGCTGATCTGGCGCACGCTGCCCGGACGCGAAACCACCTGTTCGACACGGCGGCCGTTCTGGAAGTCGACCTCCAACGTCGAGCCCGGCGTGCGTGGGGTCTCATCACTTGCCGGCGCGGTCGTGGTGGCGGCCGCAGCACCGGCCAGCGTGCTGCGCTTGCGCGTCATGGCACCTTCGCTTGAGCGCCCACTGCCGGGCAACACGTCTTCGCGCGTCACGCGCACCTGGTTGTGGTCGAGCGTGACGTCGACCGTGACGATGGCGCGGCCCGGGCCAAAGGCCTTGTCGAGCACGGCCACGGCCTTGCGCGTGACGTGCTGTTCGATCTCGCTCTTGGCCGACATGCGCGCGTCGCCGCCCTCGGCGCCATCGGGGTCGGCCGCGCGTGTCAGCGTCGTGCCTTGCTCGTCGACGATGGTCACTGCGGAAGCCTCGATCTCCGGCACCGACGCAGCCACCAGGCGCTGGATGCCGAGCACCTGCTGCGCACCGATCTTGCGGCCGTGTTTCATGGCCAGCGTCACCGCCGCCTTGGGCTTGACGCCGGACTTGCGAAAAAGCCCCGACTCGGGCAGCACCAGGTGCACGCGGACCTGCCGCACTTCGTCGAGCGCACTGATGGTGCGCGTCAACTCACCCTGCAAGGCACGTTGGTAGTTGATGCGCTGCGCGAAGTCGGTCATGCCGAAGTCGTTGTTGCTGAAGATCTCGAAGCCCACGCCGCCGCGCAGGTTCACGCCCTTGCCCATCAGCTTGAGCCGCGTGGCGTGCACCTGGCTGCGTTCGACCAGGATCGAGGTCTCGTCGGGGCCGAGCTTGTAGGGCAGCTTCATGCGCTCGAGCTCGGCCACGATGGTCGCGCTGTCGGCCGGGTCGAGCTCGCCAAAGAGCACCTGGTATTCGGTGCGCAGCACCGCACTCAGCGCCCAGGCCAGGCAGCCCGCGATGAGCAACGTGCCCAGCAGCAGCCCGGCACGTGCGCCTGGCCGCGCCTCGGCCCACAAACGTTGAAGGTTGTCGAACATCGTGATGGCTCCGCCTAGACCTGCATGCGCAGCACGTCCTGGTAGGCCTCAAGCACGCGGTTGCGCACCTGCACCAGGAGTTGGAATTGCATGCGTGCACGTTCGATGCCAAGCATGACTTCATGCAGGTTGCTGGTGTCGCCGCTGGCCAGGCGCTGCACCAGGCGGTCGGCTTGGTTGATGCGCTCGTTGGCGACCTTGGCTTCGTTGGCCATCCACTGCGCAAAGCTCGTGCCCGAAGTGGCATCCTGGGCGCCCGTGGCGCCCAGATCGGGCAGCAGCTGCGCTGGGGCGAGAAAGCCGATGGCGTCGACGGGCGTCATGAGTTGCCACCAATCTCAAGTGCGCGCTGGGCCATCGAGCGCGCCGCGTTCAGCGCCGACAGGTTGGCCTCGTAGGCGCGTGTCGCGGTAATGATGGTCATCATCTCGTGCACCGTGTTGATAGCAGGGTAGGCGACGAAGCCACGGCCATCGGCATCGGGGTGGCCAGGCTCGTGCACCAGGCGCGGCGCCGCACCCGTGGGCCGCACCGCCACGACCTCGGCGCCCAGTGCGGGCAGCGAGGCCGCGTAGCTCGATACGAGCTGCTCGAAGCGCGCGCCTTGCTTGGGCGCGGAGACCACCGTCAGCGGCTCGTAGAGCTTGCCGCCGGCGCGCGTGCTGCTGGCGTTGGCCAGGTTCAGCGCAGTCACGTCCAGTCGCGTTTTTTCCACCGTCATGCCCGAGGCACTGATGGCGAAGGCTGCGAAGTAGTCCATTTACTTTTTCCCTTCATTGATGGCCGTGGCCATGATCGTGCCCAGGCGGCTGGAAGCGCGCAACAAGGCCTGGTACTGCAAGGTGTTCTGCGCCATGCGCACCATCTCCAGGTCCAGCGTGGCCGCCGGTGAGCCCTCCACGAGCGGCGCGCCTTCTTCGACAAAGGCCTTCACGCCGGCTAGGTCGGGCAGCTCGGCGCGGCCGCCTGCGGCCAGCGCCTGGCGCGCCAGGCCAAGCTGCTGCTCGAAGTTCACACGCTGGGGCGCATAGCCCGGCGAGGAAGCGTTGGCGATGTTGTTGGCCAGCGCCAGGTGGCGCAGCGAGGTGGCGTCCAGCGCGAGCCGGACCAGGGCCGAAGTGGGGGAGTCGATGACGGACATTTGGGGCCTCACTGAATGATCAAATCGGCATGCAACGCGCCTGCCGTCTTCATGCCTTGCAGGATCGAAATCATGTCGCGCGGGCTGGTCTTGATGCGTGAGAGCGCGCGCACCAGGTCGGCCACCGTGCTGTGGTTGGCCAGCGAGACGCTGCGCATCTCGGGCTCGCTGACCTCGATGCGCGCCTCGGGCACGACCACCGTGCGCGCCCCCGCCGGCGCCAGCGGCAAGGGCTGCGACACGGCCTGGTCGACCGCCACCGAGACCTTCAACTCGCCGTGCGAGATGGTCACCTGCGAGATACGCACATCGCCGCCCGACACCACCAACCCGTTGCGTTCGTTGATGACGACCTTGGCGCGCTGGTCGGGCGTGACGGCGATGTTCTCCAGCCTTGTGAGGAAGGCCGTAGCGTCGCTGCCGCTGGGCACGGTGATGTCGATGGCGCTGGCGTCGCGTGCGCGCGCCGTGCCCGCGCCGATGCCGCGGTTGATGGCCTCGGCCATGCGCGAGGCGGTGGTGTAGTCGGGCGAATTCAATGCAAACACGGCCTGCCCCGCAGGCGAGACATCACGCGTGGCCACCACGCGCTCGACCGAGGCGCCGCTGGGCACCAGGCCCACCGTCGGATGGTTCTTCTGCACCAGGTTGCCCAGCGCGTCGTAGCGGTAGCCACCCACCGACACGGGCCCCTGCGCCAGCGCATGCACCACACCGTCGGCGCCCTTCAGCGGCATCAATACCAGCGTGCCGCCAAGCAGGCTGCGCGCGTCGGCCATCGAGGTCACGGTGACGTCCAGCCGCGTGCCGCTGCGTGCATACGCCGGCAGCGTGGCCATCACCATCACCACCGCGACGTTGCGGCTTTGCACCTGCTCGCTGGGGATGTTCAGCCCGAACTGTGAGACCAGGTTGGCGATCGTTTGCCGCGTCGCGCGGTTGCGCGCCGAGTCACCCGTGCCGGCCAGGCCGGTGACCAGGCCGTAGCCGACCAAGGCGTTGTCGTGCCAGCCTTCGACGCGGCCAAGGTCCTTCAGCCGCACGGTGCCGGGCTCGGCCGCCATCGCCACGCCGACCCCGCCGAGCGCCATGACCAGCGCGGCGCCGATCAAGCCGATGAAGCGCAGCAGCTTTTTCATCACAGGCCCAGCCAGTTCATGAAGCGTGTCAGCGCGCCCTGGCGCTGGCGGTCCGCCAGCATGCCGTCGCCGACGTAGGTGATCTCGGCGTCGGCGATGCGCGTCGAGGCGATGGTGTTGGTGTCGCTCACGTCGGCCGGCCGCACGCGCCCGGCGAGTTGCAGCAACTGCTTCTCTCCGTTGACGACGATGTGCTGCTTGCCGGCGATACGCAGGTCGCCGTTGGCGGTGACCTCGGCGACGGTGACGGTGATCTGCGCGGCCAGCCGCCCGCTGCGCTGCACGCGGCCTTTGCCGGTGGACTCGTCGCCGACCGAACCGCGCGCGCTGTAGTTGCGCGCGTTGGCGCCGACGCCAACATTGATGCCGCTGCTTTTTTCGGTGACGGTATCCGCGCTTTGCGAGGCGCTGGCGTTTTCGAACACCAGCACGGTGAGCGAATCGCCCACGGCGATAGCACGCCGGTCGGAGGTCAGGGCCTGGAAGCGCTCGGCGTTGTAGAGGCTTTGTGCGAGGGCTGGCAGCGCCGTCAGCAGCAGCAGCAGCAGCAGACCCGACAACGCAGGCAAGGATCGAATCGGTTTCATGGATTTACCTCGTTCCGGCTTCAACCAGGCCATCGGCCAGCACACGCGCGGCAAAACTCTGCTGGCTGCTCGGGTTGAGCACCCGCACGACTTCGCCGATGCGCGCATCGGCCAGGGCCACGCCCTGGGTCCACAGCTCCACCGGCCCGGCCTGCACACGCACCTGCACCGGCTGCTGGCGCGCCACCGCAGGCCGCGCCTCGACCAGCGCTGCGGTGAGCACGGCGCCTGCGACCATGGGCTGGCGCAGACGAAGGCCGTCCAGCGGCATCGTGGCCGGCAGGGCGGGCGAGGCCATCGCGGTGACCTCGCGGCGTTCGCTGGTGAAGGCCTCGGCGCTGGCATCGTGGCCGGCGGCCAGCGGCGCGCGTGCCACCCACACCGGGCGCCAGGCCTGCACTGCAAACCACACCGGCAGCAAACGCCAGAAGCGCCCGTCGAGTTTGACTTCGACGTTGACGGCCATGCGCCGCGCCAGCATGGCGCCCTCGGGTACACGTGCTTGCAGCGTTAGTTTGCCCGCCGGCGCTTGCAGCTCGCCCTCGCCTTCGGCCAGTGGACGCAGCTCCAGACCTTGTGCCAAACCCGCGAAGCGCGCGAAGAGCGCCGCAGCTGCCTCGTCGTGCAGCCGCGTGCGCGCCAGCGCCTGGCCCGCGCCTTGGTCGGACGCGGACGCAGGCTGGGCCCAGGCCACCATCGACCAGGCCAGCAGCAGCAAGGCGGGCATCCAGCGCATGGCTCAGCGGCGCAGGTTGTTGGTGATGCCCAGCATTTCGTCGGCGGCCTGGATCGCCTTGGCGCTGGCTTCGTAGGCGCGCTGCGCCACGATGAGGTTGACGAACTCGTCGACCAGCTTGACGTTGGAGGTCTCGACAAAACCTTGCGCCACCGCCGCCAGCCCGCGCTCGCCGGGCTTGCCGGTCTGCGCTTCGCCGGATTGTTCCGTCGCGGCGTAGAGGTTGTCGCCCAGCGGGCGCAGCCCGCCGACGTTGACGAAGCTGGCCAACTCGAGCTGGCCCAGCTCCACCGGCTGCACCTCGTCGGGCAGCGTCGCACGCACCACGCCGCTGGCGTCAATGGTGATCGCGCTGGCGTCGGGCGGCACCTGGATCTTCGGGTTCAGGTGATGGCCCTGGGCGGTGGCGAGATAGCCCTCGCGGTCGATCTGGAAACTGCCCGCCCGCGTGTAGGCGCTGCCGCCATCGGGCAGCGTGACCTCGAAGAAGCCGCTGCCGCGCAAGGCCAGGTCCAGCGGCTGGTCGGTTTTCTTCAGGTCGCCGCCGCTGAAGATCTGCGCCGCGCTGCCGATGACGACGCCGCTGCCCAGCCGCGCCGTGGTGTCGCTGGCCTCGCGCCGCGCGCCGGGCAGCGCGCGGTAGACCAGGTCTTCAAAGTTCACACGCGCGCGCTTGAATCCGAGCGTATTGACGTTGGCGAGGTTGTTGGAGATGGTGTCGACGTTGAGCTGCTGGGCGTGCATGCCGGTGGCAGCGATGTAGAGCGAATCGAGCATGGGGTGCCTTTCGGTTGGGTCAGTATTCGCCGAGCGTGCGGATCGCGCGGCCGAGCATGTCGTCGACGCCTTGCACCAGCTTCTGGCTGGTCTCGAAGTGGCGCATGGTCTCGATCAGCCGCACCATTTCGGCCACTGTTTGCAGGTTGGCGTTCTCAACGTAACCCTGGCGCAGACGCGGCGTCTCGACGGGGCTTGCCGCAGTCTCGGGCGCGCGAAAGAGGCCCGCGCCCGCTGGCACCAGGGCCTGTGGGTTATCGAAGTTCAACACCCGCAACTGCCCGGCCGCACGCTGGTCTTCGAAGACGCGGCCTTGGTTGTCGATGCGCACCGCGCCGCCACCCAGCGTGATCTCGCCGCTGCTGCCCATCACGGGCAGGCCGCCATGGCTGACGAGGCGGCCGCGTGCGTCGAGCTGGAAGTCACCCCGGCGCGTGTAGACCACGCCGTCTTCGCTTTGCAGCTCGAACCAGCCCGCGCCTTCGAGCGCCACATCGAGCGGCGCGCCGGTGTGGCGCAAGGTGCCGGGCCGCTGGTCGATGCTGCTGCGGAACTGCGGCAGCGTGACCTGTAGCGCCGCGCTGCCCAGGTGCTCGACGAAGGGCCTGCTGTAAGCGATTTCGCGGCGAAACGCCGGCGTGGTGGCGTTGGCCAGGTTGTGGCTCAGCGTGGACAAGCGCTGCATGTCGTTGGACATGCTCAGCGCCGTGATCGACAAGGCATCAGCCATGGCTGGGTTCTCCTTCGTGTTGAGCGTCGTGTTGTGCGTCAACCGCCAGCACATGCGCCAGGATGGTGGCCACCGCCTGGAACAGCTCAGGCCCGATGGCCGCGCCCACGGGCAGCCGGTACAGCGCGTCCAGCAGTGTGGGCTGCTGCACCACGGGCGTGGGCTCTTGGCCGCGCGCCTGGCGCAGCAACTGATCGGCCAGCGGCCCGGCGCCTTTGAGCAGCACCATGGGCAAGGCGTCGTCGGCGCCATAGCGCAGGGCCACGACGCGTGTCGGGCGTGGATGCAGGTTCATTGGGGCACCCTACGCGCTGCGCGCGGTCCCGCCGAGCGGGAATTCGCACTCGGGAGACCCTCGTTGCTCATACGATGCGACTCACGCTGCCGGGATTGATGATGTGCTCGACCACGCTGTGCACGGCGCCACTGCGCGGCTCGCTGTGCTGGGTCACGTAATTCAGGCTGTCGAGCTGCCAATCCAGCGCTTGCAGCGCCTGGCGCAAGTGCTGGCTGTGCAGCGACAAGGCGAGCGTCTGTTCGCTCGAGGTCGTGGCCAGCGTCAGCTGCATGCGCGTGCCGACCATCTGTGCGCGCACCTCGACGCGGCCCAGCGCGGCGGTCTCCAATGCGATGACGATCTGGCGGTGGCGCATCGGGTCGGGCGCGGCGTCATCCGGGGCTTCGTCGAAAAGCGCGACGTCGAGCTCGAGCAAGCGGCCGTCGACCACCAACGCCAGCGTGCCCAGGCGATGCGCCACGGCGCCCGGCGTGGGCAGGTTGAGGATGCGCTGCGCCGTGTCGCGCGCGCCGAAGTCGGGCGGGGACTGGCCACGCTGTTTCTTTGGCTGCGGCGGCGCGCCGTCGGCGGCCAGCGCGGCGGCGGGCGACGCAGAGGGCTGCGCTGCAGTCGTCGCGGCCGTCTCTGGCGACGCCGGCGGTGGGCTCATCAGGCCGGCCAATGCGGCGGCCAGAGCTTGCACCGCCGTGTCGAGCAAGGCCGGCTGCGCCGCAGCCGTCTCCAGGCGCAAGGCGGGCTGCTGCGCACCGCCCGCGCGCTCGCCGTTGAGCCGCGCGTGCAGTGCGCGGATCCATGCCGGCTCCAGCGGCAGGCCCAGCTTGGCCAGCACCAGCGCGGCCAGCGCCGCGTGCTGCGGCTGCGGCAAACGCGCCACCAGCGCTGCGGTACTGTCGAGCTGCGTCGGCGGCACCTGCGCGCGATAACGCTCAAAGAGAGCGGCAAGTGTCGCCTCGGTGTCGCGCGGCTTGGGCGGCACTGCAGTGCTGTCGGTCTGCGGCGTCGGGCTCGCCAGCTTTTGCAGCTGCACCTTCTCGCCGATGGCCAGCACGCGGCCGTGGAAGACTTCGTCGGCGCGCAAGGGCACGGCGCTGTCGACGATGCGCTGTTGGCCGTCAAAGTCGACCAGGTGGCGGCCGCCTTCGTAGCTGCGCAGCACGCGGCCCTTGATGATCTGCCCGAGCGTCAGCCGCGCGCCCATGCCGCCGTCGTCGGCGAAGCTCAGCGCACCCGCACCTCGTGCGAGCTGCGCGCCAAGTTGGGCCAGGGCGTCGACTTTCACAGGCTCACCAGCCCGTAGGCTTTGAGGCTGACCGTCGTCGGCACCTCGGACATCGACACCACCGAAAGGTGCGGCAAGACTCGTTCGGTGACACGGCGCAGATGGCGGCGCAGCTCGGGCGCCGTCAGCAGCACCGGCATCACGTTGCCCTTCATCATGCGTTCAACCTGCGCGGCGATGCGCGCGATCATCTGCTCGGCAAAACGCGGCTCCAGCACCAGCGTGCTCTTGTCGTCGACCGCGCGCAGGCTGGTGGCGAGCTGGTGCTCGATGGCCGGGTCCAGCGTCAGCACCACCAGCTCGCCGGCCTTGTTGGCCAGGGTCTGGCAGATCACCGTGCCCAGGCGCTGGCGCACGAGCTCGGTCAGGTGCTCGGCGTCCTTGTTGCCGCGCCCGGCGTCGGCCAGCACCTCGACGATGGCTTCGAGATGGCGGATCGAGACCTTCTCGCGCAGCAGGTTTTGCAGCACCTTCTGCACCTCGCCCACGGTCAGCACGGTGGGGATGACTTCGTCGAGTAAGCCGGCGTGCGCCGGCCGCAACCGCGCCAGCAGCCGCTCGGTCTCGGCACGTGTCAGGAGCGTGGCGGCGTTCTGCCGAATAACTTCCGACAGGTGGGTGATAAGCACCGTCGCCGGGTCGACCAGGGTGTAGCCGGCGTCGCGCGCCACGCTCTCGTCGTCGCTGGTGATCCACTGCGCGGGCAGGCCGTAGGCCGGGTCTTTGGTGGCCACACCGGGCAGCACGCGGCGCTCGCCGCCGGGGTGGATGGCCAGCATGCGCCCGACCAGCAGGTTGCCGCTGGCGATGGTCACGCCGAAGGTGCAGATCTGGTAGCCGTTGGCGTCGAGCTTGTGGTCGTCGCGGATGTGCAGCTTGGGGCAAACAAAGCCCAGCTCCTGCGCATACTGCTTGCGAAAAGCGACCATGCGCTCGAGCAACTGGCCCTCGGCACCGTTGGCCAGCGGGATCAGGTTCTGCCCGACCTTGAGCTCCAGCGCGTCTACACCCAGCGTGGCGTAGACGTCGTCTTCACGCGCCGTGGTGTCGGCCGCCTGCGCCTGCTTGGTGTCCTGCGTCTGCCGGCGCTTGCGCGCGGCGTAGGCCATCAGCCCCATCAGCGACGCCACCAGCAGCGGCGGCCACCACGGAATGCCCGGCATCGCCAGCATCGCCAAGGCCGCCACGCCCACCAAGGCCAGCGTCTTGGGGTAGGCCGTCATCTGGCTCAGCACCTCGGCCGACAGGCGCCCGTCGGTGGCCGAGCGCGTGATGATGATGCCGGTGCCCACCGAGATCACCAGCGCCGGGATCTGCGTCACGATGCCATCACCGATGGTCAGCAGCGTATAGGTCTGCAAGGCCTCCATCCAGGGCATGCCGCGCTGCGCCACGCCGATGGCCAGGCCGCCGATGATGTTGATGAGCAGGATCACGATGCCGGCAATGGCGTCGCCCTTGACGAACTTGCTGGCACCGTCCATCGAGCCGTAGAAGTTGGCTTCCTTCTCCAGGTTGCTGCGCCGGCGTTTGGCCTCGGCCTGGTCGATCAGCCCCATGTTCAGGTCGGCGTCGATGCTCATCTGCTGGCCGGGCATGCTGTCCAGCGTGAAGCGCGCGGCGACCTCGGCCACACGTTGCGCGCCGTTGGTGATGACGATGTACTGCACCACCACCAGGATCAGGAAGACGATGAGGCCGATGACGTAGTTGCCCTGCACCATGTAGGCACCCACCGCGCCGATGACGCGCCCGGCGTCGGCGTCGGACAGGATCAGCCGCGTGGCGGCGATGTTCAGCGCCAGGCGAAACAGCGTGGCGATGAGCAGCAGCGAGGGGAAGGTAGAGAACTCCACCGGCTTGGCGGCGTAGAAGGTGATGAGCAGGATCAGGAGCGCAAAGCTCAGGTTGACGATCAGCAGCACGTCGAGCAGCGGCGCGGGAATGGGCGTGAAGAGCACCACCAGGATGCCGACCATCACCAGCACGAGCACGAGGTCGCTGTTGTCGCCGAGCAGCTTGCGCCAGGTCATGTCGCAACCCCAGTCGCAACCCCAGTCGCCGCCCCGGCGCGTGCACTGCGGCCCTCACGCAAGGCATAGACCCACACCAGCAGCCGCGCCACCTGCGGGAACAACACCTCGGGCACGGGCGCGTCGATCTCGGCTCCCGCGAAGAGCGCGCGCGCCAGCGTCGGGTTTGAGACGATGGGCACGCGGTGGCGTCGCGCCAGCGCACGCATCTGCGTCGCCGCTTCACCGCTGCCCTTGGCGATGAGCTGCGGCGCGGCCATGCGCTCGCGCTGGTAGAGCAGCGCCACCGCCAGGTGCGTGGGGTTGGTGATCAGCACGTCGGCCTCGGGCAGCCGGCGCATGGCTTGCGAACGCTTGAGCGTCTCGCGCCGCAGTTCGCGCAGCCGCGCGCGGATGCGCGGGTCGCCTTCGCGGTTCTTCAACTCGTCGCGCACTTCGCGCCGGCTCATCTTCAGCTTGTCGAGCCAGCTCCAGCGCGAATACGCCATGTCGATGACGGCGATCAGCGCGACGATCACCGTCAACTTGCCGATCAGCACCAGCGCGTGTGAGAGCGTGACCTCGAGCTGCTGCACGGGGGCCATCTGCATCAGGCCGATGAGCTCGGGCACCAGACGCACAAACAGCATGTACAGCGCCGCGCCGAAGAGCAGCAGCTTGACGACATTCTTCACCGTCTCGAAGACCAGCCGCATGGAGAATAGGCGCTTGAAACCCGACACCGGGTTGATGCGGTCGATGTCGGGTTTGATGGCGTGCAGGCTGAAGATCGGCCCGCTTTGCAAGAGCCCGCCGAGGATGGCCACGGCGACGATGGGCAGCATCAGCGGCACCATCTGCGCCAGCGCTTCCGTCATCACCAGCGAGAGCCAGCGCATCATCACGCCGGGCTCGAAACTCAGCCGGGCGCCAAGCTCGAAGATCGCCGCGTCCATGCGGAACTGGCGCTCCAGGCCGGGGCGCGCCCAGAGCGCTATAACCACCATCAAGGTCAGCAGCGCAAACAGCGAGCTCAGCTCCGGGCTCTTGGCCACCGAGCCCTTGCGCTTGGCCTCGCTCAGCTTGAAGGGCGTGGCCGCTTCGCTGCGGTCTTGTTCCTGTTCGGCCATGTCAGTTCGTCAGCGCTCAGTTCACCAGCTCACGCCAATAGCTCGCCAGCGTGGCGAAGATGCCGTGCAGCAGCGGCCCCATCTGCGGCACCGACAGCGCCAGCACGCCCAGGCCGACGGCCACCTTGAGCGGCATGGCCACGATGAAGATATTCATCTGCGGCATGGTGCGCGCCACCACGCCGAGGGCCACGTCCAGCAGCAGCAGCGTGATCACGGCCGGCGCCACCAGGGCCAGCCCGAAGACAAACATCGTGCCGAAGGCGGCGACCATGGTCGCCATGTCCAGCCGCTGCAAGCCCTGGCCGGGCGGCACGTTGACGACCGATTCGGCCACCGCGCGAATGATCATGTGATGGCCGTCGACGGCAAAGAAGATCGCCACCGCCATCAGGTTCAAGGCCGTGCCCAGCAAGGGCGACGCGGCGCGCGTCGCCGGGTCGAACAGCGTCGCCACGCCAAAGCCGATCTGGATGTCGAGCAAGCGGCCACCGAAGAGAAAAGCGGCAAAGGCGCACATCAGGCCGAAGGCCATAGCCGCACCGAGCAGCACTTCGGCGAAGGCCGCGGCGATCAGGCCGCCGCTGTCGATGGGCGCCAGTGCCACCCATTGCGGGTTGGCCGAGGCCAGCATCGCCGCCAGTGCCAGGCCCAAGAGCGTGCGCAGGTGCAGCGGAATCGACGCGCTGCCCAGCACGGGCACGAGCACGAAAAGCGGCCCCAGGCGCATGGCCAGCAGCAGCACCGCGCTGAGCCAGGCGATCTCGACGTCGAAGCTCATCGCCGGCCCGAGGTCTACACATACTGCGGAATGCTGGCGATCAAGCCGCTGGCATAGGCCAGCAACTTGCCCAGCATCCAGGGCCCGAAAGCGACCATCACGGCCACCACGACGACGAGTTTGGGCACGAAGGTGAGCGACATTTCCTGAATTTGCGTCACCACCTGGACCACGCTGACGAGCAGGCCCACGAGCATGCTCAGGCCGAGCAGCGGCGCCGAAATGAGCAGGCCAACCCCGAGCGTGGTGGCCATCAGTTGCAACGCCAGATCCTGGGTCATCGCCCGCTCCTCCAGGGATACCGACAGCGCGCTCCTGGGAGACCTTGCGGTCCGCCACCTCGGCCTCGCATCTATCGTGCATATCTATCGAATTGATGCTACGGCGCTGTGTACAGGCTTCGCCCCCGCACAAAACCTACCCCCTATTTGCGCGGTGGCGGCCTGAATGCCAGGCCGGCCCGGTGTATTCGCGGGCGCGGGCGCGGGCGATTGATATGGGCGGCCATGGGGGCCACGCGAGATGGCACACTTGGCTGTATTCACAGCCATCGAGAGACAGGCGCGGATGAGCCAGGACACCGACACCATCGCCCGCTACGAGCGCTTTCGCCAAGCCGATCCCGGCAACGCCGAATTGCTGCTGGCGCTGGGCGATCTGTACCACCGCGCTGGGCGCCTTGACGAGGCACTGGCCACGTTCCGCGAAGGGCTGGCGGTCAACGAGCGCGTCACCGCGCTGCGCAGCCGCGAGGCTTCGGTGCTCATCTCGCTCCATCGCTTCGCCGAAGCCGAAGCCAGCCTGCGCCCGCTGGTGCAGGCCGATCCAGGCAACGCCTCGCTGCAGCACAACTTCGGTCTGACGCTGTACCACCAGCACCAGTTCGAAGCCGCGCGGCTTGCCTTCGACACGGCGCGCGCCAACGGCGGCACCGAGGTCGAGCCCGAGACCTGGGCGCACCTGGCCTACAGCAGCCACCAGGTTGGTGACATGGCGCAGGCGCGCAGCGCCGCCACGCGCTGGGCTGAGCTGGCACCCTCAGGTCGCGCCGAGGGCTACCTATCGCTGGTGGAGCTCGACTGCCTGGACTACGCCAGCGCCTACCAGCGGGCGCGCGAGACGCTCAAGGCCGCACCCGACAACGTCAACGCCAACGTCGTCAGCGGTGTCGAGGCGTTGGAGCTGCAGGAGATGGAGCGCGCAGATGCGCATTACACCCGCGCGTCAACGCTGGAGCCCGACAACCCGCGCGCCTGGGTCGGTGTGGCCCTGGTGCGGCTGTACCGCGAAGAGCA
>JANOJR010000504.1:0-3425 GCA_031418855.1 Rubrivivax sp.
CTGGTGCGCTTGATCCTGCGTGAGTCGGTGGGCTTGCTGGCCGACGAAGGTACGCGGGCCTTCGACAAGCTGGTGCTCGGCTGGAAGAAAAAGCACGCGCTGAACCCGGCCGAATGGGAGCGGCTGGACCGGGCCGACCCGGCATCAGCCTTGCTGGAATTGAAGATCTGTGACCCGGCCATGGGCAGCGGCCACTTTCTGGTGGCACTCGTTGATGACCTGGCCGACCGTGTGCTTGAATCTGTCACCGCAGCGCAGTTGTTAGTCGCCGAACAAGCCTGGGCCGCGCACTTGGTGGAGAAGGGCCAGCCCTGGCAAAGCCAGGTCGTGGCCCGCGTCGCGCACATCCGCCGCAGCATCAAGAAGCAAGCGGCGGCGCATGGCTGGACGGTGACCGACGCGCAGCTTGATGACCGCCACATCGTTCGCCGCATGGTGCTGAAGAAATGCATCTTCGGCGTCGACAAGAACCCGATGGCGGTGGAGCTGGCCAAGACGGCGCTGTGGCTGCATACCTTCACCGTGGGCGCGCCGCTGAGTTTTCTGGACCACCACCTCAAGCATGGTGATTCGCTGCACGGCGAGCGGCTCGACGCGGTGCAGCGCAGCCTGCAGGCGCTGGGCATGCTGTTTCAAAAGGGCGAGCTCGACCGGCTCGACATCGCCGCACGCAGCTTGAATCAGGTCGCCGAACTGACCGATGTCGACATCGCCGAAGCGCAGTTGTCCAAGCAGCTCTCAGCCGAAGCTGACGCGCAAGTGGCACCACTGCACGCGCTGCTGGACTTCTGGCGCGCCATGCGCTGGCTGGAGCCACTATGGCCAGCCGAAAAGCCCGAGAAACTGGCGCGGCTGGGTGACCCCACGCTGCGCCTGGCCCTGAGCGAGCTGCTCTCGCCGCAGCGCAACCTGGTGGCGACCTTGACTGCGGGCGTCGTCGATGGTGAAGGCCCTGCCGTGGCGGCAGCTAACGAGCTACTTGTACGCACCCGCGAGCTCGCCCAGCGCGAGCGTTTTTTCCACTGGTGGACGGCGTTTCCCACCGTGTTCACCGGTGGCGCGCCGGGCTTCGATGCGGTGATCGGTAACCCGCCCTGGGACATGTTGCAAATGCAAGAGGTGGAGTGGTTTGCCGAGCGTGTGGCGGCCATTGCGATGCAGCCGCGTGCGGCCGACCGCAAGGCGCTAATTGCCAACTTACCCAAGACCAATCCGGACATGTGGCAGCAATTCCAGTTCGCCAGCGAACGGGCAGACGCCGAGCAGCGCGTGGTGCGCACCAGCGGGGACTACCCGATGCTGTCCGAAGGCCGCAGCAACCTCTACAAACTTTTCGTTGAGCGGGCGCTGTCGCTGGTGCAGCTCAATGGCGTGATTGCCATGCTCACGCCCACCGGCATTGCAGCCGACAAGGGTTCGGCCGAGTTCTTCAAGAGCGTCTCGACGACAGGGAGGCTCGGTGCCTTGTTCGACTTCGAGAACAAGAAGGTGTTCTTCGCCGACGTCCACGCGAGCTTCAAGTTCTGTGCGTTGGTCTTCGGCGGACCGGCACGAAAGTTCGAAAGCATCCGCTGCGCGTTCTTCCTGCACGCACTGAACGAACTTGACGCTGGCCAGCCCTCACTAACGCTGAGCCCAGCGCACTTGGCGCTCGTGAACCCAAATACTGGCGCCATTCCCATCTTCCGTTCGCAGCGCGATGCCGAGCTTACGGTCGGCATTTACCGGCGTCACGCGGTACTGGTGCGCCATGGCGAACGTAGTGCCAGCCGTGGCCGCGAACCCGACACGCGGGCCTGGCCCGTGAAGTTCGTGCAGGGCAGCTTCAACATGACCTCAGACTCAGGCCTGTTCCGAAGCGCCAAGTGGCTGGCCGACCAGGGCTTCGTCGCGGGCAGGTCTAGCCGCTGGCGCGCGGGTGAGCGCGAAGCGCTGCCGCTGTACGTAGGCCGCATGATTCATCACTTCGACCACCGACACGCTAGCGTGTCGGTGAACGACGAGAACCTACACAACGCCGCGCTCAGCGCCAGGCTCACGCCTGTCGACAAGGGCGACCCCGCACGAAGCCCGACGCCCCAGTACTGGGTGGTTCGCGACGAGGCGACAGCGACGGCCTGGCGCGAGTGGGTCATCGGGTTTCGTGATATCGCGCGCTCGACCGACGCCCGTACGATGATTGCGGCCATCGTTCCTGGAACTTTTGCCGGCAACAAGCTGCCGCTGTTGCTGCCGGATGTAGGCGCCGAGGCGGAGTACGCGCGAGTCGCACCTTGTGTGCTGGCATGTATGAATGCCCTTGTGTTCGATTTCGTCGTTCGCCAGAAGGTACAGAGCACCAGCCTCAATTGGTTCGTCGTCGAACAACTCCCCGTCATCGCCCGAGCGCAGTTCAACGAACCCCTACCCGCCGCCTTCGCCGCCCACCTGCGCGCAGCCGGCCTCATGAACGGCCACCACGAACAGCCTACCGTCGCCGACTTTGTCATCCCGCAGGTACTGGCCTTGAGCTACACCGCCCACGACCTCGCGCCCTTCGCGCGCGACCTCGGTTACGTCGACGCACAAGGCGAGGTGCTGCCCCCGTTCGTCTGGAACGACGAAGATCGGCGCAGTCGCATGGCCGCACTTGATGCGCTGTTTTTCCATCTCTACGGCTTGAACAAAGACGATGCGGCCTACGTGCTTGACACCTTCCCTATCGTGCGGCAGCAAGACGAGGCGGCATTTGGTCGCTATCGCACGAAACACGATGTCCTGGCACTGTTGCGTGTGCTGCCGGCACCATCATCGCCTCATGTCGCGGCTAGCGATCAAGATACGCTGACAGCCAGCTCGCGCGGGATCGCGTCGGCCAGGAAGTCGTAGACCCGCCGCACCAGCTTGCTTGAGCGGATCTCCCGGTGCACGGCCAGCCAGCACGGCAGCGGCGGGATCTTCAGCATGGGCAAGAGCGGCACCACGTCGTCCCAGTGGCGAAGGTTGTAGCGCGCCACAAAGCCGATGCCCGCGCCAGCGGCGACCAGGCGGCCATACGCCACCTGGTCGTCGGTGCGCACGGCAAACTGATCGCGTGTCAAGGCAAATCCCATGGCCGCGAAACCACGCACGATGGTTTCGTCGCGGTCGTAGCCGATCAGCCGGTGGTGCAACAGCTCTTCGGGCCTGCGCGGCGTGCCTTCGCGCGCCAGGTAAGCGCGGTGCGCGGCGGCGACGATGGGCAAGTCGCCCAACTTGCGCGCGACCAGCGAGCTCTGCGTTGGGCGCAGCATGCGCACGGCGATATCGGCTTCACGGCGCAGCAGGTTGCTGATCTGGTTCGACGCCACCAGCTCGATCTGAATCGCCGGTTCTTCGTCGGCCAGCCGCGCCAGGATGGGTGGCAGCAGCCAGGTCGCCGCGACATGGCTGGTGCTGATGCGCAC
>JANOJR010000505.1:0-2212 GCA_031418855.1 Rubrivivax sp.
GCCACTGGGTTGCAGCTCACGTGCACGTTGCGCGTTAGCACTGGCCTCGGCCAACACCGCTTCGGCCTCGGCCACCGAGGCGCGGCTTTGCGCCAAGTCGGCCTGTGGCATGTCGGTGGCAAAGGTGGCCAGCACCTGGCCACGCTTGACGACATCGCCCACGTTGACACGCACCTCGGCCAAGCGCCAGCCGTTGTTCTCGGCGCCCACACTGGCCTCTTGCCAGGCAGCGATGTTGCCGTTGGCCGATAGCGACGTGGCCACGTCGATGCGCTGCGCCTGCACCGCGGCGACGGTGAGTGCGGGCTTGGGCGCGGGCTTGGTTTGCGCAGCGGCGACAGTCGTGGCGAGTAAGGAGCAAGCGGCCACCATGGCGGCGGCAAACCAGTTCGACATGGGTGCGCTTTGAAGTTGCGGGGATGGGCTTGTTGCGGAGCCCGGAACGAGTCTAACGTTTTACATGAACGCTCAGCGTCGACGCGCCGGCCATCTCAACCCGCACCGAGCAAGGCCGCCGCGCCGTAGCGCTCGCTGGCAAGCGCCGTGATGGGCCCCGGCGCGCCTGAGCCAATCACGCGCCCATCGACCCGCACCACCGGCGTCACGCCGCCGAGCGTGCCGGTGACAAAGGCTTCACTGGCCGAGTACACCTGAGCCAGCGTGAAGTCGCATTCGCGCGCTGTGCCGCCCGCCGCGCGCCAGGCGCTCAGCACCGTCTGCTGCGTGATGCCTTTGAACGAGTAAGCGCCGGTGGATGTCCATAGCTCGCCACCGCGCACGATGAAGAAGTTGGTCGAGTTGCAGCTGGCCACAAAGCCGCGTGGGTCGAGCATCAGGGCTTCGTCGGCGCCGGCGTGGATGGCCTGGATCAGCGCCTGGATCAGGTTCAGCCGGCTGTGCGAGTTCAGCCGCAAATCAAACACATCCGGCCCACTGGTGCGGAAGGTGGAGGTGAAGAGCGTGAGCCCACGCGCCTTGGTTTCGGGCTTGGCGGTTTTGTACTCGGCCACGATGACCACGGTGGCGGGGCCGATGACGAAGCGCGGGTCTTGGTTCGGCGTGCGCTTGGTGCCGCGCGTGACCATCAGTCGCACGTGGGCGCCATCGACCATGGCGTTGCGCGCCAGGGTGTCGTGCAGGGCTTGCGCGAGCTGCGTGCGTGTCATGCCGATGTCCAGCGCAATAGCGCAGGCGCCCTCGAACAAACGGTCCAGATGCGCCTGCAGGCTGATCAGCTTGCCCTGCACCAGGCGCAGGCCTTCCCAGATGCCGTCGCCGAGCACGAAGCCGCTGTCAAAGACCGAGACGCGCGCCTCGTGGCGGGGGAAGAACTCGCCGTTGACGTAGACCAGAACCTGCTCGTTGCGTGGGTCGGTAAGGTAGCCCTGGGCGCTGTCGCCAGTGGTTGCGGAGGTGGTCGCCGAGGTGGTGCTAACGATCGAAGTGAGGCTCATCAGAAGTCGAACTCGCGGTGGCGCGCCAGAAAGGCCTGGGTGCGCGCTTGGGTGGGGTGCTTGAGCACCTGGTCGGGCGTGCCTTGCTCGTGAATGCCGCCCTCGGCAATGAAGAGCACGCGGCTGGCCACGTGGTACGCAAAGCCGATTTCGTGCGTCACCAGCAGCAGCGTGCGGCCTTCCTCGGCCAGGCTGCGGATGACGCGCAGCACCTCGTGCACCAGTTCCGGGTCGAGCGCCGAGGTGGGCTCATCGAACAGCAGCACTTCGGGCTCCATGGCCAGCGCGCGCGCAATCGCCACGCGCTGCTTCTGGCCACCCGACAAGCGCGACGGATATTCAGTGGCCTTGTCCGCCAGGCCCACGCGTGTGAGCTCGGCCATGCCGCGTTCGCGCGCTTCGTCTGCTGCCATGCCGCGCACGGTGCGCAGGCCTTCCATCACGTTGCCCAGCGCCGTCATGTGCGGGAACAGATTGAACTGCTGGAACACCATGCCCACGCGCTGGCGCACGCGCGTCAACTCGGCTTCGTCGTAGCTGCGCTCGATGAGCCCGCCACGCCGCGTGACTTCGCGCCCGATGGCCTGGCCGGCGAGCTCGACGGTGCCTGCGCTGGGCCGCTCCATGAAATTCAGGCAGCGCAGCAGCGTGCTCTTGCCCGAGCCCGAGGCGCCGAGGATGGCGATGCGGTCGCCGCGCGCCACATCGAGATCGATGCCGCGCAGCACCTCCAGGGCATCGAAGCGTTTGTGCAGGCC
>JANOJR010000506.1:0-1529 GCA_031418855.1 Rubrivivax sp.
CGCTGCGGCGAGACCTCGCGCTCGCTGCGCTGGTCCCGGCCGCGAGCGCGGTAGCTCAGGTGCAGCCGCTTGCGCCGCAGCAGCGCGCCGCCCACGGCCTGAAAGTGCGCCAGCTGCAAGCGCCGCGCGCCCACGGTCTGCACGCGGATGCGCCGCGCCACGTCGGCCTTGTGTGGTGTGCCGCTGCCCAGGATGGTGCCCAGGCGTTTCATCAGAGGCTCGATGTGGCGGCCAAGAAGGCCGTCGGCGTCAAGGTTGGAGAGCAGGTGCTGCATGGTCAGCAGCGCGTGTACTTCGTCGGCGCTGAACCACAAGCCGGGAAGCTCGAATTGGCGCGCCATCGATGCCGGTTGTGCCGTCAGGCGCCAAACACGCTGTTCGCGATCCCAGGCGATGGGCATGTTGAAGCGGTCGCGCAAGAGCGCGATGTCGCGCGCCAGCGTGGCTCGCGACACCTCCAGCTCTTGCTGCGCTCGCACCGGCGCAAGGGTGCCGCCATCGTCCAGCCACTGCTTGAGTTTGTAGAGCCGCTCGGTCTGCGCCATCGCTGTGTCTCCCCGGCGCGCATTGTGCGGCGCAGGGCGAGCAGCGCCGCGGCGCTACTGCTCGATCACATCCGCCCCGGCCGGCGGCACGAAGCGAAAGCGCTCGGGCGCGAGCGCAGCGTTGCTGGTGAAGTCGGTGAAGCGCAGCATCGAGCGTTGGCCGAAGCTGTCGATGATCTCCACCGCTGCCAGCTCTTTGCCACGAAAGCCCACGCGCATCGATTGGAAGGGGCCGTCTTTGACTTTGGGCGTGGCCAGTGCCCACTCCAGGCCGTCTTTGACAGCCGCTGTTGCGTCGTGCTTCACGTCGTTCTTCAGGTCGAACTCGGTGTCCAGCGCCGTGCCCGCCAAGAGCGCAGCGGGCGTGCTGCCGATGGCCGAGGCGAGCTTGCGTGAGCTGGCTTGGTTCAGGTCGGCGTCATAGATCCAGACCTTCACGCCGTCGGCCACGATGAGCTGCTCAAAGGGTTTGGCGTAGCTGAAGCGGAATCGGTTGGGGCGCTGGAATTCGAAGCTGCCGCTGCTGATGCGCTTCTTCAAGCCGTCGGCGGCGGTCACCGTTTGCGTGAAGCGCGCCTGGCCGCTTTTGACCTCGCGGACGAAGTCACGCAGGGTGTCGACGGCGTCGGCGTGTGCCAGCGTGTTGAGCGTTAGCGCGAGTGTTGACGCCAGGGCCAGGTTGAGGATGGATTTCATGGTTCACGTTTGGGTAAGAGGATGTCGCGGTTGCCGTTGCTGCTCAGAGCCGACACCAGCCCAGAACGTTCCATCTGCTCCAGCAAACGCGCGGCGCGGTTGTAGCCGATGCGCAGATGGCGCTGCACCAGCGAGATCGATGCGCGCCGGCTTTCCAGCACCACCGCCACGGCCTGGTCGTACATCGGGTCGGCCTTGCCAGAGCCCGCACCTTCGCCCGCTGTGCCAGCCTCTGCGTCGTTATCCAGCACGCCGCCTTCGAGAATGCCTTCGATGTAATTGGGCTCG
>JANOJR010000507.1:0-5687 GCA_031418855.1 Rubrivivax sp.
ATGGCCTGGCCGTTGCGGGCGGTCAGCGCCAGGTTGCTCAGGTCGTCCAGGCGCGAGGTGCGGCCCAGGTTGCGGATCAGGTACTCGCGCCCGTTGAGCTCAAGAAAGCCGCCCGAGGTGTTGGACGAGAAGCCTTTGAGCGCGACTTCGAGTTGTTCATGCGTGATCCCAAGCTCAGCCATGCGCTGCGTGTTGGGCTGCACCTGAAACTGCCGCACCTCGCCGCCGATGGGGATGACCTGCGCCACCCCGGGCACGGCCAGCAAGCGCGGGCGCAACACCCAGTCGGCGTATTCGCGCACGGCCATGGCGCTGATCTTGCGCGTGTCGACGGGAATGGCGATCTGCATGATCTCGCCCATGATCGAGCTGATGGGCCCCATGCGTGGTACCACGCCGCCGACCAGGCCTTCTTCCATGGACGACAGCCGCTCGGCCACGAGTTGGCGCGCGCGGTAGATGTCGGTCTGCCAGTCGAAGGTGACGTACAAAAAGGACAGCCCCGCCGAAGAGCTGGAGCGCACCGACTCCACACCCGGCAGGCCGTTCATCGTTGTCTCCAACGGGAAGGTGATGAGCTGTTCGACCTCTTCGGCGGCCATGCCGCCGGCCTCGGTCATGATGGTGACGGTGGGCTTGTTGAGGTCGGGGAAAACGTCCACCGGCGTGCGCGAAAGCGTGAACGCGCCATAGCCCATCAGCACCACGCTGGCCATCAGCACCAGCAAACGGTTGGCCAGGCTGCTGTCGAGAAGCCATTTGAACATCTCAGCGCACCTGGTTGATCAAGGTGGCACCTTGCGTGGCGACACGATCGCCGGCCGCAAGCCCCGACGTGACCACGATCTGCTGGCCGTCCAGCACCTCGCTCGTCACCACGCGCGGCTCGAAGCGTTCGGGCGCGGTCTTGACCCACACCACCGTCTGGTTGGACGGGTTCTTCATCAGCGCGGCCACGGGCACGGCCAAGCCCTGAATCTGGGTCTTGGTCTGTACGAACACGCGCACCGGCTGCCCGACCGCGAGCGTGTTCAACGCCGCGCCCTGGGCACGAAACGACAACGGCAGCGCCTGCTCGCGCAGGCTGCGCGCGGCGCCGACAAAGGCCAACACCACACGCTCGCTGCCCACCGTCATGCTGGCGCTGGCAACGTTGGAGGCCAGGGCGATGTCGTAGCTCAGCGCTTCGATACGCAACCGCTGCGGGTCGACGATCTCGAAGAGCAGCTCGCGCGCGTCGACCACCTGGCCAGCCACGACATTGGCCGACGCCACCACGCCTGAGACGGGTGCCAGCAAGGCTTCGCGCGCGGACAGGCCGGCACCCACGGCGTTGATGCGCTCGGTCAGTGCGGCGGCCTCACCTTGTGCCGCTTCAATCTCCTTGCGCGGCACCGTGTCGGCCAATTCCTGCAGCCGCGCCACGCGCTTGTCGGCCTGCGTCTTGGCCGCGCGCAGCTCGGCCAACTGCGCGGCGGTGTTCGCCCGTTCGATGGCGGCTGCCGACGCCACCACATAGGCCAGCACCTCGCCCTTGCGCACCGCCTGGCCCGGCTGGGGCAGGCCACGCGGGCCGGGCTCGACGCGCCCGGCGTTGAGCGGTTGCACCTTGCCACCCGCGTTCGGGTCCATCAGCACCTTGGCACTGAGTTCCACCGTGCGCGGCAAGGCTGCGGCCACTGTGACCAGGGTGCGCACACCGAGCTGGCGCTGCGCCGCCTTGGGCAGGAAGACGCTGCCGTCGGGCAGGCGCTGGGGCGCGTTGGCGCTGGGCGCGGCGGCTTCATCGTGGGCGTGGTCGCCGGCGGCGCGTGCCAGCGTGGGGAGCAGGCCGCCCGCACTCAGCACGACACTGAGTGCCAGCATTTTGAACCTTAGCGTGCGCGTCATGCCACACCCCCAGCGCGCGGGGCCATGCGTCGCCGTGCCAGCCAGGCCAGCAGCGCCAGCGCAAACGCGCCGGCGCCCACCCAGCCAGCGATCAGGGCACGACCGGGGCCGTGCGCGGCGACCGCGTCGTGCGCGCCGTGGTGGATGTCGAGCTCGCCCACCAGCAAGTCGGTCTCGGTGCCCGCCGTGATGGTGGCGGTGACGGGCAACACGCCGTCCGCCGGCGCGGCCTTCAGCGTCACCTCGTACGTCTGTGCCGTCGTGCTGGTGGCGATGAGTTTTTCGCCACCGACGTCGACCTCCATGCGCGCGCCGACTACCGGCGCGTTGTCGTCAAAACGATCCAGGTACAGCGTGAGCTGCTTGCCGCGCAGCTCGCCTACGAGCTCGAAGGTTTCTGAGGCCACGGCAAAACGCGGCAGCGCGGGGCCGGCGTTGGCGGCGGCGGGCGCGCCATGGTCGTGGCCTTCGCTGGCCAATGCCCCGTGGGTCGTCAGGATCAAGGTGGCCAAGGCCAGGGTGGAAAGGCTTGCGTGTCGTTTCATGGACGTCATTTCGGTTCGGGTCATGGGGGTGCGGGCTGCGTGCGCAGCCGCCGAAGTCAGGGCGCGCGGTGTCACGGCAACAGGCCCAGCGCCTGGCGCCACAGCGACGTCGCCGCCGCCAGCTCGATGCGGCTGCGCGCGGCCTGGCGCTGCGCTTCGGTGGCCTCGGCCTCGACGCGCAGACGCGTGGGCAGATCGGTCTCACCCAGGCGGAACGACTTGTCGAAAAAGCCGCGTGACTCAAGCGCCAGCTGCGCGCGGCGCTCGGCCGCCGTTAGCTGCTCGCGCGCGGCGTCCAGCAGCACGCTCGCCGACTCGCGCTCGGCGAGCAGCCGCGCGCGTTCGTGCGCCAACAGGGCTTGCGCCTCGATCACCTCGGCGCGTGCGCTGGCGCCGCGCGCGTCGACACGCGGGCCAGCGCTAAACGGGATGCGCACCCCCAACGTCACGGTCTGCGCCGAGGCCTCGCCCGGCGCGCCACGTGCGTGCGTGGCGGCTAGCGTCAGCTCGGGGTTGGCGCGCGTCTGCATGGCACTCAGCGCGGCCGTGCGCTGGGCCACGGCGATGCGGTCTTTCAGCTCCGACAAGGCGGCGTGCGTTTCGACCTCGGGCGGCGTGGCGTTGCGGTCGGCCGCGCGGGCTGGTAGGTCGTCAAGGGCGGTGTCCAGCGGCGCGCCGGCCAGGGCCTGCAGCTGCAAGCGGGCCGCAGCCGCAGCGCCCAAGGCCTGCGCACGCGCGGCCTGTGCGGCGGCCACGGCGCCTTCGGCTTGGTGCTGGTCGGCACGTGCGAGCTCACCCGCCTTGGCACGCCGGGCCACGTCGGCGGCGATGCGCTGATGGTTCTCCAGCAGCTCACTGGCAGCCAGGGCATCACTGCGCGCACGCTGCCAAAGCCACCAGGCTTCGCGCACGCTGGCGGCCAGGCGCAGTTGCGCGGCGGCGATGCGGCTGTCGATGGCGCTCATCTCGGCCTGGGCCAGCGCCGCGCTGCCGGCACGTTCACCGGGCAGCCAGATCGGCGCGGCAAGACCCACTTCGAATTCGCGGCTGCCTTGGTGGCGACCCGGCCGGTCGCCCTTGGTCGACAAGGCCAGTGCTGCGGGCTCAGGCGTCCATGACCGTGCAACGCGTTGCTGCGCGTTGGCGGCGTCGCGCCGCGCGGCCAGGGCCAGCGCGGCCGGCTGGCGCGTCCAAGCGGCGTCGAACACGGCCTTCAAACCAGCAGGCTCGGCGCCCACGGTCTGCGCGTGAATCGTGACCAGCCAAAACAAACTTGCCAGCACGCCCACGCGCGCCAGGCCAAGCTTCCATCGTCGTACGTGAACCATCCGATGCTCCAGGGTTGAACACAACACAAGGGAGATCGGCAAGGGCGCCACGTCGGGTGGGCACCACAGACCCGAGCCACCGCCAGGGGGCGGTGCGCTCAGGCGCGAGCGGGCTTCAGTCGAACAAGCGCCAGGCCTCGCCGATCAGGCGAGGCGGCGCCACTGCGGGCGTTCGGGGCGCTTGGCGGCGTAGGCGCCGCGTGCAGGGTAGGCCAAGGCGCGCGCGTGCACGGCCGGCACCACGGCGGGCAAGGCCGCGTTGCGTGAGGGCAGAGCGGTGCCATGGCCATGGCAATGGCTGCCGTCGACATCGCAGGTGGTGGCATCGTCGATGTCACCCGCGTCGGCAAAAGCCTGCACGTGATGGCCGCCGTGATGCGCGTCGACCGCCGACTCGTGCTCGCAATACGGCGCCACCGCCGACCAGCTGAACTGGAGCGGCAGCAACACGAGCAAGATCAAGGCGAAGAGTCGGCGCACGGGCGGCAGTCTAGTCGTAGGTCGCGCAGGCTGCGGCGGGCCACCGCGCAAGGCCACCTTCATGCTGAGGCTTCGTGACGAACGCTCGAAGGCTTGACGCGCACCGGCCACGCTCATCACCGCCGCCTTGCCCTACAGTGCCGCGTCATGAACCCAGCCCTGCCCTACACAGTCCGGCGTCATGCGCGCAGCCAGTTCGTCAAGCTGCGCGGCCTCAGCTACCACGCCATGTGCTGGGGCGACGCCAGCATGGTCACGCCGCAAAGGCCGGTCTTGGTGATGGCGCATGGCTGGATGGATGTCGGCGCCTCGTTCCAGTTTGTCGTCGACGCCTTGGCCGGGCGCGAAGGTGGTGGCCGCTACATCATCGCGCCTGATTGGCGCGGCTTCGGCCGCACCGACACCCCTGCCGTCGACAGTTATTGGTTCGCCGACTACCTGGGCGACCTTGACGCGCTGATCGACGCCTTCGGGCCCGGCCAAGCGGTCGACCTGCTCGGCCACAGCATGGGTGGCAACGTGGTGATGAGCTACGCCGGCCTGCGCCCGACGCGCATCCGCAAGCTCATCAACCTGGAAGGCTTTGGCATGCCCGCCACGGTGCCGAAACAGGCGCCGAAGCGTCTCGTGCAGTGGCTCGACGAGTTGAAGACGCCCCAAACGTTCAACCCTTACCGCAACCCCGAGGCGGTGGCGCACCGGCTGATGAAAAACAACCCGCGCCTGAGCGCCGACAAGGCGGCGTGGCTGGCACCGCACTGGTCGCGCGAAGGCAGTGACGGCCAGTGGCACATCCAGGGCGACCCGGCGCACAAGCGCGTGAACCCACAGCTCTACCGCGTCGAAGAAATCCTGGAGACCTGGAAGCTCATCAGCGCACCGCTGCTGTGGGTGGAAGGCGCGATGACCGACACCGCCAAGTGGTGGGGCCAGCGCTACACGGTGGCCGAGTTTCACGAGCGCTTGTCGGTCGTGCCGCAGGCCCAGCGCGAGCTGCTGCAAGACTGCGGCCACATGCTGCACCACGACCAGCCCGAGGCGCTGGCCGACTTGCTCGCGCGCTTCCTGGCGGCATGAGCCGTGCGCCCCGAGGCGCGTGACAAAATCTCGCGTTTGCATCTAGGCTCCGAACCCCACCATGGATATCGAACAGATCAATGCCATCGGCACCCTCTTGGCCGACCTGAGCACGCGCACCGAGCAGCTCCGGGGGTATCTTTGACTACGACCGCAAAGCCCTGCGGCTGAACGAAGTCAACGCCGCGCTCGAAAACCCGAGCGTGTGGAACGAGCCCAAACGCGCGCAAGAGCTGGGCCGCGAGAAGAAGACGCTGGAAACGGTGGTCGCCACCATCGACCACCTGAAAAGCAACCTCAGCGACAACACCGAGCTCTACGACATGAGCAAGGCCGAGGGCAATCTCGCCGACCTGGCCGCCATCGC
>JANOJR010000508.1:0-1666 GCA_031418855.1 Rubrivivax sp.
CAGCAGCGCATTGCCCGAGCAGGTGGTCGACGCCGTCGTGCAAAGCGCCTTTCGCTCGGCCGGCCAGCGCTGCTCGGCGCTGCGCCTGCTGTGCGTGCATGAAGGCATTGCCGACGCGCTGATCGCGATGCTGCGCGGCGCGATCGCCGAGCTCACGGTGGGCGACCCCGCGCTGCTGGCCACCGACGTCGGCCCGGTCATCGACGACGAAGCCTTCGCTAACATTCAAATGCATGTGACACGGTTGAAGGCCAGCGCCACGCTGCTGGGTCAGGCCAGCGTCACCTCAACGCTGCTGCGCCTCGTCGCCCCGGTGGCCTTCGAGATCGCAGCCGTGGCCGACCTGCGCGAAGAAATCTTCGGCCCCGTGCTGCACGTCGTGCGCTGGGGCGGCGACGTGGCCGCCCTGGTGGCGCAGATCAACGCCCTCGGTTACGGACTCACGCTGGGCATCCAGACCCGCATCGACAGCCGCGCGTTGCGCATTGCCGACCAAGCACGCGTGGGCAACGTCTACGTCAACCGCAACATGATCGGCGCGGTGGTGGGCGTGCAGCCTTTTGGCGGCGAAGGCCTCTCAGGCACGGGCCCCAAGGCCGGCGGGCCGCATTACCTCTACCGCTTTTGCGGCGAGCAAACGCTGACCATCAATACGGCCGCAGCGGGCGGCAACGCCGAGTTGCTGGCGGGCGTGGCGGCGCGCTGAACGTCAGTCGTGCCAGCGTTCGTGGCGCGCGGGCAGGCTATTGAGCAGCGAGCGCGTCTCCCGCCAAGCCGGCATAAAGCGATCCATCAGCGCAAGAAATCTCGGCCCGTGCGTCGGCTCAAGCAGATGGCTCATCTCGTGGACGACGATGTACTCAAGGCAGGCCTTGGGTTTCTTGGCCAACTCCGTGTTCAAGCGCAGCGTGTGCGCAGACGGGTTGCAGCTGCCCCACTTGGTCTTGAGCTGCTGCACGTAAAACCCGCGCACCTTGACCTTCAGGCGCGGCTCCCACGCCGCGATCAGTGGCGCCACCTCGGTCTTGAGCATCTGCCGGTACCAGCTCGCCACGATGGCCGCTCGCGCCGCTTCATCGGTGCCGGGGCGCACGCTTACCAGCAGCTTGGAATGATGTAGCGCCACGCTGGCAGGGCCCACGGCGTCGACCAGCTTCAAGAGCACACGCCGGCCCCAGACGTAGTGGCTCTCGCGGTCAAGGTACTCACGTGGGCTGCTGCGCTCCTGTTCGCGCAGTTTTTTTTGTTGCTGCTTTATCCACCCGAGCTTGGAGATCGCGAACAAGCGGATCGTGTCGAGCTTCATGCGCGTGGGTGCGGCCACGCGCACCCTGCCGGTGGGCGGATAGACGCTCAGGTGGATGTTCTGAATGTCTTTCTTGACGACGTCCAGCACCACCCCGCCCAACTCGATCTGCGTGACCATCAATAGTCTTTCTGCGCCTTGATGATCACGAAGATGCGCTCGACTTCATGGGCGTCGTTGTTCAGCAGCGCCAGCAACGCGCGCTTGATCTCGTTTTCGCGCGCCTGGTGCCCGCGCCAGTCGTCGGGCCGCACGCGACGCACGGCCTCGTCGATGGCCATCGCCAAGTCGAGCTTGCGGTCCTGCTCGGCGCCGAAGCGTAAGCGCGAATCCTGCGCGATGTTTTCCGGCGCGTGCACA
>JANOJR010000509.1:0-2585 GCA_031418855.1 Rubrivivax sp.
ACCGATGGCGGCAGCAGGTAGGCAGTGTCTCGATCAACAGCAACGAATCGGCTCATGCAGTGGGCACCCGTTTTAACTGCCGCCATTGTCCAAGCTGGCACACGACTGGGATAGCTGGGAAAGCCCGACAGGCTCCTAGGGCAATGGAGACCTTGCGAACTTGCAGCGCCAAGCGCCGGCCGGGTTGAAGTGATGCGCCACGATGCACGGCGGCGGCAATCTCGCGCACGCTCGCGGCGGCGAATCGCAAGTCGCCGGCAGTGAATCGCGCGGGCGGCGTCAAGAGCAACAACTCGCCATCGGGTCGCCGCGTCATCGTGAGCGTGCCACTGTCGCGCACGAATGCGATGCTGGCAGTGTCACCCGCAAACACGATTGGCGCCATGAATCCCTCGCGGCGGCCTTGAAAGACGTTCGCGACCCACTCGGCGGGCGCATCGTCGGCGCAGTCAAGCCAAACGCCCATGCTGGCCCCGGATTCCACCAGGCGCACCAGCGGCCAGTGCTCGCCAGTTTCGGCGTGCAGCCAGTCGGCGGCTTCTTGTGCGGTGGCCCAGTTGGGCAGGTAAGGCTTCGTCATTGCATCCCCCGATGCACCCCGATGGAAGGTGCCCCAGCGGGCCACGTCGGGGGCCGTGGCTTTCGGCTGTTAGCCTAGCTGGGGCGGAAACCGAATCAGCTCGGCACGCGCTCAATCCGCACCACAGCACGCGCCCCGACAGCCTGCGCGTAGCGTTGCACGGTGCGCAGCGATGGCGGGCGCTTGCCACTCTCCAGGCGGGCAATCGTGCTTTGCGTGGTGCCCATGCGCTGGGCCACTTCTTCTTGCGTCATGCCAGCGCGGGAACGGGCGGCTATCAGCTCGCGGGCCGTCTCAAACTCGGTGGCCACGGCGTCATATTCGGCACGGGTGGCGAGGTCGGCCAGCAGCTCGGCTTTGAGTGTCTTCAAGGTCTTCATGTCGCGCTCTCCAGTCGTTTGCGGGCGGTGTCCAGGGCTTTGCGTGGTGCGGCATGCTCAAGAATCGACGCATCGATGCGCTCACGATGCACGGGCAGCAGGTCCAGGGCCGTGGCTTTCGGCCGTTAGCCTAGCTGGGGCGGAAACGAATCAGGCTTGCACGCCCAGCCTCAGCCCGGTGGCATTCAACAGCGCCAGCAGCGTCTTCAAGGTCGGATTGCCGCGCGGTGACAGAGCGCGGTACACGCTTTCACGCGGGATGCCGGCACGCTCGGCAACGTTGGCCATGCCCTGCGCTTCGGCAATCTGCCGTAGTGCGGCCAGCAGCGCGAATTGCCCGCCAGGCTGGTCGGCTTCGTCGAGTGCGGCTGCCAGGTACACGGCGGCAAACTCGGGGTCGGCTTTGAGCATGCCGACGACAGTGTCGTCAAAGCTCACATGGCGCGGCGCATTCATGGCTTGCCCCTTTGCTTCCAGTCGTTCAGATACTCAATCGCACGAGTGATGGCGCGGTCTTGGCTGCCCTTGGCACTGCCACACAGCAACAACACCAGCACCGGCCCTTGGCGACTCAAGAACACCCGATAGCCCGGCCCGTGGTCGATGCGCAGTTCCTGCACCCCATCACGCACGGGCTTGCAGTCGCCAAAGTTGCCAGCTGCCAGCCGGTTGACGCGCATCGCGATACGGGCCTGGGCCTGCGTGTCCGTCAATCCTTCCAGCCAGTCGGCAAACGGTTTGCTGCCGTCGCTTGCTTGGTAGGTGACTGTCTTTATCATCGCTGTTGTGGATTATGCGTTACAGACGGCCGGGCTTCAAGCCACCACGCGCAGCGCGCCGGGCGCGGCTTTGGCATCGAACACGATGCCGGCCTCTTTCAGAATCCACGCTTCGATGCGCTCGTGATGTACGCGCAGCAGGTCCAGCGGGCGCACGGTGTAGTGCTTCTCTGCGGTTGCGCTGGGCTTGTGGCCCATCAGCTGCGCCACCACACCCGCCGGGATTTCCAGCCACTCGGTCAGGCTCTTGAACGAACGGCGCAGGCCGTGCAGCGTCAGTCCCTCCAGCCCGGCCGCGACACAGGCCCGTGTGTGCGGGTTGTTCGGCACGCTCAGGCAGCCGCCGGCGCTGGTCGGGCTTGAGAACA
Organism: Rubrivivax sp.; assembly: GCA_031418855.1. GTDB lineage: Bacteria > Pseudomonadota > Gammaproteobacteria > Burkholderiales > Burkholderiaceae_C > Rubrivivax. The sequence goes on from JANOJR010000509.1 coordinate 2,108, forward strand.
CCAATTCGTTGCGGCGCGGCAGGCCAGCCAGCAAGTGCGCCACATAGGGCGTCAGCGGGATGGCGCGTTCGCCTTCCACCTTGTCGCGGATGCTCATGCCCTTCCACTGGGTGTTCACGTCATCCCAGCGCAGCCCCAGCACTTCGCCGGGGCGGGCGCCGGTCAAGAGCATGACTTGCAGCGCGGCGGCTATGCACGGGTTCTGTAGCTGGCCAACGTGGGTGAACCATTCGGCGAGTTGCCCTTTCTCCAACACGTCCGACTTCGTGGCGGGCTTGCCCAGCGACTCACGCGCCCTGCGTGTCTTGCCCGGGTTCTTGTCGGGCACCAGCGACGCATACGCCGGCTGTTCGCTGCACCACGTCAGGAACACCGTCAGCAGGCGCCATGCAAGCCTGGCTGACGATGGCCGTATCCGGCCTTCCTTCGCGGCCCACGCTTCGATGGTGGCGGCGTCATGCTCGCGCAGTGGCAATGG
>JANOJR010000510.1:0-1518 GCA_031418855.1 Rubrivivax sp.
GGCGTGGTTGGGATCCATTCAACCCCCTCCCCTGCCCTCCCCCTCCCCGGGGGAGGGAGCAAAACAAACCCCCTCCCCCTGGCAGGGGGAGGGTTGGGGAGGGGGTCGACTCGCCCACCGACGCAACCCACCCGACAAGTCCGCACGGCCGCCGACCTCATCGCCGCCGGCGCCATCGCTGTCATCGCACTTGTCCTGTTAGCCTTCCTCGCCGCCCCGCTAGCCGCCATCCTGCTCAAGGCCGTGCAAGACGCCGACGGCAACTTTGTCGCCCTGGCCAACTTCATCAGCTACGCCAAAACGCCGGCCCTGCTCGATTCGCTGTGGAACAGCGTCTGGGTCTCGGCGCTGGTGACGCTGCTGGCCGTGCCTGCCGCCTTTACCTTCGCCTACGCGCTCACACGCAGCCGCATGCGGGGCAAGACGGTGCTGCGTGGCATCACGCTCATTCCGCTGTTAGCACCTTCGCTGCTCTCGGCCATCTCGCTGATCTACTGGTTCGGCAACCAGGGCGCGCTCAAGACCTGGCTCACGGCGCTGGGCATCGAGCAGATTTACGGCGCGCCAGGCATCGTCATGGCCGAGCTCTTTGCCGTCTTCCCGCACGCGCTGATGATCTTGGTCACGGCGCTGACCGCCGCCGACGCGCGGCTCTATGAAGCCGCCGACGCCATGGGCACGAGTGCGGCGCGCAAGTTCTTCACCATCACCCTGCCCGGCGCGAAGTACGGGCTCATCAGCGCCAGCCTGGTGGTCTTCACCCTCGTCATCACCGACTTCGGCATCCCCAAGGTCATCGGCGGCAACTTCAACGTGCTGGCCACCGACGTTTTCAAGCTCGTCATCGGCCAGCAAGACTTCCAGCGCGGCGCGGTGGTGGCCATGCTCTTGCTGGCACCCGCCGTGCTGACCTTCGCGGTCGACCATCTCGTCGGGCGCAAGCAAACCGCCATGCTCAGCGCGCGCGCCGTGCCCTATCGGCCCAAGGCTGCCCCACGCTTTGATGCGCTGATGACGGCCTACTGCGTGCTGGTGGCCGCACTCATGCTGGCCATGCTGGGCATGGCACTTTTTGCATCGTTCGCCAGCTTCTGGCCCTACGACCTCAAGCCCAGCCTGCGCCACTACACACTGGGCTTGATGGACGCCGAAGTCGGCGAAGGCTTCGTCAACAGCCTGCGCATGGCCGCAGGCACGGCCTTCTTCGGCACCGCGCTGGTCTTCGTCGGCGCCTACCTGCTGGAGAAAACCCAGCGCGCGCCGCTGCTGCGCGGCGGCGTGCGTTTGCTGGCCATGCTGCCGATGGCGGTACCCGGCCTCGTGCTCGGCCTGGGCTACATCTTCTTCTTCAACGAGCCCGGCAACCCGCTGAACTTTCTGTACCACTCGATGACGCTGCTGACGCTGTGCAGCATCGTTCACTTCTACACCACGGGGCACCTCACCGCGGTGACAGCATTGAAGGCACTCGACCCCGAATTCGAAGCCGTTTCGGCCTCGCTCAAGGTGCCGTTCTAC
>JANOJR010000511.1:0-2827 GCA_031418855.1 Rubrivivax sp.
CGGCGGGGTCGTGGGCTTGTTCGGCTAACCAGGTTTGCAAGGCCTCGGTGCTTTGGCGCAACTGCGGGTTGGCCGCGTCGGGCTGGGCCTGGTGCAGCGCCAGCGCGGCTTGGGCGCGCAGCAGCATGGCGGGGCGTTCGCTGGCGGCCGGGCCTGATGTCGCGCTGGCGGTTGATGGGGTGGCCGGTGGGTTGGCGGGTGGGTTGGCGGGTGAGTTTGCGGGTACCAGCGCCGCCAACGCCTCCAGCGCGCCCTTGGCGTTGCCACCTGCCAGCCGCACATCGGCCAGCAGCAGGCCCAACGCCCGCTCGGCCGTCGGCTCACGGGCAGCCGTTTCACCGGCCAGGCGCAACGCCAGCGTGGCTTGGGCTTCGGCGCGTGCCGGGTCTTTCAACAACGACGCGGCCAACGCCGCACCGTAGGCCGCAGCCACCTTGTCTTGCCACAAAGGCGACGCCGTGCCGCCGCCCACCAAGCGCTGCAAACCGACCACGCTGCTGTCCATCAGCACCCGCGCGCGCATCTGCATCAGCGTGTGCAGCAGCGGCGGTGCGGGCGTGTTGCTGCCGGGCAGCAGGCCGCGCGAACGGGCTTCGCTGATGCGGTCAGTTGTCAACGGGTGGCTGCGCAAATGGGGGTAGCCACCGCTGTCGTTCAAGCGTGTCGATGCGTCCAGGCGGGTGAACATTTCGGCCATGCCGGTGGTGGCAAAACCGGCCGCGCCCATCAGGCCAAAACCGATGCGGTCGGCCTCGCGTTCCATGTCACGCGAGAAGTTCAACTGGCCTTGAATGGCCGCTGCCTGGCCGCCCATGATGGCGGCGTTGGCCGCGTCGATGCTGCCGCCCCGGCTGGCTGCCAAGATGCCCAAAATCATGGCCGCCAGGCCCAACATCGACGAGCGCTGGCCGACCGAAATGCTGCGGGCAATGTGGCGCTGCGTGACGTGCGACAACTCGTGCGCCAACACCGACGCCAACTGGTCGCGGCTGCTGGTCAGGGCGATCAAACCCAAGTGCACACCGACAAAACCGCCCGGCATGGCGAAGGCATTCACGCTGCGTTCACTGAGCAAAAAGGCCTCCCACGCGAAGGCTTGGTCGGTGTCGGGGTCGATCTCGCCGCGTTGCCGCGCAGCGGCCACCAGCGGCGCCCACAGTGACTGCAAATAGTCCAGCAGCACCGGGTCATCAAGGTAGGTGGGGTCGCGCCGGCCTTCCCGCATCACCGCTTCACCGGCACGCCGCTCAGCCCCTACGCTGAAGTCTTCAGACGCCGATTCGCCCAGTGCCGGCAAGCGCACCTGGGCCAGCGCGGGCAGCGGCGCAAAGACTGAGACAAACAACGAGGTGGCTACCGATGCGGCTAACTTGCGCTGCCACAAAAAACCGTGCGGGCTTGTATTCAAGGGGCGGGGGGCGCGCTGCGCTGTGTTGAGCAAGGCGGGTCAGAGCGCGGGGCGCGCCCAACGTTCCACACAAATGCCGCGCCTATGATGACATTGCCTTGTTGCTGGACATTGCCAGCGCCGTAGCCCGCCACCCACCACTTGCCACGCTGTCATGCAAGAACACGCCTCCCCACTGACCCACTTCGACGCCCAAGGCCAGGCCCACATGGTGGATGTGTCGGCCAAAGCGGAAACCCACCGCGTGGCCCGCGCGGCCGGTTGCATCCGCATGCAAGCCGCCACCTTCGAGCTGATTGCCAGCGGCCAGGCGCAAAAAGGCGACGTGCTGGGGGTGGCCCGCAGTGCGGCCATTCAAGGTGCCAAACGCGCGGCCGACTTGATTCCGTTGTGCCACCCGTTGCCCATCACACGCGTGGCGGTCGACTTCGAACTCATCGAAGCGCAGAGCGAAGTGCGCTGCACCGCGCAGGTGGAAACGCTGGGCCGCACGGGTGTGGAGATGGAAGCGCTGACGGCCGTGCAGATCGGCCTCTTGACGGTCTACGACATGTGCAAGGCCGCCGACCGCGGCATGGTCATTGGCGACATCCGCGTGCTGGAAAAGTCGGGTGGGAAGAGTGGGGATTGGAAGGCTTGAGTCGGCTTTGCGGTCGGCCCGGCGGGCGATGGTCATGCGCGGCCGGTATCGGCTGGCGGCGGTGCCCCCAGCAGCCGGCGTTGCAGCAAGGCACCCATGTCGCGGCGGCCGTCAACAATGACGACGACGAAGACCGCAGGGCGCGGTTGTTCCTGCACGGTGTAGATCAGGCGGTAGGGCTTGAACAGGGTCTGCCGGTTCTCGCGCATGCCAACGGCCTGCAGCTCGCGTGGCACGCTGCCGCGATGGGGGGCGGTGGCCAGGGTCTCGGCGGTGGCCAGCAAGCGGTCAATCAAGGCGCTGGCCTTGCCGGGTGAGTCGTTCGTGGCGACGAAGGCGACGATGTCGTCCAGGTCCTGCTCCGCACCCGCGGTCAACTCGACCGGGTAGCGTCGCGCGCCGTTCACTCGGTGGCCGCGCTCTTGGGCACACCGTGTCGCGCACGCAGTCGGCGCACAACATCGGCTACCGGGCGGGTGCGGCCTGCGGCGATGTCCTGTTGACCCAAGGCCAGCAGCTTCAGCAGGGCCAACGTCTCTTGCGTGTTCTCGAAACTCTTCACGTCTTGCAGCACGGCACAGGCCTCGCCGTTCTGGGTGATGAGCATGGGCTCGCGGTCCTGTTTCAAGCGCTCCATCACCTCGGCCGCGTTGGCCTTGACGTAGCTGATGGACTTGACGTGGGTGGAGTAGCGCATGGCGGTCCTTGAATGATCAGACCGAATTCGGTTCTTTAAAGTTTAGCCCATGGCCTGGTGCCGTCCGTCGCCGCGCGGCGTG
>JANOJR010000512.1:0-7195 GCA_031418855.1 Rubrivivax sp.
CGCGCATGGCGCGCGCCCGGCGCTGATCGGCAAGAACCTGATCACACTGAAGGACCAGGACGGCAAATTCCTGGTGCGCGAAATGCGCGACATCGCCAAGACCAAGGGCAGTGGATGGTTCGACTACAAGTGGCCCAATCCGCTCAACAGCAAGATCGAAGACAAGACCAGCTATGTCGAGAAGATGGGTGACTACTGGGTCGGTGTCGGCGTCTATCGCTAGACCTTGATGACGCACTTCGCGCCAGCAGCGCCGCCGCGTCCACCGCCGAGATGAACTCGTCGCGCCGTTGGCTCGGCCGGGGCGCTTTCGACGACCTGCCCATCCAGCTCAAGGCCTCGCTGGCGTCGCTGCTGTTGCTGCTGTGCCTCTTGGTGCTGGGCGTCAACGCCTACCTGACGTCGGCCCGCTCGGCAGCGGGGCTGCGTGTGCTCTCCACCGAGCTCGTGCCCAAGGAGCAAGCGTTCTCTGTCGTCGGCAAGGCGGTGGTGGCGACGCACATGAAGATTTTTCGCTACGTGTCGTGGGCCAGCAATGGCATCACGGCAGAACTGCTCAAGCCGCTTGAAACGCAGATCCTTGCCGAACTGAACGCGTCGTCCGCACGCATCGCGGCATTGAACGAACGCACGGATTTGTCGGACACGGAACGGTCCGCCCTTCGTGGGCTGCTGACGAAGTGGCAGGCCTGCCAGGCGCAAGCCAAAGACACGCTGGATGTCGGCCGCACCGACGCGGCGATGGCCACCATGATGATCGGCCAAACCGACGACAGCTTCGAGGCCGTCGACGACGACCTGCGCAAGATGTCGCAAGCGCTCGTGGCCAATGCCACGGCGCTGCAAAGCCAGCTCACCTCAGACGCCCAACGCAACCAGCAGGTGGTGCTGATGGTGACGGCATTGGGCCTGCTCATCAGCGTGGGCGTGGCGCTGGTGATCGGCAGGTCGATCGTGCGGCCTATTCGCTCCATCACCTTGGTCATGCAGCGCCTGTCGGCGGGTGAAACGCAGGTCGAGATGGCGCACGGCGCGCGCCGCGACGAGATCGGCACGATGGCGCAGGCGATTGACGTGTTCCGCAAGAACATCATCGACAAACACACCGTGGAGCAGACCCTGGCCGAGGCCATCGAGGCCATCACCGAAGGCTTCTCGCTGTACGACGCCCATGACCGGCTGGTCGTGTGCAACTCGCACTACCGCGAGATGTTCTCTTACGGCCCCGACACCGTGAAGCCAGGCACGAGCTTCGTCGACATCATCGGCGCTGCGGCGGGTCGCATCGTTGACGAGAACGGCAGCAACCCGCAGCTCTGGCTGGCCGAGCGGCTGGCGCGCCACCGCAACCCCGCCGGGCCGCATGTGCAGCACCGCTCCGATGGCCGCTGGGTGCGCGTGAGCGAACGCCTCACCGCCGCCGGCGGCGTGGTGGCCACCTACACCGACATCACCGAGCTGAAGGGCCGCGAGGCTGAGCTGGCCACGGCGCACGCCCAGGTCAGCTCGCTCAACGACCAGCTACGCAGCGACAACCAGCGCATGGAAGGTGAGCTCGATGTCACACGGCGTCTGCAGATGATGCTGCTGCCCACCCCCGATGAGCTGCGCCAGATCGACGGCCTGGACATCGCCTGCCATATGCAGGCCGCCGACGAGATCGGTGGTGACTATTACGACGTGCTGCAGCACCACGGGCGGGTGAAGATCGGCATCGGCGACGTCACCGGCCATGGGTTGGAAAGCGGTGTTGTCATGCTGATGACGCAGGCCATCGTGCGTGCCCTGCTGACCAGCGGCGAGACCGACCCTGTGCGTTTCCTGGCGGTGCTCAACGCGGCGCTGTACGGCAACGTGCAGCGCATGGGCAGCGACAAGAACCTCAGCCTGTGCCTGCTGGACTACGCCGCGGGCGAGCTCAAGGTCAGCGGCCAGCATGAGCTGGTGATCGTGCTGCGGCGCGACGGCACGGTGGAGATGCTCGACACCATCGACCTCGGCTTCCCTGTCGCCTTGGAGCCCGACATCAGCGCCTTTGTCGCGCAGGCCCACCTGCGCCTGCAGCCTGGTGACGGCGTGGTGCTCTACACCGACGGTGTCACCGAAGCCGAGAACATGGCCAAAGAGCAATATGGCGTGGCGCGCTTGGCCGCCGTGCTCAAAACCCATTGGGCGGCCAGCGCCGACGCGATCAAGCAGGCCGTCATCGCCGACTTGAAGCACTACATCGGCGCGCAGACCGTGTACGACGACATCACGCTCGTGGTGGCCAAACAAACCTAAGTGGCAGCGAGAGACACAACCATGGCACAGACATTCGGTGATTTCGTCGAGCTCCTGGCAGGCGACGGGGAATACCTGAAGATCGGCTTCCACCCGTCGTCGATACCGCTTCAGCAACGCTGGCGCAACAACGGCCTGTCGGCGGACTTCCTGGCCGACTACCTGAGTACCTTTTTCCCCGGGGAGGACGTCGCCTCGGCCGACCGCCAAACGCAGATGAAGGACGCCGTGGGCTACATCGCCAACGAGTTGCTGGAAAACTGCATGAAGTACAGCTACGCGTCGGCCCAGCATCTGGTCAGCATCGAGATGTTCCTGGCACCCGAGGCCATCACGCTCTACACCAGCAACGGCATTGCGCCGGCCAGCATCGGCCCGTTCCAAGCCTTCATCCGGCGGCTGCTGTCCGAGGACATCGACGTGCTGTATACCGAACAGCTCGAGCGCAATGCCGAAGGCCACGACGACGGTGGCGCGTCCGGCATGGGCTACTTGACCATGCTCAGCGACTACGGCGTGAAGGTCGCCTGGCAATTCTCCGACCCCAGCCAAGACGGTGGCGAGGTGGCCGTGAAAACGATGGTGCGCATGCCGCTGTAGCCCGGCTTGGCGGCGCCTAGCCACCACGGCACACGGGCCAATCACGGCCGAATCCGAAGACTTTGGAAGACACACTAGCTATGGAAATTTCGCATCAGGACTACCAGGTCCAGTACGACGAGGCCGCCGCCTCGGTGCGCTGCAGCGGCTCGTTTCGATTGCATGGTGATGAGTACCAGCCGGTACTGGCGCTGCTCATGCAAGCGGCCGATGCCAAGCCCGCCCTGCTGACGCTGGACGTGCGCGAGTTGCAGTTCCTGAACAGCTCGGGCATCAACACGCTTTCGAAGTTCGTCTTGCAGGTGCGCAAGCACGCCGCCAGTGGCGTCACGGTGCTGGGCAGCACGCGCTTCCCCTGGCAGGAGAAGTCCCTAAAGAACCTGCAACGTCTGCTGCCGACGCTGACGCTGGAAATCGTGTGAGCACCCCAGCCCCTGCCGCCCCCGGACCCGAAGCGTCCCGGGAGGAACTGCTCGCGGCGGGGCAGCTGCTACGCCACAGGGTGCTCGAGCTCGAGCAGGAAAAGCGCGACCTGGAGCTCATGCTGGAGAACGCGTCGGCGCATGCCGACCACGTCTCCGAAGCGCTTGAGTCCGAGCGCAACGACCTGGCCACGATGCTGGAGATGACCACCGAGCACGCCGACACGGTGGAAGACGAACTGCACGAGCGCGCCACGGCCACGCTGGTGCGCAGCGCCAAAGAGCTGCGCATGATCCTGGAGGCCACACCCGCGGCCGTGATCATCGTGCGCGCCGCCGATGGCGTGCTCGTCTATGCCAACAGGATGATGGGTGCACTCTTCGAGGTCGAGGCACAAGAGCTTGTGGGCAAGCAGATTCTTGACCTCTACTTCGAGCCCGCCGAGCGCGAGCCGCTGATGCGCGCGCTGCAAGCCGAGCGCTCGGTCGATCACCAGGAGATCCGCTTTCGGCGACCTGGCGGCGCCGTCATCTGGGTCGACATCTCCTTGCGTTTGCTCGACTTCAATGACGAGCCCGCCATCCTCTCGGCCTTGCACGACATCACCGAGCGCAAGGCCGCCGAAGCGCAGCTGCAGCAGCAGGTTGAAGCGCTGCGCCTGGAGCTCGAAGAGACCAGCAAGGACACCGAGCTCGCCAGAAGCACGGGCACGACACGGTTCGAAAACCTGGACGCGGCCGTGATGCAGCGCGGCGCCACCGAGTTCATCGCGGTGCATTCCTTTCGCGGCGGCAACGGCAAGTCCAGCATCGTGGCCAATGTCGCTGCGCTGCTGGCACTGTCGGGGCAGCGTGTGGGCGTCATTGACGCCGACATCCAGTCACCGGGGCTGCACTTGCTGCTGGGCCAGGCTGGCAAGAAAACGGGGCTCACGCTCAACGACTATCTGCTTGGCAATTGCAAGCTCGAAGAGTTGGCGGTGGACCTCACCGATCAGCTCGGCCCGCAGGTCGCCGGCCGGCTGTTCCTGGTGAGCGCCAGCCTCAACCCCGGCACCATGGCCCAGGTGCTGAGCCAGGGTTATGACGCGCAGCGGCTGACGCGCAGCTTCCATGAATTGGGCGAAACACTGCGCCTGGATACCTTGCTCATCGACACCCACCCCGGCTTGAACGAAGAGGCCTTGCTAACGATGCGGGCCGTACATACCTTGGTCATCGTGCTGCGGCCCGACACGCAGGACTTTGAAGGCACGGGCGTGACGGTTCAGGTCGCGCGCCAGCTTGAAGTGCCACGTGTGCTGCTCGTGATCAACCAAGTGCCTGCGGGCAGCCAGTTCCAGCGGGTACGCGCGCGTGCGCAGACAACCTTCGACACCGAAGTGTTGGCCGTCATTCCACAGTCCGCAGAGTTCACGGCCTATGACGAGGACCTGCCCTTCGTGTTGCGCCATCCGCAGCATCCCGTCGCGCTGGCGCTTCAACACGTGGCGCTGACGATGAAGTCTGGCGCCGGCCAGGCTCTGAGCTCGGCCGAATGAGCACACCCCCATGAGCACACCCCACTGAGCGCGGCCGCGATGAGCGAGATCCAGCGCCTGCGCCACCTGCTGCACGAGACCGTCACGGTCACCCTGCGCCCTTACTGGCGGCTGCACGCCTTGATCGCCGTGGGCGTGATCGTGGCGGTGCTGTTCGAGACCTGCGTGCCGCTGGCAATCAGGTTCCTGATCGATGACGCGCTGATCCCGCATGACCGCGGCAACTTCATCACCGCCATGTTGATGCTGGTGCTGCTGTTCGCGCTGGCCGCCGTGGCCCGCTTCGTGCTGACCGTCATCCGTGCGCACCTGGCCAGAGAGATTTACTGGGACCTGAGCACGGGCGTCTTTCGTTGGCTGCATCGATTGCCCTTGAGCTACTTCGACCAGATCGCGCCGGCGCACTTTTCACCGCTCTTCGACACCGAGCTGCTAACGTTCACCCAGATGGCACGCGAGCTCTTCGAGCGGGGGCTGCAGGCGCTGCTGCAGCTCGCCGTGATGATGATCACCTTGTTCGTCCTGAGCTGGCCCTTGGCGCTGTTGACGCTGCTGCTGCTGCCGCTGCTCGCCTACCCACCGCAGCGAAAGCTCGGCGCAACGGTGGACGGCATCGATCGCATTCGCAAGGTGGTCGAGCGTGTCAACGCCATCGTGCAAGACCAGGTGGCGACGCAGCCACTGGTGCGCGCCTTTGGCCGCGGCGCTGAGGCGTCCAGACGCTTCGAACACGAGGTCGCCGCACGCAAGGGCAAGCCCAATGCCTTGCGCAGCCTGGCGGATGTGAAGCGCACCTTGAAGATTCCGCAGTACCAGTTGCAAAGCTTCAAGCTGTCGATGGACAACATGCAGGCCAGCGTCACGCTGCTGGTCTTGGGTGCCGGCGCCGCCTTGTGCTTCGCCGGCCTGCTGAGCCTGGGCACGCTCTCGGCCTTCATCCTGCTGTTGCCCGTGATGATGCGCGCCATTGCCGGACTGGCCGCGCATGTCCAGGACCTGGGCCGCGCGTCGCTGAGCCTGCAACGCATCGAAGCCGTGGGCCATGCCTTGCTGCCGGATCACGAGAGGCAGGCCGTACAGCGTCTGGACGTGCCATCCGGCAGCATCCGCTTCGAACAGCTCGACTTCAGCTACAGCCAGAGCAAGGCCGGCATTCGCGACATCAACCTTGAGCTGCCGATCGGGCAGTCCGTCGCCTTCGTCGGCCGCAGCGGCGCGGGAAAGAGCACCTTGTTCAAGCTGCTGCTGGGCTTCTACGCCCCCGCCGCCGGGCGTGTGAGCATCGACGGCCATGACATTCGTGATCTCGACCCGGCCGAGCTTGGTGGCCGTATCGGCACGGTGCTGCAAGCATCGCTGCTGGTCAACTCGACGGTGCGCGACAACATCTGCTTTGCCAAGCCGGGCGCCAGCGACGAGGAAGTCATGCGCGCCGCGCAGCTGGCGGGTATTCACGACTTCGTGGTGGCCCTGCCCAAGGGCTACGGCTCGCCCGTTGGCGAGGGTGGCAAGTTTTTCTCTGAAGGGCAGCGCCAGCGCATCGCGTTGGCCCGAGCCATCCTGCCTGGCGCGGGGATCCTGCTGCTCGACGAGGTGACGTCGTCGCTCGACCCGGAAACCGAGTTGGCCATCAACGCCACCATCGAGCATCTTGCGCGCGAACGCACAGTGATGCTGGTGACCCACCGGCTCGCGTCGGCACGTTTTGTCGACCACATCGTCGTCATGGATCAGGGCCAGGTCAGGGAGCAGGGCCGGCACGACGAATTGCTGGCACGCGGCGGCCTGTACCAGCAACTATGGCAAATGCAGGCCGGGTTTGTGGTCAGCGGCGATGGGCAGCATGCCGAGGTCAGCGGCGAGCGGCTGCGCGCCATCCCGCTGTTCAAGCAGGTGAATCTCGATACGCTGGAAACCCTTTCCGGGCGCTTCATGTCGCGCTCGTACGCGCCGGGGCAGACCATCTATGCACAAGGCGACGCGGGCGAGAAGTTCTACATCGTCGTGCGTGGCACGGTGGCGATCTCGACGATGGACGCGGCAGGGCAGGCCATGCGTTTGGCCGACCTTCAAGATGGCGACTACTTCGGCGAAGTCGAGATGGTCAACAAGGGGCGCCGCACGACCACGGTGAAGGCGCAAACCCCGAGCCTGGTGCTCGCGCTGGACGCCGTGCACTTTCGCGCCATGGTCGAAGAACTCGGTGCGCTCAGCAAGGTCGTGACGCAGATGGCCTTGGGGCGCAGCCTGTCCACGCTGTGCAGCGTGGGGCGGCGACGCCGCAGTCATCCGGTGTGGCAGTTGTTGCATCCGCCGGCGTGAAAGCGTCTACGCCGGGTTGTTAGCGCC
>JANOJR010000513.1:0-16678 GCA_031418855.1 Rubrivivax sp.
GAGGCTGGCCTGCGCGGCATCAAGCTGGCCTTTGTCGAACTGCACACGCGCGGCAGCCAGGCCACCTTGCTCGGCATAGCTGGTGCTTGGGAAACGCTCTTTCAGATCGCTGAAGACGCGGCCGGCTTTGTCGGCATCACCCGCCTGCACGGCGCGCTCAAGCTCATCGAACATCGCGCCGGCTTTCTGGGCCTGGTCACGCTGGTAGTAGTTCCAGCCGTTCCATGCGGCGTAGGCGCCGAGCACGGCCACCAGCACCCAGGTGATTAGGTTGCCCCATTTTTTCCAGAACGCCTTGAGGTCGTCGAGTTGTTCCTGCTCTTGCAGGTCAAGTGGTGTGGCCATGAGATAGGGGACGCTGGGCGTTCGGGCGAGGGCGCGATTATGCGGGGAGCAAGCTGGTGGCCCAGGTGCTGGCGTCGACAAGGGCACGCAGCGTCTGCGCGCCGCCCTGCGTGCCCGACGCGTCACGCAGTGACTTGACGCTGACCATGCCTTGCGCCAACTCGTCGGCGCCAAATACGAGCGCAAAACGCGCACCGCTGGCGTCGGCGCGTTTGAACTGTGACTTCATGCTGCCGCCGCCAGCGTGCATCACGACGTTCACGCCCGCGCCGCGCAAGGCTTCAAGCACGACCATGACCTGGGCGCTGCTGGCGATATCCGGCACGACGGCGTAGGCGTCGGGTGCGTCCGCAGGCGTCTCAATGCCAATGGCTTCCAGCAAGAGCAGCAGCCGCTCGACGCCCAGGCCGAAGCCGACACCGGGTGCGGGCTTGCCGCCGAGCTGGGCGATGAGCCCGTCATAGCGACCACCACCGCAGACGGTGCCTTGGGCGCCCAGGTGGTCGGTGACCCACTCAAAGACGGTGAGGTTGTAGTAGTCGATGCCACGCACCAGGCGCGGGTTGATGCGGTAGGGCAGCGCGGCCGCATCGAGCGCGGCGCGCAAGCCCGCGAAGTGCGCGAGCGACGTCTCGCCCAGAAAGTCCAGCAACTTTGGCGCGGCCTCGATCACCGGCTGCATGTGCGGGTTCTTGCTGTCGAGGATGCGCAGTGGGTTGCTGTGCAGGCGCCGCCGAGCGTCGTCGTCGAGCACCGAGGCGTGGGCTTCAAAGTGCGCGATCAAGGCGGCGCGATGCGCCAGCCGCTCATCGTTCTGTCCGAGGCTGTTGAGCTCCAGGCGCACGTCGCGGCCTTCCACCATGCCCAGCTCGCGCCACAGCGCGCGCAGCATCAAGATCAACTCGGCGTCCACATCCGGGCCGGCGTGCCCCAGCGCTTCAGCATCGAGCTGGTGGAACTGGCGGTAGCGGCCTTTTTGCGGCCGCTCGTGGCGAAACATCGGCCCCATGGTCCACAAGCGCAGCGGCCCGTTGTAGAGCGCGTTGTGCTCGTTCATGGCGCGCACGATGCCGGCGGTGCCCTCAGGGCGCAGCGTCAGGCGGTCGCCGTTGAGCGCGTCGGCAAAGGAATACATCTCGCGCTCGACGATGTCGGTCACTTCACCGAGGCCGCGCACAAAGAGCGCCGTCGGCTCCACGATGGGTGTGCGCACATTGCGGTACCCATAGCGGCGCATAAGGCGGCGCACGATGTCTTCAAACCACTCCCAGCGCGCCGATTCCGGCGGCAGGATGTCGTTCATGCCTTTGACAGCCTGGATGAGTTCGGGCATGGGGCTCGGGTAAGTCTTGGTCTGCGTCAGTACTGCATCAGTCCTGCGTCAGGCGGGGTTCTCAGGGCAACAAGCGGGCGTTCAATGCGCCGCAGCGCTGGTGTTGAAGCGCCGCTCGATGTAGTCCTCCACGAGCTTGTGGAAGTCTTGCGCGATGTTCTCGCCGCGCAAAGTCAGCGCCTTTTCGCCGTCGATAAAGACCGGCGCGGCCGGCGCCTCACCGGTGCCGGGCAGGCTGATGCCGATGTCGGCATGTTTACTCTCACCGGGGCCGTTGACGATGCAGCCCATCACCGCCACACGCAGGTTTTCCACGCCGGGGTATCGGCTCTTCCACACCGGCATCATGGCGCGCAGATGGTCGTCAATCTGCTTGGCTAACACTTGAAAGGTGGTGCTGGTGGTGCGGCCGCAACCTGGGCAGGCGGTCACACTCGGGTTGAAGTTGCGCAGGCCCAGCGATTGCAGGATCTCTAGCGCCACCACCACCTCTTGCGTACGCGCTTCGCCGGGCTGCGGCGTCAGGCTGACGCGAATGGTGTCGCCGATGCCTTCTTGCAGCAGAAGCGCTAACGCTGTACTTGAGGCCACCGTGCCCTTGGTGCCCATGCCGGCTTCGGTCAGGCCCAGGTGCAGCGCGTAGTCGCAGCGCCGCGCCAGTGCGCGGTAGACCGAAACGAGGTCTTGCACGCCGCTCACCTTGCAACTGATGATGATCTGGTTGGCGTCCATGCCGAGCTTGCGCGCGTAGTCTGCCGAGCTGATGGCCGACTGCACCAGCGCCTGGTACATCACCTGCTTGGCTTCCCAGGGGCGTGTGCGCCGGGCGTTTTCATCCATCAGTGTGGCCAGCAATTCCTGGTCAAGGCTGCCCCAGTTGACGCCGATGCGCACCACCTTGTCGTGGCGCATCGCCGCTTCAATCATCTGGCCGAACTGGCGGTCGCGCTTGTCGCCTTTGCCCACGTTGCCGGGGTTGATGCGGTACTTAGAGAGTGCTGCGGCCATGGCCGGATAGTCGGTCAACAGACGGTGGCCGTTGTAGTGAAAGTCGCCCACCAGCGGGACGTTGACGCCCATGCGGTCGAGCTGCTCGCGAATGTAGGGCACGGCCTCGGCGGCCTCGGGCGTGTTCACCGTGATGCGCACCAGCTCACTGCCGGCGAGGGCCAGCTCTTTGACCTGGATCGCCGTGCCGACGGCGTCGACCGTGTCGGTGTTGGTCATCGACTGCACGCGCACCGGCGCGTCGCCGCCGATCGTCACGACATGCGTGCCCCACACCACGCGGGCCTGGCGGCTGCGGCGTGCTGCGGGCTGGGCTGCCGCAATGGCGTCGGGGTCTTCGTCCTCACGCATGTCAGTTCAGCTCCAGCCGGACGACGTTGTCGCGCTGCCCAGCCGTCACGTCCACCGGCTTGCCACGAAAGACGACACGCGTGACGGCCGCGTTGCCAATGGTCAGCCGCAACGGTGCGGCGCCGTCCACGCCGATGGTTTCGCCGCGCTGCACGTTGCGTGACAGCAGGATGCGGCCGGCACTGTCACGGACTTCGACCCACGAGACGTCAGTGGCCGACAGTTGCAAGGCCGCCGCCGCAGTGCTGGTGGTGCTTGCTGCCGGCGTCATGGCTACCGCCGGCGCGCCGTGCGTGACCTCGACCAGCGCAGGCGCTGGCGCAGGTACAGGCGCACTCGTCACGAGCGCTGGCGCTGGAGTTGCAACCGCTGCAAGAGGCGGCGCCGATGCCGGTGTCGGCATCGCGGTCGCGGCCGGCGCGACCACCGACGCTGCCGGCGCCGCCGCCACCGGCGCACGCTCGAACTGGAGCCAGCTCGGCGGCAGCAAGAACGTCACCACGGCGGCCACGAACAACACGCCGCCGGCCCAGATCAGGCTGCGCTGCGCGATGGCGGCCAGCGCCCCTTCGTCTCGTGCCGAGCGGTCGCGAAAGGGCGCATTGAGCCGGCCCGCCACATGATCAAGATCCACCGCCTTGGCCGGTGGCAACAAGGCCAATATCGGCGTGGCGTCCACGCGCAGCGCACGGCACACCGACTGCGCCAGCGCACGCGTGAAGATCGCGCCCGAGAGCTCGTCCCAGCGGTCGTTTTCCAGGGCGTCGAGCTTTCGCGGCGCGACTTTGATCGAAGCGGCCAGCGCGGCGATGTGCAGGCCCTGCTTTTCGCGCGCCGCGCGCAGCAGCCCACCGGCGGTCAGCGCGGCCCTCTCGCTACTCATCAAAGCGCCCCCTTTCGAACTGCAAGGCCTCGGGTGACTGCGGGAAACGGTCGCGCAGCTGACGGCCAAATGTCTGCACACCTTGCGTGTTAGCCAACCGGTATTCGATGCGCGTGGCCAGCCACAGCGACTGCGCGTTGCTCAGGTCGGGGTTGGCGTTGATACGCGCCACGTAAAAGCGTGCGCGCACCAGTTCACCGCGGCGCAAGAGCACCTCGCCAAGGTTGAATGCCGTCGTCGGGTTGCCGGGGTCAAGCTCGTAGGCGCGCGACAAGCTGCGCTCGGCCTCGGCCCAGCGCCCATTGCGCGCCTGGCATACCCCCAGGGCAAACGTTGTGCGTGCGATACCCAGGTATTGCGGCTGCGCTATGGCCCCGTTGAACTGGCGCTCTGCGTCGTCGAAGCGGCGTTCCTGGCACAGGAACCAGCCGTGGTTGTGCAGCGTGTCGGCGTCGCGCGGGTTGAGCTGCAGCGCGCGCTGAAAGTTCTCTTCGGCCAGCTTGGTTTCACCCATGTTGGCGTAGATCAGGCCGCGCAGGTTGTAGGCCTCGGTGAGGTCGGGCTTGGCCGCCAGCGCCTGCTTGACTTCGTCCAGCGCGGTGGCCATCTGGCCGCGGCCGAAGTAGGCCGAGGCCAGCTCCAGGCGCACGCGCGCGCGCCGCTCGCCGTCGCTTTGGTCGGAGTCGGTGCGCAATTCGCGCGACGGTGTTTGCTCGCCAGTGGGCGTGGTGCACGCGCCGAGCACGAGACAGCTAACGCCCAAGATCACCGCAGCCCAGGTACGCATCAACGCTCTCCTCTGGCCGGTACGGCGGCGCGCTCACGCACGTCACGCACGATTGGAATCACCTCACGGCGCAGCGCCAGACGCTCGCGCGCATGGGTGCGGTCTTGCACTTCACCGGCCAGCTGGCCACAGGCCGCGTCGATGTCGTCACCGCGCGTTTTGCGCACGGTGGTCACGATGCCGGCGGCTTGCAGCACCGCCGCAAACGCCGCCACGCGCTCGGGCGTGGAGCGATGCAGCCCCGAGGCCGGGAACGGGTTGAACGGAATCAAGTTGATCTTGCACGGCACCTCGCGCACGCACTTAACGAGCTCGCGCGCAAGGGCCGGCGTGTCGTTGACGCCATCGAGCATGCAGTACTCGAAGGTGATGAAGTCGCGCGGCGCGGCGCTGAGGTAGCGCTTGCAGGCGTCCAACAGCTCGGAAATCGGGTACTTGCGATTCAGTGGCACCAGCGACTCGCGCAAGACATCGTTCGGCGCGTGCAGCGACACCGCCAGTGCCACAGGGCAGTCGTCGCGGAGGCGGTCGATCATCGGCACCACGCCTGAGGTGGAGACCGTGACGCGGCGGCGCGAAAGTCCATAACCATGATCGTCAAGCATCACGCGCAATGCCGGCACCAGCGCCGCGTAATTCTGCAGCGGCTCGCCCATGCCCATCATCACGACGTTGTCGATGGCGCGCCCGCCAACCGCCAGGCCGAGACGCTGGCGCAAACGATGTTCGGCAAACCACAGCTGCGCGACGATCTCGCCACTGCGCAGGTTGCGCGAAAAGCCCTGGTGCCCGGTCGAGCAAAAACGGCAGCCGACCGCGCAACCGGCTTGCGACGAAACACACAGCGTGCCGCGCTCGGCCGAGGGAATGAACACCGTCTCGACAGCATTGCCCGCGCCGACGTCAAAGAGCCACTTGATGGTGCCGTCGGCCGAGACATGCTCGGACAAGAGCGGCAGCGGCTGCACCTGTGCCGTGCCCGCGAGCTTGTCACGCAAAGAGCGCGCCAAGTCCGACATCTGGCTGAAGTCGGACGCGCCCTTTTGGTGGATCCAGCGGAACAACTGCACGGCGCGGAAACGCTTCTCGCCGAGGCCTTCAACAAAGGCCACCGTCGCCGCAAGATCCATGTCGAGCAGATCAACCACGGCCGCCCCCCTGGGGGGGAGCGCAGCAGGCGCTACGGGGGGGAGCAACATCTCTACCTGCTGTAAACGTTCATGCCCGGGAAGAAGAAGGCGATCTCGGCGGCGGCAGTTTCAGCCGCGTCCGAGCCGTGCACGGCGTTGGCGTCGATGCTGTCGGCGAAGTCAGCGCGAATCGTGCCTTTGTCGGCCTTCTTCGGGTCGGTGGCGCCCATGAGGTCGCGGTTTTTGAGGATGGCGTTTTCGCCCTCCAGCGCCTGGATCATCACCGGGCCCGAGATCATGAACGACACCAGGTCGTTGAAGAACGGGCGCGCCTTGTGCACCGCATAAAACGCTTCAGCGTCCTGGCGCGACAGGTGCGCCATGCGGGCGGCCACGACCTTCAGGCCGGCGCCTTCAAAACGCGCGTAGATCTGGCCGATGACGTTCTTGGCCACGGCGTCGGGCTTGATGATGGACAGGGTGCGTTCGATGGCCATGAATGTTCTCTCTTCGTTACAAGGGTTTGTGGTTAGACAAAGCGCCTGATTTTATGCGCGGCAGTGGGCACGGCTATGACACCGCGCACCGCCGCGCGGGGACTTGCCTAAGGCTTGCGGCCGCGACCGCCTTGGCCGCCGCGGCTTGGGCCACCGCCGCCTCCACCACCGCCTCCACCACCGCCGCCGCCGCCGCGCCCACCACGACCACCACCGCCTTTGCGGCGCAGCGCATCGGCGCCGATGTAGCCCGAGGATGTCTGCATCGGGTCGGGCTGGCGCTGTGAGCCATCGCCGGCCTTGCCACCACGGCCACCGCTGCGCCCGCCACGGCCACCCGCGCCGCCCTTATTTCCGCCTTGCGGCTTGGGTGCAAAGCGCTTGTCGTAGGTCTGCTGCAAGGGGTTGGGAATCGGCCCGTCTTCAGGCACGTCGCGCTGTGGCGTGCGGGCTTGCTGCATCGCGCGCTTGTCGAAGGTTTGCTGCAAAGGGTTGGGGATGGGCCCGTCGTCCGGGATGTCGCGACGCGTGGCACGCGCTTGCTGAATCGCGCGCTTGTCGAAGGTCTGCTGCAAGGGGTTGGGGATGAGGCCGGGGTCGCCATGCTCGCGGCCTTCGGCGCGATCACCACGATCACCACGATCGGGACGCTCAACACGCTCCGGCCGATCGGGCCGTGGCGGCCGTGGCGCACGCTCGGGCCGGGGGCCGCGCGGGGGGCGCTGCTCGGTGGGGGCGCGGTCGCCTCGATCGGCACGTTCGGGGCCCTGCCCTGGGCCGCGTTCGGCCACGCCTTGCGGGGCACGGTCTGGGCTGCGGTCTGGACCACGATCAGGCCCGCGTTCAGCGCCACGTTCACCGCCACGGCCACGACGGCCGCCGCGTTTGCTGCGTCGCGGCCCGCCGTCCCTTTCGCCCTGACGTTCGCCTTCGCCCACGCGTTCACCCTGGGGCCCACGCTCGTTCGACCGCGCGGCGTCGCGCTCGCCTTGAGTCATGTGGCGCAAGGTGGCCACGTCGTTGTCACCAAGGTCGACCCAGACACCGCGGCGCAAACCACGTGGCAGCACCACCGTGCCGTAGCGAATGCGGATAAGCCGGCTCACGGCGTGCCCGGTGGCCTCGAAGAGCTTGCGCACTTCGCGGTTGCGGCCTTCGGTGATGACCACACGATACCAATGGTTCACGCCTTCGCCACCGCCGTCCTCAATGCTCTTGAAGGCGCAGCGCTGGCCGTCGATCTCCACGCCTTCGAGCAGGCGCGCCTTGGCCTCGGCTTCAAGCACACCGAGCGAGCGCACGGCGTACTCTCGCTCGATGCCAAAGCGCGGGTGCATCAGCCGGTTGGCTAACTCGCCAGAGTTGGTGAAGAGCAACAGGCCTTCGGTGTTGATGTCCAGCCGCCCCACCGACTGCCACTTGCCGTGATGCAGGCGCGGCAGGCGGCGAAACACGGTCGGGCGCTGCTGCGGGTCGTCGTGTGTGACGACCTCGCCGGCGGGCTTGTGATAGGCCAGCACACGCGGCGGCGGCGGCGCGATGCGCACGCGCACGGGCTTGCCGCCGACCGCGATGCGATCACCAAACGAGATACGCTGGCCGATGTGCGCGGGCTCGCCGTTCACGGTGATGCGGCCGTCCACGATCATCTGTTCCATGTCGCGGCGCGAGCCAATGCCGGCCTGCGCCAGCACCTTGTGCAGTTTGGGCGCGTCAGGCTCGGCGGCAAGCACACGCTTGGCCGGCAAGGGCGGCAGCTCGTCTTGCGCGTCGGCGTCGTAGGCGCCCGAGAGCACTTCGGCAAAGACCTCGCCGACGTGTGCTGGCGGCAGGTCGGGGATGGGCGCTGGCTTGGCCTCGTCGTCATCGCCCTCGTCGTCATCGGCGGCCAAGGCCGGCGTTGTCGGCGCGCCGTCCAGGCCGTCGCCGGGCGCGCCGATGGCAAGCTCGCCACGCTCGCCACCACGGCGACCACGGCGGCGCTTGCGCGCGCGCTTGGGTCGGCTGGGGCCGTCACCGGGTGGGCCGCCAGCGGCCCACCCGGCAGGGGCGTGGTCATCGCCGCAGCCGTCGCTGTCATCGGCGCCTGTGTTTGCGCTGGCGGCCGGCAGGTCCAGGCGCACGTCCACCTCGATGGGTACGTGCGCCGGCGCAAAAGGCGCGCGCTCGCCGAAGACCGACGCCGCACTCGGCGCGACGACGTCACTAGCGACATCCGCCATCACCTCAGGCGCGCTGCCCGCCTCGGCCAACTTCTTGCGCGGCGCACGGCGTCGCTTGGGCGGCGCCTCGGCGTCAGCGTCGGCAGGCGGGCTCGGCAGCTCGGTGGGTGAAGGATCGGCGTCGTGTGGGTTCATGCGTTGGCGTCTAGTGCAGGGGGCAAATCAGAAAGCGGGGTTGCGAGATCGAGCTCCGCAGTGGCGGCAGGGACGGGTGTGTCGTCATGCGCCAGCGCAGGCTCGGGTTCAGTGGTTTCAAGTTCGACTTCGGGCTCGACGTCAAGCTCAAGCGACAGCGCGCCTTGCCCGTCGGGAACTGATGCGCTTGACGGCTCTTCGCGCCGTGCCAAGCCCGCCACCGCACCTGGCGTATCGCCCGGCGTGGTGATCGGCGGCAGCTGGTCCAGGCTGGCCAGCCCGAGGTCGTCAAGAAATTGTTTGGTCGTGGCGTACAGGCCCGGCCGGCCTGGCGCTTCGCGATAGCCGATGGCTTCGATCCAGCCCCGGTCTTCGAGTTGTTTGACGATCTGCGTGCTGACGGTGACGCCGCGAATGTCTTCAATATCGCCGCGCGTCACCGGCTGGCGGTAGGCCACGATGGCCAGTGTTTCCATCGCCGCGCGTGAATAGCGCGGCGGCTTCTCGGGGTGCAGGCGGTCAAGATACTCGCGCATCTCGGCGCGGCTTTGCAAACGCCAGCCGCTGGCCAATGCGACGAGCTCGACGCCGCGGTCTTGCCAGTCGCGCACCAGCTCGTCGAGCAGGCTGCGCAGGGTGTCGAGCCCGAGCTGGTCATCAAAAAGCGCGCGCATCTCGCGCAAGCCCATCGGCGCGCTGGCGCAGATGAGCGCGGTCTCGAGCACGCGCTTGGCCTCGGAAGTATTCATTGCCTGGTCTGGAAGTGTCAGCACCCAAAGTGGTGCTGGGGCATGGGCCGTCGATCTGTGGCTTGGGTCTTCGCGCGCAGCCAATGGCTCGCAGCGGGAGTGGTGATCTTTACGGAAGGGCAGCGGGTGGAGCCGGTGGGCTGCGGCGCAGGCTAACGATGCGCTTGAGCTCACGAGGCGTCGCGTCCGGTCGCTTTACCGGCGGGCGGGCTCGCTGGTGGGTCGGCGGGCCTGCCCCTACACGCGGTTCACTGTGCAACCCTCTAATGCGCGCATTGTAGCGGTGACTTTTGGCACGACCGCGCGCGCGGTGACCTCAAGCGTTGCGCCAACCTGCCGGCGTGCCAGCCACCTGTACCCAGGCCGCCGCAAAGTCGCTCGGTGCAGGGCCGTCAAACTGCATCGGCGCAGAGGTGATGGGATGCAGGAAGCGCAGTCGCGCCGCGTGCAAGGCCTGGCGCGTCATGCCCAGCGCGGGCTTGCCACCGTACAGCGTGTCGGCCACCAGCGCGTGGCCTTGGTGCTGCAAGTGCACCCGAATCTGGTGCGTGCGGCCGCTGTGCAGCGTGCACATCAGGGCGCTGAAGCCGTCGCTCGTGGCCACGCGGCGCACATCGGTGCGCGACGCTCGGCCCTGCGCCACCACCGCCATGCGTACACGCGAGACGGGGTCGCGGCCTATGGGCGCGTCGATCGTGAGCTGCGTCTTTGCCAGCTCACCCCAGGCCAGGGCGAGGTAGTGCCGTTGGACCTCGCGCGCGGCGATGGCGCGGGACAGCGCGGTCACCGCCGCCAAGGTCTTGCCGACGATCATCACGCCCGAGGTGTCTTTGTCGAGCCGGTGCACGATGCCGCCACGCGGCAGCTGCGCGGCGCCCGCGTGGTGCGCGAGCAGGCCATTGAGCAAGGTGCCCGACCAGTTGCCCGGCGCCGGATGCACGACCAGGCCCGCAGGCTTGTCGACGACCATCATGTGTTCGTCTTCATGCAAGAGCTGCAAGGCCATGGACTCGGGGCGAAAGGCCAGCGTCTCGTCGGTGGGAACGAGTTCCAGCTGCAACTGCTGCCCTGCGCGAACACGGCGCGACGATGGCGCGGCCGGCGCGCCGTCAAGCTGCACATGGCCTCGCTCGACCAAGGTCTGCAAGTGGCTGCGCGAGAACTCGGGCGCGAGCAGCACCAGCATCTTGTCCAGGCGCTGACCGTGGCTGGCCGAGGCGATGCGCATGGTGCGCGTTTCGATCGCGGCGGCACCGGCGACTTCATCGTCGTGGTCTAACGCTGGCAGTGTGGGTGCAGCGCCGGGCACTTGGGGACGATCCATATAATCGTGGGCTTACGGTCCGACAGGCATGCGCTTTCGCGCGATTGCCCATATCCCATGAGCTTCTTTGATGTGCGGCGCGCCTTGGCGCTGGTAGGGCTGACGGTGAGCGTGTTGCTCGTGGCCGGCTGTGGTTCATCGTCAAAAGATGAGCTGGCGGGCCGCAGTGCCGAGCGATTGTATAAAGAGGCCAAAGAGGACATGGAGGGCGGCAGCTTTGACCGCGCTATCAAGGCCCTTGAGCGCGTGGAAGGCCTGGGTGCCGGCTCGCTGCTGGCTCAGCAGGCGCAGCTCGATCTGGCCTACCTCTACTGGCGCACCACCGAGCGCGCGCAGGCGCTGAGCACGGTCGAACGCTTCATCAAGCTCAACCCGTCGAGCCCGGCGCTGGACTACGCGCTGTACCTGCGCGGCGTGATCAACTTCAACGACAACCTGGGGCTGCTGGGCAATGTTGCCGGGCAACAGTTGTCTGAGCGCGACCAGCGTGCGTCGCGTGACGCGTTCCAGGCTTTCAAGCAGCTCGCTGACCAGTTCCCCGACTCGAAGTACACGCCCGATGCGAAACTGCGCATGCAGTACATCCTGAGCTCGCTGGCCGAGTACGAAGTGCATGTGGCGCGCTACTACTTCCGCCGTGGCGCCTATGTCGCCGCCGCCAACCGTGCGCAGCAAGCGGTGAGTGAATTCCAGACCTCGCCGTCGACCGAGGAGGCGCTCTTCATCATCGCCCAGAGCTACGACAGGCTGCAGCTGCCCGAGCTGCGCGACGCCGCCGCGCGCGTGCTGCGCACAAACTTCCCGCAGAGCCGTTTCTTGAACGGCGCCGGCGTGGGCTCGGACGGCAAGGCCTGGTGGCGGCTCTGGTGAATCGACGCTACAAATCCGCTAACGCTTGACGTAAGCGCCGCTCAATGCGCGGCGGCCAGCTCGGCCAACCAGGCCAGGGCCTCAGGCTCGTCAGTACACAGCGCCATCGGCGGCAAGGCCGCGCGCAGGCGCTGGCCGTAGCCCATCTGGCGCATGCGCGGGTCGCACACCACGAGCAGGCCGCGGTCGCTTTCGCTGCGGATCAGCCTGCCCCCGCCCTGCTTTAATGACACGGCGGCTTCGGCTACAAAGTAGGCATTGAAAGGGTCTTTGCCCTGCGCTTCGAGTTGGCGCGTGCGAGCCTGTACCAGTGGATCGTTGGGTGGCGGGAACGGCAGCTTGTCGATCATCACGCATTGCAGCGCGTCGCCCGGCATGTCGATGCCTTCCCAGAAGCTTTGGGACCCCAGCAGCACCGCACCGCGGCCGTCGCCAAAGCGTTGCAACATCTCGCGGCGCGACTGCTCGCCTTGCACCAGCACGGTCAACGCCGAGCCTTGCGCCTGGGCCTGGTCGCGCAGAGCCTGGGCGATCTGCGGCAGCACGCGCAGGGTGGTTGTTAGCACGAAGGTGCGGCCGCCCAGTGCACCGGCCAGCCGCGCCGCCAGCGCACCCACCGCCTGCGGGTGCGCGGCCTCGTTGGGGCGGGGGAAACCTTGCGGGATCCACAGCCTGGCGTGCTGCGCGTAGTCAAACGGGCTGCCCAGACGCAAGGTCGTGGCGTCTTCCAACCCGCAGGCCGCTGTGAACCAGCTAAGCGCTTCGTCGTCGCCCAGCGTGGCCGAGGTGAAGACCCAAGCCTTGGGTGCGAGCTGGCGTTGCTCAGTCAGCATGTCGCGGATGTCCAGCGGCGAGTCGAGCAGGCGCGCTTGCTGCGGCGAGAGGTCGATCCAGCGCACACGGTCAGGGTCGACCTCGATCATGAAGCGACGCGCCAAGCCGGCGATGACACGCGCACGCGGCTCGCAGCGCGCCAGGTCGGGCGAGGTCTCGGCGACTTGCGCCACTGCCTCGGCGGCGGCCTCCAGCGCCACCGCCAGCGCTTCAAGAAACGCGTTCAAGGCACCGTCTTTGGCGCGCTCGTGCCAATGCAGCTTGATGACCCCACGCACTTCGCTGAGCCCGCCCGCGCAGGCCAGGCGCAACTCGCGCGCGGCGAGCTCGATCGCAGCCGCCAGCTCCTGCCAGGGCCGCAGGCCGCGCGCATGGGCGGCACCGTTGGCGAGCAGGTCGCGGGCGAACTCCAGGCATTGCGCCGTACCCAGCGATTCGCCGAGGAACTGCACACCGGTCTCGACCAGTTGGTGCGCTTCGTCGAACACCGCCACGTCGACGGTAGGCAGCAACTCGGCCACGCCCGAATCGCGCAGCGCCATGTCGGCGAAAAAGAGATGGTGGTTGACGACCACCAGGTCGGCCGCCATCGCCTCGCGCCGCGCTGCCACGACGTGGCAGGCGGCGTACTGCGGGCATTCGCTGCCCAGGCAGTTATCGCGTGTTGAGGTCACCAGCGGTATCACCGGTGAGCGTTCGTCCAGGCCTTCAAGCTCGGCGAGGTCGCCGCTCTTGGTGCCCAGCGCCCAGGTTTCAATGCGCGCCAGCAAACGCACGGCAAAGCGGTCGGGCAGATGGGCCTGTTCGCGCGCGAGCAGCAAGCGGTGCTTGCACAGGTAGCTGGCGCGGCCTTTGAGCAGCGCCGTGCGCACGACCACACCGAGTGCATCACACAGGCGTGGCAGGTCACGCATGAAGAGCTGATCTTGCAGGCCTTTGGTCGCGGTGCTGACCAAGGCGCGCTGCCCCGACATCAGCAAAGGCACGAGGTAGGCGAAGGTCTTGCCCACGCCCGTACCGGCCTCGACCACGAGCGCGCTGCGCCCTTCAAGTGCCTGGCAAACCTGCTCGGCAAAGCGCTGCTGGACAACACGTGCGCGAAAACGTTCGTCGCTGCGCGCCAGGGCTCCGTCGGCAGAAAAGGCCTGCGCCACGGCGTGGGCCAGAGAGATGTCGTTCAGGCGGGCTCCGGGGGTTGCATTGCACCTTCGAGCCGCGCGATCACGTCACGCAGATGCAGGCGTCTTTTCTTCAAGCGACGAAGCGCGAGCTCGTCGCCAGGGCGGTCGAGCACGTTGCGATCGATGAGCTCGTCAAGGTCGGCGTGCTCCATACGCAACTCGATCAATCGACGTTGCGGAGAATGCAGATTGCTGTCCATTGCTGCACGCTTGGTTGGGGCGGCCGAGTTTATATTCAGCGCGATGCCAGCTACCCCAGCTTATCGCCTCATCGCCGCCACCGGTTTGCACCGCGGCGACCGCGCGTACCAGCAAGACCAGGTCGAAATCATCCAGCACGAACGCGTGCAAGGTTGTGCCTTGGCCGTGGTGGCCGACGGCATGGGCGGCAAGAGCGGTGGGCGCAAGGCCGCCGACCAGGTGCTGCTGACCACGCGCCAGATCTTCGACCGCTACGTGCCCGCGCAAGAAGACGCCGGCGAGATGCTGCGCCAGGTCGTCACCGAATCGCACTTGATGATCAAGCTCACGGCGATCACCGCCGAAGAAGAGCCGCACAGCACGCTGTCAGCCTTCTTGATGTCGCCCGATTTGCGCTGTGATGTCGCGCATGCCGGCGACTCCCGCGTGTACCACTTCCGCGGCCCCGAGATGCTGTGGCGCACCACCGACCACTCGTTCGTGCAGCGCTTGGTGGACGAAGGCAAGATCACCGAAGAAGCCGCGAACACGCACCCGCAGTCCAACTTGCTGACCGGTTGCCTGGGCGCCACCACCGACCCGCCGCTGGCCTTGCACCACATCGAGCGTCTGGAGTTCGGCGACACCATGATCACCTGCAGCGACGGCCTGTGGCACTACTTCACCCCGAAGGAAATCGGCGCCATCCTGCATGCCTTGCCGCCGCGTGAAGCGGCCGAGATGCTGGTGTCCAAAGCGCGCCAGCGCGCGCGTGGCGGTGGCGACAACCTGTCGCTGGCGCTGGTGCGGGTCGATGCGCTGAGCTGAGCTGCTCTGACCTCAGCGCGGTAACGCCGACGCCGCCGGTCTGGTTGGCACCGGCGATGGCGCGGGCAAAGGCGCCGCCTTCTTCTGCGCTGCGGCGCTGGCCTTAGCCTCTTCAGCCTTCCTCACTTCACGCGCCTTGATGCGCTCACGTGTGGCCTGCGCCTCACGTTGGCGCTTGGCCGAATTGGCAGCACGCTCGGCCGCTTGTGTGGGGCCACCGTCCAGCGCGGCCGATGCATGCGGCGCGGCGCGCGGTGGTGCAGACGCTGGTGTGGCTGGGCGTGCGGCGCTGGCTTTGGCCGCGGGTGGCGGCGCCGACGCGGCGCGCGCGGCCAGCCGGCTTTGCTTCTCGGCCACCTCACTGCGGCGCAGGGCGGCGCGCTGCTTGCGCTCGGCGTCGTCGATCGCGAGCTCCTGCTCGCGCAGGGCAGCCAGCTCTTTACGCCGCTGCGCCGTGGCCGCATCGACACAGGGTGTGACGACGAAACGTTCGCGGCAGGCGGCCTCGGCGGCGCGGTAGCGCGCGTCGACGGCGGCTTTCTCGGCGGTGATGCGCGCACGTGGGGCTTCGGCCGCCGCAGTGGTGGCGGTAGCGGTTGAGGGGCCGCACCACACCAGCGTTAGCAGAGCGGTGGCCAGACCTAGTTGATCAAAGCGCGTCATGTCAGTGCAGTGTCCACCACACGCCGCTCCAGCGCCAGGAATTTGGCCGAGCGCATCTCGGCCAGGCGCGAGCAGGTGCGCGGGAATTCATGCGCCAGCGGCCCTTCGGTATAGAGCTGCTCTGGCGGCACCGCCGCTGAAAGCATGAGCTTGACCCGGCGGTCGTAGAGCACGTCCACCAGCCAGGTGAAACGCCGCGCTTCGCTGGCCATGCGCGGCGACATGGCCGGCACGCCCGACAGCAACACGGTGTGAAAGCGCGAGGCCAGCTCCAGGTAATCGTTTTGTGAGCGCGGCCCGCCACACAGGGTACGAAAGTCGAACCAGACCACACCGCCAGCACGTTTCAGCGCGCGGATGCTGCGCTGTTCAATGTGCAGCACAGGGTCTTCATCTCGCGCCTCGGCCAGGTGCTCGAAAGCGTGAAGCATGGCCGCGTCGGCCTCGGGCCCGAGCGGCGTGAGGTACATCGACACATGCTCCAGCGTGCGCTGGCGGTAGTCGACACCGGCGTCGACGTTGATGACTTCGAGCTTGTCTTTGAGCAACTCGATGGCCGGCAGGATGCGGTCGCGATGCAGGCCGTTGGGGTAAAGCCCGTCGGGATGAAAGTTAGATGTTGTGATGATGCTCACGCGGTTGTCGAACAGCGCCACCAAAAGGCGGTGCAGGATCATCGCGTCGGTGACGTCGGCAATGTGGAATTCGTCGAAACAGATCAGCCGAAAACGCCGCGCCATGCGCTTGCCCAGCTCCTCCAGCGGGTTGACCGTGCCTTTGAGTTCTTGCAGCTCACGGTGCACTTCGCGCATGAACTCATGGAAGTGCAGCCGCGTCTTGCGCGTCAGCGGCACGGCTTGAAAGAAGCAGTCCATCAGGAAGCTCTTGCCCCGCCCGACACCGCCGTGCATGTACACGCCGCGCGGAATCGGTGGGCGTACCAGCAGCTTGGTGACGGCGTTGCTGCGGCGCGCCTTGTAGTCGGCCCACTCGGTCTCGCAGCGCTCCAGCGCATCAATGGCGTGCAGCTGCGCCGCGTCGGCCTGGTAGCCGCGCTCGGCGAGCAGTTGCTCGTAGAGCTGGCGGACCGACATCAGAAATTCAGTGTGCGCTTGTCGACCGCCAACGCGGCTTCCTTGGTCGCTTCCGACAGCGACGGGTGCGCATGGCAGATGCGCGCGATGTCTTCGCTGCTGGCGCGGAATTCCATGGCCACGACGCATTCGGCGATCAGCTCGCTGGCCATGGGGCCGACGATGTGCACGCCGAGTATTTCGTCTGTTAGCGCGTCGGCCAGCATCTTGACCATGCCGGTGGTGTCGCCCAGCGCGCGCGCGCGGCCGTTGGCCATGAACGGA
>JANOJR010000514.1:0-8905 GCA_031418855.1 Rubrivivax sp.
AACTCGGGCGTGCTGGTCTTGCCCAAGAGCACCGCGCCGGCTTGGCGCAGGCGCGCGCTCACCGGGGCGTCGACGTCCCAGGCCTGCGCCGCGTCGACCGTGCGGCTGCCGCGCAGCGTGGGCCAGCCTTTGGTGAGGATGAGGTCTTTGATGGACGTCGGCACGCCGTCTAGCAGCCCCTTGGGCTGGCCGCGCTGCCAGCGCGCTTCACTCGCGCGCGCCGCGGCAAGTGCCTCGTCGGCCGCGACATGGCAGAACGCCCGCAGCTGCGGGTTCAGCCGCTCGATGCGCGCCAGCACTGCACGTGTGGCGTCCAGCGGCGAGACTTGCTTGCTGCGGTAGAGCGCCAGCAATTCACTGGCCGTGATTTCGGTGAGCTGTGTGTTCATGATGGGTGTTAGTCAAGGCCGAGTTTGATGCGCCGGGCGACTTCGCCCCACTTCAGCGAGTCGGCCGCGAGTTGGGTGGCAGCTTGCGCTGGCGTGTTGGCGATCACCGTCTGGTCGCCGGCCTTGAGTTTGTCGACAACATCGGGGCTGCTGAGGGCGTCGACAAAAGCCTGGCGAAAGCGCGTGACGATGATGTCGGGCGTGCCACGCGGCGCGAACATCACCAGCGCGAAGTTGGCTTCGAAGCCGGCCACACCCGCTTCGGCCATGGTCGGCACTTCAGGCAAGGTGGGCGAGCGTGCACTGCCCGACACCGCCAGCGCAATGAGCCGCCCGCTGCGCACGTGCGGCAACACGGTTGGCCCCGCCAGCAGCCCGCAAGGCACCTGGCCGCCGATGACGTCTTGCGCCGCCGGCGCCGGGCCTTTGTAGGGGATGTGCTGCATGTTGAAGCCGGCCATGACTTGCAGCAGCTCCATCGACAAATGCCCCGGCACGCCCGCACCCCCCGAGGCATAGGCCATCGGGGTGGCGCGTGCTTTGACTGTTAGCTCAGCGAGTGTCTTCACGCCCACGCCGGGGTGGCACACCAGCGTCTGGTTGAACTGCGTGCCCAGCGTCACGGGCAGCAAGTCAGCTGGCTTGAAGGGCATGTTCTTGTAGACATGCGGGTTGACGGTCACCAGCGTATCGGTGCCCCACAGCCAGGTGTAGCCGTCGGGTGCCGCGCGCGCGACCTCGGCCGCACCGAGGTTGCCACCGGCGCCCGGTTTGTTCTCGATGACGATGGTCTGCTTGAGGCTGAGCTGCATCTTCTCAACAGCCAGGCGCATGACGATGTCGCTTGGGCCGCCGGGCGGGAACGGCAGCACGACGCGGATGGGCTTGTCGGGCCACGTCGGCTGGGCCCAGGCACTGCTCACGAAGGCGACGATGAGCAAGGCCAGAAATGTGCGACGCAGTGATGTGCTGTTCATCACCGCATCTTCGTGCACCGCCGTAGGTCCAGCCCCCGGGAATTGCCCGCAGAGCTTGTGATGACCTTCGTGATCGTTGCCGCTGACAATCGGGAGTCCGTGGCGCGAGCACTGCGGCGGGCCGCTGTGTTCCGCTCATGTCCCCCGGCCGGGGGTACCCGGCCTCCTCCTTTACTTCACTGCGCCGGTCACCCGCCGCTCCCGGCCGCGCGCACTGTGTGGCGGCGACAAGGCATTCGCCGACTCGGCATGCGCGACTACTGCGGCGATGCGGGGCAAGGGCTCCTTTATATGAACAACTCTGTTCATAAGTTTCACACATTGAAAGCACTTTCGTAGGCAGCTCTTGAGTTTTTTCTTCTCATAACTCACCTCATAATGCGCCATGCGCCCACGCAACCAAGCCGCTCGCGACCAGCTGCGCAGCGCTTTGGCGCGGCGCCCGGGCGTGGCGGCCGCCGACTTGGCGCAAGGCCTTGGCGTCAGCCTGGCCACGCTGCACCGCATGCTGCAAGAACAGCGTGTGCAAGTGCTGGCCACCGGCAAGGCCAGCCGCACGCGCTACGCACTGCGCAAACCGCTGCGTGGTGATGCGGCCGACGTGCCGCTGTATGCGGTAGGTATTGACGGCCAGGCTACGACGCTGGCACCACTGGCATTGGTCTACCCGCAGGGCAGCCGCATGGACTTGTCGGGCAGCGTGTGGCCGCTGCTTGATGCCTCGCGTGACGGTTGGTGGGACGGGCTGCCCTATCCCCTGTACGACATGCGCCCGCAGGGCTACCTCGGGCGCCAGATCGCGCGCTTGCACCATCGCCAATGGGCGGTGTCGAGCAACCCCGACGAATGGTCGGATGACGACGTCGTTTACGTGCTCAGCCACAGCGGCCATGACGTCAGCGGCAACCTGATCTTGGGCGACCCGGCCTTTGAGCAATGGCAGCGCGGCAAGCTCGACCCGCCCGAGCCGATCCGCGCCCGCGCTGTGGCGCGCGCCTACGCGGGCTTGGCCGAACAAGCCGTGGCCGCCGGTGTGGCCGGATCCAGCGCCGCAGGCGAATTCCCCAAGTTCCCGGCACTGCGCGAACGTACGGGCAGCGCCACGCCGCACGTACTGGTGAAGTTCTCTGGCGCCGACGGCTCACCCGCCGTGCAGCGCTGGGCCGACCTGCTGGTCTGCGAGCATCTGGCGCTGCAAACCGTGGCGGCCCTGCCCGGCGTGCAGGCTGCGCGTAGCTGCATCGTTAGCAGCGCGGGCCGCACCTTCCTTGAAGTTGAACGCTTTGACCGCCACGGGCCCTTCGGCCGCAGCCCGCTGGTAAGCCTGGCCACGCTGGACGCTGCGTTGCTGGGCGACGGCAGCACCGACTGGACGCGCCTGGCGCAGCGCCTGGTCAACGAGGGCTGGCTTGACGCGGCCGAACTGCCCGCCGTGCGGCGCTTGTGGTGGTTTGGCCGCCTCATCGCCAACACCGAGATGCACACCGGCAACTTGAGTTTTCGCCCTGGTCTGCACGCCGACGGCCGCGCGGGCAAGGCGCCGCGTGCGCGGCTGATCCTGGCGCCGGTCTACGACATGCTGCCCATGCTCTACGCGCCCTTGCCTGGCGGTGAATTACCACGGCGCAGCTTTGAGCCACCACTGCCACTGCCCGCGCAGCGCGCTGACTGGTTGACGGCCTGCGTTGCGGCCTTGGCTTTCTGGCAAGCGGCCGCGAAGGACACGCGCTTGAGCGCCGGCTTTGCGCGCGAGTGCGCCGGCGTTGCCACGCGGCTGGCGGACATCGCCCAGCGGCTGTAAGGGCGTTTCTCCGCAAACCTCGGGCACCGCCGGGGCGCCTGGAATGCTCAGACGTCCTTGGGCCGCTTCAGATGGGCCACCGGGATGGTGCCGCGCTCGCCGTCCAGGAACGACACCATGACGTTGCCAAACGCGGCCAGCCAGCAGCCGGGCACCTTGCTGCCGTCGCTGGCAATGTGTTCGGCCAATCTGGCCGCGCCGACGCAGGGGCCCGCTTCGCCGTGCAGCACGATGTGGGCGCCGTCGGCCGACTGCACCACCGCCAGCACCTTGCCTTGGGCGGCAAAGGTGACCAAAGAGCACAAGCCCAACACAAGCAGTCGCATGTTTTTCTCCACAGAACGATCAGCACGCAAAGACAGCGGCTGCGCTGTGGGTTGCCACGAGGGCGGCCTTGGCGCTGGCCGTGATGCTGGTGCCCAATGTGAGGCCATTGCGCCGGCGCCAGGGCCGAAATCAAGGGTGATTAGCCGTCCAGATCGGCGGCGGGCGCTGGCGCGTCAAGGCAGCTCGGGCCAGGCCCGCTGCACCGGCCGAATCTGCTCCCAAGCCTGCGCCAGGCGCATCACGCCGTTGATTCATCTTGCGCTTGACCGCTTCAGTGGGCGTGGGCCGGTGGCGACGGCCGAGGTGGTGGGGACGACTTGAGGTTGAGGCCAGCGCTCGCGTTGACAGCAGACGCGAAATGTCGGATACCCACGGCTCGTGAGTTCGGCACGGAGCCACCATGACAACACTGCAACGCCGCCACTGCATCGTGGCAATCGGCGCCCTTTTCACCGCCTCGAACG
Organism: Rubrivivax sp.; assembly: GCA_031418855.1. Taxonomy (GTDB): domain Bacteria; phylum Pseudomonadota; class Gammaproteobacteria; order Burkholderiales; family Burkholderiaceae_C; genus Rubrivivax. The sequence continues at coordinate 3,959 of JANOJR010000514.1, forward strand.
GTGGCGCGCAAACAGCATCGTCGCGGCCCACGCGTATTGGCATCCTTGTCGGCGGCAGCGTGGCGCAGCGCGGGCATCTCGAGCAAGCCATGCTCGCAGGCCTGGTCGAACAAGGCCTGGTCGAGGGCAAGAACCTGGTCATCGAGCGGCGCTACGCCGACGGTCGCGGCGAACTGGTTCCCGAGTACGCGCGCGAACTGGCGGCGCTCAAGCTTGACGCCGTGGTTTCGACCTGCACACCCAGCACCTTGGCCGCCAAGAGCGCCACCAGCTCGACGCCCATCGTGATGGCGGCCGTGGCCGACCCCGTGGGTCAACAGCTCATTGCCAGCCTGGCCAGGCCTGGCGGCAACCTCACGGGGCTGTCGAGCCAAGCCGAGGACATCCTGCCCAAGATGCTTGAGCTTTTCGGCGCGGTGCTACCGCGCCAGGCCAAGGTCGCGGTGCTCACTGAAGCCAAGAGCCAGGTGCATCCGCGTATGTGGCTGCAATTGCAACCCTTGGCCGAAGCGCTCATGCTCAGGGTGGTCAGGGTTGACGTGGCCAGCCCTGCAGACCTGACGCCCGCCTTCGAGCGCGCCTTGCGCGCCGCAGCCCAAGCGGCTTTCGTGCTGCCCGACGAGCCGATGTTCCTGTCGCGACGCAGCGCGCTGGTCGAACTGGCGGCCAAACATCGGCTGCCCGCCTTTTACGGCGCGCGCGAGTTCGTCGACGACGGCGGACTCATGAGCTATGGCGAAAGCCTGCGTGGCGCCTACCGCAACGTTGGCGTCTACATCGGGCAGCTTGCGCGCGGCGCGAAAGCCGCCGAGTTGCCGGTGCAGCAACCCACGCGCTTCGAGCTGGTGATCAATCTGAAGACCGCCGAAGCCCTGGGCATCAGCTTCCCGCAGGCCCTGCGTCTGCGCGCCGATGCCGTGCTGAGCTGAAGGCGGGCTGCGTCTCAACCCGCGCTCGGCTTCCAGTCCCTGCCCTTGAGCTCAATGAGGTAGAAGCGTGCGCCGGCGCGACCCACGTTCTCGGCCGTGTGCACTTCGGCGTCAAAGAACAAGGCTTCGCCGGCAGGAATCTCGCCGTAGCCGGTCTTGCCGTCTTGCGTGACCTTGACCTTGGCTCCGTCAGCGCGATGGCCAAAGGCGCCGGGTGCGAATGCATGCCCTCGCCAATGGGCCCGCTGCCGATGGTGCGGGGCCTAGGCGCAAGCACCATATTGCGCACCGGCATGGCCGAGCGTATAAGCGGCGCCCCGGGGCTCGCGGGATGGGCCGTCTGTTCTGGCGCCGGGACAAGGAGCAGCCATGCACAACGTCCTTTGGACCTACGGTTTGGTCGGCGGCGTCGCCAGCCTCGTCGCGACGGGCGCGATGTTCACGTTCGCCCCCGATTCGCCGCCATCAACAAGCTTCGATCCCCTGCTGTCCGCGACTCCGGGCAGCGTCTGTGGCCCGGCGTTTGGCGGCCAGCCGGCCTTGCTGCGGCAGATGGTGCTGGCGCAGGCCCAGACTCAGGCGCCGGCCCCCAAGGCGGAGACGGCCCCGTTCAGCGCCGCCACGGCCAAGGCATCGGGCGCGCCGAGCGCAGCTGGCGCTGACGTGCCGCTGTACAAAGACCTGGGGGCGGCCAGCTTCAAGGTCGGCACGAACAGCGCCAAGGCCCAGGCCTATTTCGACCAGGGCCTGCGCATGACGGCGAACTTCAACCACGCCGAAGCCATCCGCGCCTTCCAGGCTGCGCAGAAGCTCGACCCGGGTTGCGCGCTGTGCTTGGCTGCCGAAGCCTGGGCGCTCGGCCCGAACATCAATGTCCCGATGGCGCCCGAAGCCAACGCCCCGGCGCTGGCCGCGCTGCACAAGGCGCAGGCGCTGGCGGCCAAGGCGCCCGCGCGCGACCGCGACTTGATCGATGCGCTGGCCAGCCGCTATTCGACTGACCCGAAGGCCGAACGCGCGCTGCTGGACAACGCCTTCGCCGACGCCATGAAGGCACTGGCCGCCAAGTACCCGCGCGACGATCAGATCCTGACGATCTACGCCGAGGCGGCGATGGACACCCAGCCCTGGGACTACTGGGAGGCCGCGGGTGCCAAGCCCAAGGGCCGCGCCCAGGACATCGTGTCCGCGCTGGAAACGGTGCTCAAGCGCAACCCGCAGCATGCGCTTGCGATCCACCTCTACATCCACGCCGTGGAAGCCTCGACGCAGCCCGAGCGCGCCTTGCCGCACGCACGCCGGCTGGCCGCGCTGATGCCGGGTGCCGGCCACATCGTGCATATGCCGGCGCACATCTACTACCGTGTCGGGCTGTACCGCGAGTCGCTGGAAGCCAACCGGCGCGCGCTCAGCGTCGACGAGCGCTACTTCAGCGCTTCGCCATCCGACCCGATCTACCGCTTCGCCTACTACCCGCACAACATCCACTTCGTGCTGGTCTCGGCGCAGATGGGCGGTGACGCGAAGACGACGCTGGCCGCCGCTGCCAAGCTCGATGCAGCGCTGCCGGTGGATGTGGTGAAGGCCTTCCCGATGCTTGAGCCGGTGAAGGGCGCGCCCTACTACGCGCACACGCAATTCAGCGTCCCCGACACCATCCTGAAGCTGGCCGCGCCACCGAAGGAGCTTGCGCTCGTGACAGCGATGTACCACTACGCCCGCGCCGGCGCCTTCGCGACGCAACGCGACTTCGGCGCCGCGCGTGGCGAGGTCGCAGCGATCGAACAGCTGGAAAAGAGCACCGACTTCAAGCCCTTCGGCGACTTGGGCATCCCGGCCAAGGAAGTGATGCAGACGGCGCGCTGGGTCTCGCTGGGCCGCATCGCCGACGCTTCAGGCGACCTTGACGCCGCGGCGAAAGCCTTTGAGGAAGCCATCTTCATCCAGGACGCACTGGCCTACACCGAACCGCCCTACTGGTACTACCCGGTTCGCCAGTCGCTGGCCTCGGTGCGCCTGCGCCAGGGCAGGTTCGATGAAGCCGCGCAGGCGTTCCGCGACTCGCTGGGCCGCGTGCCCAACAACGGCTTGGCGCTGGCGGGTCTGGCCGAGACCTACCGCAAGGCAGGCAAGGCCGCCGACGAGAAGGCGGCGCGCGCCGCACTGGCCCGCAGCTGGTTCGGCGCCACGGCGCCTGACCTCGGTCGGCTGTGAAGAGATCGGCCCCAGGGCGAGGCGCCACCCACGCGGCTCGGGCATCGCATTGCGCGCACTTGGTGATCTCAGCGCGTGAGCGCCGGCCAGGCCCTTTGCGCTGGCCGCAGCTGCTCCCAGGCCTGCGCCAGGCGCATCACGCCGAGGTCGTCAAAGCGCTTTCCGATGATCTGCAAACCGATCGGTAAGCCGGCATCGCTATAGCCGGCGTTGATACTCGCCGCCGGCTGTTCACTCATGTTGTACGTTAGCGTGAAGGCGATGTGCTCGAAGGGGCGCTCGGGGTCGTTGCTGGGGCCGGGCAGTTCGGCCGCGAAGGCCACCATCGGCGCCACCGGTGAGAGCACGTAGTCAAAAGGGTGGCAGGCGTTGACCGAGGCCTCACGAATCGCGCCAATCTGGCTGAAGGCGTGAAACACCTGCGCGCCGCTGTAGTGCGCGCCCGCAGCCACCCAGTCGCGGATGTAGGGCAGCACCTTGTTGCGCCGCGCTTCACTCAGCGCCGAGATGTCTAACCACGAACGGGTACGGAAAAAGCGGTCGATGCCGTCTGCCATCTCGCGCGTGATGAAGGGCTGCATCGGCTCGACGTGGGCGCCAGCGGCCTGGAAGGCGCGCGCGGCGGCTTCGATCGTGGCGCGCACTTGCGGGTCGACGGCTTCACCCCAGCCGGCGTCGAGCAGCAGGCCGATCTTCAGCTTGCTAACGTCGATGTCCAGCGCCATCCAGTCGATGTGGTGCGCCGGCAGGCTCATCGAGTCGCGCCAGTCGGGGCGCGACAGGTGTTCCATCATCAGCGCGGCGTCGCGCACGGTGCGTGTCATGGGCCCGGCGACACGGCCGTAGTAGGGCGGCTTGATCGGAACGCGGCCAAGACTCGGCTTCAAGCCAAAGACGCCGCACCAGCCTGCGGGCAGGCGCACCGAGCCGCCGATGTCCGTGCCGATGTGCAGCGGGCCGTAGCCTGCTGCCGCCGCCGCACCGGCGCCGGCGCTGCTGCCGCCGGGGTTCTTGCTCAGGTCCCAGGGGTTGCGCGCGAGCCTGTGAAAGCTCGACAGGCCCGAAGACAACATGCCGAAGTCGGGCATGGTGGTCTTGCCCAAAAACACCGCGCCGGCTTCGCGCATGCGGGCTGCCGGTGGCGCGTCGTCGAGTGCTGGCGTGAGCAGTGCCGCCGCGGTGCCCATCGGTATGGGCACACCGCGTGTGGCGATGTTTTCTTTGATGGTGATGGGCACGCCGTCGATGGCTGAGAGCGGCGCGCCCTGCATCCAACGCGCTTGCGAATCGCGCGCCATCACCAGCGCGCCTTCGGGGTCGAAAGCGTACATCGCACACAGCTGCGGCTCGCAGCGTTCGATGTGGGCGATGGTGGCTTGCGTCACCTCGACAGGCGACAGGCTGCGCGCGGCGTACGCGGCCGAGAGCGCGGCCGCGCTGAGCTCGTTCAGCGCCGCCATCAGGCAGCCCAGCTCACGGCCGCCATGTCGTTGGCGAAGATCGGCGAGCTGCTCCACAGGCCCTTCAATCGCCGCTTGCCGACCGCCACTTGCGCGGGGTTCCAGATGTAGGCGTTGACGGCGTCGGTGGCGAGCTGCGCCTGCACTTCGCGCCAGAGCTTGTCGCGAGTGGCCGTGTTCGTGCTGGCGGCCATGTCGGCCACCAACTTGCGGAACTTCGGGCTGTCATACCCAAAGTAGTACTTCGGGTCGGCGTAGGCGGTGGCGTAGTCCAGCGGCTCGACGTGGTTGATGATGGTCAGGTCGAAGTTGCCTTTGAAGGGGCCGGCCAGCCACTGCGCCCA
>JANOJR010000515.1:0-2860 GCA_031418855.1 Rubrivivax sp.
GCGTGCCGCAGTGCGGCTCAATCGGGTGCGTAGCGCTCTCACCCAAGCGGTGCAGGAGGTCGTGTGCGCAGAACTCAATGTTCATGCGGTGTTGCCAGCGGAGGAAAGCGGTCAACTGCCGTTTCTAGGCTCAGTGCACGAAGCGCGCGAGTACGCGCGCCGACACAAGGCCGAGTCTCTTCCGGCGCCGCCTGCTGACTGCCCGAAACGGGCAGGGCAGCCTGGGCTTTGCGGCGGCAGTGGGGTGGCCGAAGACTTGAATGCGGGTGTGTGGCGCGACGCGCTGGGTTGCACCGACCGAGTGATGCCTGACGATGCTGGAACCGATCACCGCACGGGTGCGCGGCAGTCGACTCCCACACTGTTCAGCGCGACTCCGGTGTTGAGTCCTTCAGGCTAGGCAGAGTGGCGGCTCATGACCCGTTGACGCTGACCAGCTTGGCGCGGCGGCCGGCTTCTTTGGCGACTTTCCGGATATTGACGGCAGCCGCCCAAGCCCAAGCACCCGCTTCGCAGCGTGAGGAGCCGGTGGCGAGTACCCGCTTTCCGGCAGCCCAATTTCATGAATCGTGGGGCCGGCCAGCCACCGTTCGTGTAGGCCGGCAATCGACCCACAGGAGTCACTGACCGATCCAGGCTGACCGCCCGAAAGCAGTCAACGTCGCAACAGAGCACAAAGGCCGAGAAAGCTCAATACGCTCGGGTGAATCCGCCGTCGTGAAGCACATTTAGCCCGGACATGTGGTCGGAGAACGCCGAAAGCAGACCCTCGACGGCGCTTGCCACCTCTGCGGGTGTGCCGTACTTGCGAAGAGGAACGTTCGACGTTTCTTCAGCATGACGCTCAGCATAAGACATCCCCGCACTGGCAGCGCGCTTCTCAAGCGACGCCGTGTAGCCGGGCGTGAGCGTACCTCCAAGTGATAGCGTGTTCACATGAATGCCTCGTTCTCCGAGAGCGAACGCCAGCGTCTTGGCCTCGGCCAGCCAGGCGCAGCGAATCACGTTGCTTGACGCGTAGTTGCCCATCACCTGCGCGGATGAGATGCCGGAGATGATGACGATCTTGCATCGTCTGCCATTGGCAGGATCGGGTTTCATGGTGCCTATGGCCACCTTGAGCAACGCCAGTGGACCGACAAAGCTGTTCTGAAGGATCTCGCGCCACTTCGCGCTGCTTGGTAACGGATCGCTTGTCGGCGGGTCCTGTGGCGGCATCAGAACGACGCCGTCCAGGTTTAGATTGCGGGCCGCCAACTCGTCGGCAAACTGCTGGATCGATTCGTCGCTGGTCATGTCCACGCGAATCCACGCGTGCCGGCCCGACCCGTTGTCGGACAACTGAGTGCACAGTGACTGAAGCTTCGGCACATCGCGTGCGGCGAGCAAGAGAGAGGCTCCACCCTTGGACAGCCGGTCGCAGACGGCCAAGCCGATGCCGCCCGTCGCGCCAGTTACGAGGATCGTTCTGGGTACTGCGTGCATGGTTTCGTTCCCCGTTGCGCTCGGTTCGAGTGGGACGCCGAGAACCATTCGGCCAGCATCACTCGCTGACCACCACGCTTGAAGGCGACTTTCATTGTCGCGCCTCCTCTGCCCCGAGCGTGCAAAAAATCTAGCCGTCTGCCCGTCTGCCCGTCTGCCGGCTGGGCGTGGGCGCCACGCCTGCAGGTCAGAACTCGAAGTGCTGACGTCCAGAGAGCAGACCCATGTGGGCTTCAGCTCATGGCCGGGAACGGGTTTCCCCTGGGGTCGCCGCAAGCTGACTTTGCTGGGCTGAACACGGTCGGCAATTCGCCGGTCGGCTCGCTGGCGCTCGAGATGATCGCAAGCAGGGCCGGCCAGTCGATGTTTTCGGCCTGAAAGGCGACGGGTGCCGTGTTTGGGGCAATCGGCATGGCAAGAGGCTGTCGAGAAGCCTATGCTCAAGTCAGGCCTTTGGCCGCGATCGATCGGCCCGCGTCCGCCCGTCCATCCACACGCAGTTTTCATGACCCAACAGTTCAACGGCGAAGTCGCCCTCATCACCGGCGGCAGCTCGGGCATCGGCCGCGCCACTGCGCTGCTGTTTGCCGAGCAAGGCGCACGTGTCGTCGTCGCCAGCCGGCGTGCAGAAGAATCTGAAGAAACCGTGCGGCTGATCCGGGCCGCAGGCGGTGACGCGGTCTTCGTGAAGACCGATGTCTCGCAGGCAGAGCAGGTCGAAGCACTGGTGGGCAAGGCCGTGGCGCAGTACGGCGGGCTGCACTTCGCCTTCAACAACGCCGGCATCGAAGGCGCGCCGTTCGTGCCTACCGCGAGCTATCCCGAAGCCATGTGGGACGACGTCATCGACATCAACCTCAAGGGCGTCTTCCTGAGCATGAAGTACGAGCTGCCGCACATCGTGCAGAGCAAGGGCGCGATCGTGAACATGGCCTCGGTGGCCGGTCTGTCGGGTGGCCGGCTCGGCGTGGCCTACTACGCCAGCAAGCACGGCGTGATCGGCATGACCAAGGCTGCGGCGCTTGAGTACGCCGACAAGGGCGTGCGCATCAACGCGGTGGCGCCTGCGGTGATCCTCACGCCGCTGGCCGAACGCGCCGGCCTGGCCATGGGCGACCCGCAGATGGCCGCTCGCGTGCTGGCGCTGCACCCCATGGGCCGCATCGGCGCGCCGGAAGAGGTGGCGCAGGCGGTGCTGTGGCTGTGCTCGAAGGGCGCATCGTTCACCACCGGGCATGCGTTGCCGGTGGACGGCGGGTTCCTGATCTGACCACCTCGCCGCGGTTCGGGCAGTGCTCCATCGGCAGGGCGTTCACGGATTCACCGCACGGCCCCCCGAATCAGACGACCCCGAAGCGGCCGCTGCCGAGTACCC
>JANOJR010000516.1:0-2170 GCA_031418855.1 Rubrivivax sp.
CCTCAGGTGGGCCGCCGACGAAGGACAGCAGCGTGCCGTTGTCAGCCGCCGCGCCACCACGGCAGACGGTGCTGTCGACGATGTGCAGCGTGGGCGTGGCGGCGGCCAGCTCTTGCACCGTCTCGGGACGGATGGTGCTGAGGATGGCGACGATGCTGCCGGGTTTGGCCTGACGCAGTGGGCCGCCTTCCGCCAGCAGCGCGCGCACTTGCGCGTCGAAGCCGACGCAGATGAGGATGACCTCACTCTGTGCGGCGAGCGCGGCGTTGTCTTGCGTCCAGTGTGCGCCGAGCTGTTGCACAAGTGCCGCGCGCTCGGGGTTCACATCGCTGGCGATCGTGCTGAAGCCCGTCTTCACGAGGTGGCCGATGATGGGTGTGCCCATGCGGCCGGCACCGATCAAACCAACCGTTAGCGTCTGAGTGCTCATCGCTTCTGGCAAATCGTGTCGAGCAGCGCGGGCTGGCCGGCTTTGACTTTCGCAATGGCGCGCTGCAAGGCCGCCGCCACGTCACCGGGCTGGTCGATCGGGCCTTCGGCGTACCAGCCCATGCTGCGTGCGAGGCTGGCGAAGTCGGGCGGCGGGTCGTCGAGATCCATACCGATGTAGGCGCGGTCTACCGGCGTGCCGCGCTGCTTGGCCATGCGGATCTGGTGTTCCCAGTCGTTGAAGTACGCGCGGTTGTTGTACATGACCACGAGCATCGGGATCTTGTGTTTGGCCGCCACCCACAGCGCGCCAGCGTCAAACATCAGGTCGCCATCGGGCTGCATGTCCACCACCAGCCGGCCCTTATCGCGGTGCGCCAGAGCAACGCCCAGGCTGATGCCGAACTGCGTGGCCGTGCCGAGTGACTTGCCGGCATGGCGGTAAGGCTTGTCGAAGTTCCAGAGCTTGCGCGTCCAGTCTTCTAGCGTTCCAGCTGACAGCACCCAGTCTTCGTCTTTGATCTGCGCCCAGACTTCGCTGGCCAGCCGCCCCAGCGTGATGGGGCTGAGCTCGCGCTCTTCCAGCGCCTCGCGTGCCCAGCCCTCGCGCAGCGCCTTGTGCTTGCGCGCCGTGCTGGCAGTGCGCTTGACCACGCGTGCGGCCAGGGCTTCATCCTTCTTCGCCTGCTTACCCAATAACACTGTGAGTGCGGGCACAGCCAGCAGCGTGTCGGCATGGATGCGCTGATTCGCGTAGAGCAGGCGCTGGTAGTCCATGGCCCAGGCGCTGATGTTCAGGTCACCGAAACCGATGTCGATCCACAGGCAGCCTTTGGGCGCCAGGCTCACCAGCTCGCGGGTGGTGCTGGTCAGCGTGGTGGTGGGCCGCTCCCAGTCGCGCACGTCGACGCACAGCACCACGTCGGCGTCTTTGAACATGGTCTTGTCCATGCTCAGGTTCAGCGGGTGCAGGCTCGGGAAATTCAAGCGCTGGTTAAGGTCGTAGACCGGCGCGCCCAAGGCTTCGGCAAGCGCTACGAGGTCGTGGAAACCTTGCGGGTCGCGCCCGGCGTATTCGGTCAGGATCACCGGACGCTTGGCGTTAGCAAGTGTCGTCGCCGCCAACTGCAAAGCCGCCGGGTCGGGCGCAATGCGCGAGGGCACGGTCTGGAACCCTTTGGGCGGCAGCGGCACCTTCGTCTCAAGCTGCTTCTCTTGCAGCCAGGCATCAAAGCACATGTACACCGGGCCACGCGGCTCGGTCATCATCACCGAATAGCCACGCGCAAAGGCCTCGGGCACGCCTTCCACGGTGGTGGGTTGGTAGTCCCACTTGGTGTAGTCGCGCACGGCCTGGCCCTGGCTTTGCGCGCTGTGGATCCAGTCGATGCGCGGGCGGCGTTTGGTCTCGTCCATCGGGCCCGTAGCGCCAACGATGAACACCGGCACGCGGTCGATGTAGGCGTAATACACCGCCATGTTGGCGTGCAGCAAACCCACCAGGTTGTGCAGGATGGCCACCATCGGTTTGCCGCTGGCCTTGGCGTAGCCGTGGGCCACTTGCACGGCCGTTTCTTCGTGCTGGCACAGCATCATCACCGGCGAGTTGCCGCCGTAGTTGACGATGCTGTCGTGCAGCCCGCGGTAGCTGGCACCCGGGTTCAGCGCGGCGTAGGGCAGCTGGTAGTGGTGCAGCAGATCGACGATGACGTCACCACCCCAGCGCTCTTTGGGTTTGACG
>JANOJR010000517.1:0-2113 GCA_031418855.1 Rubrivivax sp.
CATCACCTTGCGTACATTGATCGAGTTGTCGCGGCCCAGAATCGTGAGCATGTCAGGCGAGCTGTGAGCGTGCGCGCATGTCTTCGGTGGTCTGGCTGCGCTCATCGGGCCGCCAGCCCGGCGGCCGCCACAGGTAGCCCACCGCTTCACCCACCGTGCGCGCACCGGCCACGTCCTTGAAGAGCGCGGCCCAGGGCGCGAACTCCACCACCAGCGGGTTGTAGCTCGTCACCGGTTTGACCAGGCCGTAAACACAAGGTAAGTCGTCGCGCTCGGCGCGGTAGGTGCCAAAGAGGCGGTCAAAGACAATCAGCACACCTCCGTAGTTAGCATCCAGGTAGTCGAGGTTCGAAGCATGGTGCACGCGGTGCGCTGAGGGTGTGTTGAGCACGAGCTCAAGCATGCCCAGCTTCGGAATCCACGTCGCGTGAATCCAGAACTGGTAGAGCAAATTGATGGCCAAGGTGGCGATCACCACATTGGGCGGGAAGCCCAGCCACACCAGTGGCGTGAAGAAGACCGTGGTGCCCGTCAAGCGCCCTGTGAGCCCCAGCCGGTACGCGGCGGAGAGGTTCAACTGGTTGGGCGAGTGGTGCACCTGGTGCGTGGCCCAGAACCAGCGCACGCGGTGCGCCGAGCGGTGGTACCAGTAGTAGCAAAACTCCTGGCCGACGAAGAGCAGGGCCACCATGGCCGGGCTGGCCAACGTGAGCTCGAACAGCCGATGCTCGAACGCCCAGGCGAAGATGGGTGCGGCGATGGACAGCGGCAAGAGCGCCATGACACGGCGGAGCAGCTGGTCGGTGAGCGACACCGCCGCAGCCTTCCAGTCGTAGCTGCCGGGCTTCATCCACGACAGCACCAGCGCTTCGATCAGCGAGGCCAGTAGCACGATGGGCAGGGCCCAAATGAGGATGGTGGCGGGGTTGGCGAGGTTCATGGTGCCGGCATCGAGATGCTTGTGCTGGCCAGTATAGGGAGCGTGCGGGCGTCAACCGACGACCATCGCGCAGACATCTTCGGCGATGGCCAACGCCGCCGTCAGCCCCGGCGATTCGATGCCGAAGAGCTGCACGACACCGGGGCAGCCATGCTCGGCGGGGCCGGTGATGTGGAAGTCGGCCGCCGGCTTGCCGGGGCCGCTGATCTTCGGCCGGATGCCGCTGTACGCGGGCGTCAGCACGTTGTCGGGCAGCCCCGGCCAATAGCGGCGGATGTCGGCTTCGAAGCCTTCGCTGCGCGCTGGCGGCACGGCGTAGTCCAGTGGCGCGTCGAGCGGCATGTCGGGTAGCCACTGCACATCGGGCCCAAAGCGCGCCTGGCCGCCGAGGTCCAGCGTGAGGTGCACGCCCAGGCCGCCGTCGACCGGCGTCGGGTAGATCAAATGCTTGAACGGCGCGCGGCCGCTGAGCGCGAAGTAGTAGCCTTTGGCGAGATGGCGCTGCGGGATCGCCGTGGCCGGGAAGCCGCGCATGCTTGCAGCCACCGCCTGCGCATCGAGCCCGGCGCAGTTGATGAGCCACTGCGCGCGCATCTCGAAGGCTTCGTCGCCGCCGGTGCGCAGCACCCAGCCGTGGCCATCACGCTGTGCGCTCGTGAACGGGCTTTGCAGCGCCAGCATCGCACCGGCCGCTTGCGCGTCACCGAGCAGCGCCGTCATCAGGCCATGGCTGTCGACGATGCCGCTCTCGGGCGAGAGCAGTGCAGCGGCGCACTCAAGCTCAGGCTCCAGCGCCAGCGCCTGTGCGCGTGTCATCGGCGTTAGCGCGACGCCATTGGCGGCGGCGTGCTGGCGGATGGTCTCTAGCTTGCCGACGTCGGCCGGCCGCGTGGCCACCACCAGCTTGCCGCAGCGGCGGTGCTCGACACCGCGCCCGGCGCAGTAGGCGTAGAGCAGCTCGCGACCGCGCACGCAAAGCTGTGCCTTGAGGCTGCCCTGCGGGTAGTAGATGCCGGCGTGGATGACTTCGCTGTTGCGCGACGAGACGCCACTGCCATAAAGCGTTAGCGCTTCCAACACGATGACTTCGCGGCCGGCCAGCGCAAGTGCGCGCGCGACGGCCAGGCCGACGACACCGGCGCCTATGACGATGCAGTCGGCTTGGTCCATCAG
>JANOJR010000518.1:0-1853 GCA_031418855.1 Rubrivivax sp.
AGCGCAAACACGAAGAGCAAATCGCCGCGCACCATGAACGGCCCGATGTCGAAATTGGCGCCGGCGAACATCGCCGGGTAGTCGCGCGGCATGCCTGCGGTGGCGTGGATGATGGCTTCTTCCAGCAGCAGCAGCATGCCCACGGTGGACATCAGCGTGGCCAGTGGTTTGTCCAGCGGCAGGAAGCGAAAGCACACCAAGTAGATGACACCACCGAGCACGCCGCCCAGCAGCGCGGCGGCCAAGTAGACCAGCGGCGTCGGCACCAGCGGCACCACCAGCAGGCTCAAGTAGGCCGCGCCGATCGACGCCGCCGCATACGACAGGTTGATCTTGTGCATCACGCCAAAGATCAGCGTGAAGCCGATGCCGATCAGCGCGTAGGTGGTGCCGAACATCACGCCGTCGATGACCGACTGCGTGAGGTCTTGCGCGTCCAGCAGCGTCATCGCACGCGCCCGTCAATTGGGGTTGTGAGCCACCGTCCAGGCGCCCTTCGTGGCCTGCACGAAGAGGAAGGGTTTGACGGCCTCGCGGTCTTCGGTGCGGCCCACCTTGCCCAGCAGGCCCTGCGTCTCTTTCATCGATGCCAACGCCTCGCGCATCTTGGCGCGGTCGGCTTGCACCGTCTCGGGCTTGCCAACGATCTTGGCCTTCTCGAACAAGTCCTTCAGCGTGAAGATGTTTTCCCAGGCGGCGGCGTTGTGCAAGTCCATGTTGGTGCCCACGGCCAGCAGCGTCTCGGCGGCCTTCTTCGCTTCGGGCGTGACGGGCGCAAAGCTCGTCGGGATGAGGATGCCTTCGGCCTGCGCGGCGCAGCCCTGCAGCGTCTCCATGCTCGACGAACTGGTCAGGCCCACCAGCATCTTGGGCTTCACGCCCTGGCGCTGCATTTCCTTCAACACGCCGCAGGTGGTGAAGGGGTGCGCGGAGATGGCTACCAGGTCGGCGTTGGCGCGCTTCATCTCGCGCACCTGCGTCGAGAAGGTGGTGTCGGCGAGCAGCCATTCGCTTTGGCCCTGCACGTCGAAGCCGGTCTTTTCGGCGTGGCCCTTGAGCACGTTGTAGGTGGCGTTGCTGTGCGCGAAGTCTTTCTCCACGCCGCCCCACACCGTCTTGATCTCAGGCCGCGTGGCCTTGATCCACTCGAACAGCGACTTGTACATCGCCGACTCACTGGGCACATTGCGGAAGGCCCATTGCGACACCGAGGCCAGGCCGCCCTTGGCCGCGACGTCGGTGTAAAGCGGGAACTGCAAGCCCGAGTCGCTGGCGTCGCCGGCCTTCTTCTGCAGGATGCCAAACACCGGCTCGGCGACGTTGCTACATGTCGGGCCCACGGCCACGATGGCGTCGGGCTGCGAGGCAATGCGGCGCAGCGCGTTGATGCCTTCTTCGGCGTTGCAGCGGTCGTCGAGGTATTCGATGACGATCTTCGCTTTGGCGCCATCGGCCAGGCTCACACCGCCGGCTTTGTTGATCTGGTCGGCAGCGGCCTTCATCGCCGCTTCGCTGTTCAAACCGAAGATGCGCACGACACCGCTCTTCGCGCCGAAGCCGTAGATCTTGATCGTGCGCTCTTGCGCGACAGCGGGTGCAGCGAGTGCGGCGGCCAGCGCGGCAAGGGCGACGTGGGTGCGCAATTGAAACCTGGTCATGGTGGGCTCCGGGGTTGGATAGGGTGTGGGGCGTGACTGTGTCGCGCCGGCGGGAGGCTGGCTATTTCAAAGACGTGATGGCTGCGTTGCAGGCGCGGCAACGGGCCTTGGTGCCGTGTTTGGCGCGGCGGCAATGCGCTCGCGCAGCAGGCGGTGCTGAATCTTGCCGGTGGCCGTGCGCGGCATCTGCGCCTC
>JANOJR010000519.1:0-2367 GCA_031418855.1 Rubrivivax sp.
AACACCCAAAGTGTTGTTGTTGGCGCCGCCTCGCGCAAGGTTGGCAACGCTGCCATTGGTGATCACGCCACCCGTGCTGCCGCTGAAACTTGCCGCCAGGCCCTCCTGGAAGCCGGCCGGTGCGACGGCGGTGTTGCTCAGGTTGATGAAGCCCGCCGCGCCGCTGGCCGCGCGCACATTGCCCAGGTTGAGCGTGCCGGCCAGGCTCGGCTGGGCTTGCAAGAAGACGTTGCCGTTGAGCGTCACCACCTGGCTGCCGACGGTGGCGGTGCCCAGGGTGTTGCTTACACCCGCGACCGCTCCCGCAGTTTGGTAGTTCAGCGTGACCGTGCCTGTCTTGGCACCGGCACTGGCGGTCGAAAGTTGCGCTGCCATCGCTGCGCCGTTGTTGCCACCGGCCAGCAAGCCATTGATGCTGCCAGCGTTGTTGGTGGCGTTGCCGGTGCTGGCGGCGAAGCTGACGTTCAGATCCTCGCTGAAGATGCTGGCTGTGGCGGTGTTGGTCACCGTCAAGGCTTGCGACAAGGTGCCGCCCACGCGCACGTTGCCCAGATTGACGGGCCCTGCCGGCGTGGTGCTGCCCGCCGCCGCGTTGAAGCCCGTGGCTTGCAGCGGCACCACTTGCAGGTTGGCCGCCTGGCGCACGAAAGCCGGGTCGACGATGGTGCCGTCGCTGGCGTACTGAATGGACACGGTGCCGTTGTTGACGCCAGCCACGCCCGTGCCCGTCGCAGCGACGGTGACAGCGCCGGCCAGCGAGCCGCCTGGGGCAATCAGCCCTGCGCCCAACACGTTGCTGGCCGAAAAGCCGCTGCTGGCCAGCACGCTGTTGATGCCGAGTTGCTCGGCGCCTGTGCCAATGGTCGTGTTGGTGGCGAGCAGACCGGTGGACGCGCCGGCACTGCCGACGCGAAAGTTGCCCAGGTTGGCCGGGTTGGGCGTGGCATTGCCAACGGCCAGAACCGAGGTCGTGCCGCTCAGCGTGATGACCTGCGTGGCGACGTTGGAGAAGTTGCTCAGGATTTGCAGGGTGCCGGTGAGCGGCCCGCCGACGTTGCCGCCGGTCAGGGTCACCGCCAGATTGCCCGAGTTGACGCCGGCCACGATGGGCCCGAAGTTGCTGGCCGTGACGCCCGTGCCCGACAAGCGCGCATCGATGTTGCTGGTGACGATGGCGCCGCGAATGTCGGCGCCCGTGCCGTTGTTGGTGATCTGGAAGTTCACCGTGCCATTGCCGCTGCCGCGCACTGCACCGAAGTCGATGGTGAACTGATTGGCGGCGCCGGCGATGACGCTGCCGGTGATGGTCTGCGAGGCCAGGTTGCCGATCAACAAGCCTGTGCCACTGACCCCGGCGCGTGCGTTGAACGAGTTGCCAACGCCGAAGTTGGCGTTGTTGTAGTCCTTCAGCACCAGCAGGTTCTGCGTGCCCAGGTTCAGCGAGCCGTTGTCTGTGAGCGTGCCGATCTGGCTGGCCAGCGACGCGCCAGACAGATCGATCGTCGCGCCGGGGTTGATGTTCATGCCCGACGTCGCGCCCATGTTCACGCCGCGCGTGATCGTCAGCGGTGCGAACGACGCATTGATCTGGCCATTGCCGGTGATGCGGTTGCCCACGCCGGTCGTGACGGTGCTGGTGCCGAAGCTGGTGATGGTGCCGTCGCTCACCAAGCTTGTGGCTGCGAACGTACTGTCGGTGAGCTCGAGGTTGCCTGTGTTCGTGAAGTTGCCGCTGTTGCCCGCAGCGGTGAAATTGCGGCCTTGCTGCAGGCGAAGTGCGCCGCTGTTGTTGGCCAGCGTCGCGTCCAGCGTGCGGACGACGTTGCCTGCGTCGCGTGTCTGGAACGAGGCGTTGGCGCCGATGAGGTAGATGTCGGCCGCGTTGGTGACGATCGCCGTGTTGATCTTGCCAATATCGATCCGTCCTGCCGCTCCGACACCAGCTGCGGCACGCCAGAGTCCACCGGTCAGCGTCCCGGAGGAAAGGTTGGTGATGTTGCCGGTGGGGTTGATCGTCAGCGTGGCGCCTTGCAGCGCTTCAAAGGTGCCGTTGTTGGTGAGCGCGCCGGTGTTGGTGATGATCAGCGTTTGGCCGCTGACGTTGGCGCTGAGGAGGCCGTTGTTGATGAGGTTGTGGACGCCGCCCAGGGAGACCTGCTCGCCAATGGTGCCGCGGCCCTGCAAGGTGGTGCCTGCGGCCAGCGTCAAGCTACCGATACCTTCCAGCGGCATGCGCCCGCTGCCCAGAGCGTTGCCCAGGTTAAGCGTGGCGTTGCTGAGCGTTTGTGTGCCGAAGAAGGAGATCAGGCTGCCGCTGCTGGCGGCCGTGGTGCCGACGTTGATGACGCCCGGGGTGCCACCGGCTTC
>JANOJR010000520.1:0-1998 GCA_031418855.1 Rubrivivax sp.
AACACCCAAAGTGTTGTTGTTGGCGCCGCCTCGCGCAAGGTTGGCAACGCTGCCATTGGTGATCACGCCACCCGTGCTGCCGCTGAAACTTGCCGCCAGGCCCTCCTGGAAGCCGGCCGGTGCGACGGCGGTGTTGCTCAGATCGAGGAAGCTCGCGCCACCGATGATGGCGCGCACGTTGCCTAGGCTGATGTTGCTGGACGCAAGCGCCGGCTGCGCCGGCAGATACACGCCGCCGGTGACATTGACGTTTTGGCCGGGCAGGTTGAATGTGCAGTTGGGCGCGCAGCCGCCGACGTTGCTGGCGTCGGAGACGAAACTCAATGTCGCCGTGCCGTTGATGGCGCCGGCATTGGCGGTGCTCATGCCGACACTCAGGCCGGCGTTGTTGGTGGCACCCGGCAGCAACAGGTTGAAGCTGCCCGTGGCCGTGATCGGCGCGTTGCCGGTGATGGTGGCGTTGAGCGCGGCTTGCGGGGCGACGGTGGCCACGTTGGTGACGCTGACGAAGGCGCTGGGCGAGGCCGCACCGACGCGCACGTTGCCCAGGTTGATGGGGCTGTTGTTGATCTGTGGGCTGGCGGTGTTGATGACGTTGGCTGCGATCGTGCCCAGCACGCCATAAGCCGCACTGCCCACGCCGAGCTGGCCCAGGCCGTTGGTCACACTGTTGACGGCGCCGGCGCTGGTGAAGTTGACGGCGATGCTGCCGTTCACACTGCCAGGTGCTGCGGTATTGACCGCGACCGTCATCACGCCGTTGGCGCCCGTGCTGTTGGTGCCGGCGAGGATGTTGTTCAAGCCGCCGCTGCCGCTGATCAGCGCCGCACCGGTGCCACTGCTGGCGCCGAAGCTGGCGTTCAGGTCTTCGACAAAACCCGCCGCTCCTACTGCGGTGTTGCCGATCACCAGGCTCTGGCTCACCGCCTGGCCGACCTGCACGGTGCCGAAGTTCAGCGGCGCCGAGATGATCGAGCCCGCGGCGAGTTGGTAGACGTTGCCGCTGACGGTGACCACCTGAGTGCCTGCCGTCGTGGCAGCCAGTCCGGCAATGGGGGCGTTGCCCACGGTGGCGTTGGTCTGGTAGTTCAGCGTCACCGTGCCGGTCTTGGCGCCAGAGGTGCCGGTGCTCACGCCCACGCTCATGGCCGTCGCGTTGTTGGCGTTGGCGACGATGCTGGCGATGGCGCCGGCGTTGTTGGTTGCGTTGCCGCTGTTGGCCCCAAAGCTGGCTGCAAGGTCTTCGCTAAACAAGCCTGTTGCAGCCGTGTTGGTCACCGTCAGCAACTGCGCCAGCGAGCCGCCGATACGCTGGTTGGCGATGGTCACCGGCGAAGGCGTGGTGCTGCCCACGGCCATGTTGTAGACGTTGCCGCTGAAGTTCAGCACCTGGTTGCCGTTGGCCGAGGCTGCCGCACCGGTGGTGCCGGCGCCGTCCGACGCATAGGCCAGCGTCACCGTGCCGCTCTTGGCGCCAGCTGTTGCCGTGTTCAGCGCCACGCTCATGGCGGTGTTGTTGCTGGCTGCCGGCAGCAGCTGCGTGATCGTGCCCGCTATGGACACGGTGCTGCCCGTGCTGCCGCTGAAGCTGGCGTTGAGCCGCTCGGAGAAGCTGTCGTTGGCGGCCGTGTTGGCAACCGTCAGCAGCTGCGAGGCCGCAGCGTTCACGCGCAGGTTGCCGAAGTTCACCGGGTCGGGCGTGGCCGAGCCGGTCGCCAGGCGGAAGAAGTTGGCCGCGACGTTGACGACTTGCGGCGCCAGCGCCAGATCGCTCAGGCCGCTGGTGCCTGCACCGACCGAGGTCAGCGCCAGCGTGGCCGTGCCAGCCTTGGCGCCAGCTGTACCGGCGGCAAAGCTAACACCCAAAGTGTTGTTGTTGGCGCCGCCTCGCGCAAGGTTGGCAACGCTGCCATTGGTGATCACGCCACCCGTGCTGCCGCTGAAACTTGCCGCCAGGCCCTCCTGGAAGCCGGCCGGTGCGACGGCGGTGTTGCTCAG
>JANOJR010000521.1:0-4295 GCA_031418855.1 Rubrivivax sp.
ATTGCGCGCCACCGCGATGCGGTTCTCGGTACCTTCGAGTTGCGCTGACAGGTCTCGGAAGCCCTGGTTGGCCCTCAGGTTCGGGTACTGCTCCGACACCACCATCAAGCGCGACAACGCACCCGTCAATTCGCCCTGCGCTTGCTGGAATTTCTGAAACGCTGCGGGGTCGTTGACGAGTTCCGGTGTGGCCTGGATGGATGTCGCCTTGGCGCGCGCTTCGACCACCTTGGTCAGCGTGTCCTGCTCGAAGCTGGCCTCGCCCTTGACGGTGTTGACCAGGTTCGGAATCAGGTCCGCACGGCGCTGGTACTGGTTGATGACCTCGGCCCAACCCGCCTTGACCTGCTCGTCGGTGGTTTGAAAAGTGTTGTAGCCGCAGCCGCCCAGGCTCAAGGCCAGCGCGGCGGTCAGGAGGACCTTGTGGCCCGTCAATGATCTGTGCATGTTCTGTGCTCCAAAGGGTTCAGGTCGAGCGTTGCGGGGCCGGTTGTGTGTCGGCCCGGACAGGCGTGCGCTTGTCGCGCGGGGCCCACGTGAAATGGCGATAGATCACCGCGCTCAAGAGTGCTGCGAAGAAGCACCACACCGAGATGAACCATGTGGCATAGAAGGCGTAGGCCGTGCCGAACGACAGCAGTGCCAGTACACCGAAGACAAACACCCAGCGGTGCGAGGACAGCAGCGGGCTGACCCCTGTCGACAGCAGGTACAGCGTCATCGTGACGGCAGCGAAGAAGTGCGGTGAAACGTACTCGATATGCTGACCCGTCGGGCGCGCAACGACGGGGAATAGCATCAGCACGAGCAGCAGGCCCGCAGCGACTGCGGCGCCGGCCGCCACCAAGACCCACAGCGCGCCGCGGCGCCACCCCTTGGGCTCCATCAGCACGACAGCCACGGGCACATAGACCGGCCACAGCACATGCGAGAAGAACGAATAGGCATGCGTCATCACCCAGTTCAGCAGCGGCGCGTCGTCGCTGAAGGTCAGCCAGATCACGCCTTCAATCAACTGCTGGATCGCAAACAGCAGTGGGATCGCGGCGAAGGGCACATCGCGCCGCCGATGTGAGGCCAGCGCTGTGCGCAGCGTCAACACGCCCAGGCCGAGCAGGACGGCGCCCGCCGAGAAGCTGGCGGTGGCCGAGAAGCACATTCAGCGCGCCTCTTTCTGACGACCCACCGCGCCGGCATAGAGGTCGCCTCGCGACAGTGGCAGCGGCCACTCACCCCGGTTGCGCTTGGACGCAAGGATCTGGTAAATGCCCGTGGTTCCTGCTTCGAAGTCCAGCGCGCAGGCGGCCATGTATAGCCGCCAGACGCGATAGGTCGGCTCGCCCACCTCGCGCAGTGCCGCCTCACGGTTGGCTTCCAGCCGCTGCACCCAGTGCCGCAACGTCAACGCATAGTGCGGGCGCAGGCCTTCGACGTCGTGAATCTCGAAGCCAGCGCGCTCCATACCGAGCTGGATGTTGCTGACGCAGTCGAGCTCGCCATCGGGGAAAACGTAGCGGTTGATGAACTCGGTGGCCACGGTCTTGTTCCAGCCTTCCTCATCGTGCGTGATGCCGTGATTCATGAACAGCCCACCCGGGCGCAGAACGCTCATCACGGCCGCAAGGTAGGTCGGCAGGTTGGCCAGGCCGACGTGCTCGAACATGCCGACACTCGATACCTTGTCGAAGACACCAGCCCCTGCCAGGTCGCGGTAGTCACGCAGCTCCACCGTCACGAGATCCTGCAAGCCCTCGGCGTGTATGCGCTGCTGCGCAAACTCGAATTGCTGCTGGCTCAGCGTGATGCCGTGGGCGCGCACGCCGTGGTGCCGCGCCGCCCAGCACACCAGTGCACCCCAGCCGCAGCCAATGTCGAGCAAACGCTCACCGGGCCGCAGCCGCAGCTTGCGGCAGATGTGCTCGAGCTTGTTGCGCTGCGCCTGATCCAGCGACTCTTCGGGGCTCGTGAAATAGGCGCAGGAGTAAACACGCTCCTCGTCGAGCCAGAGCCGGTAGAACTCGTTGGAGACGTCGTAGTGGAACGAGATCGCGGCCCGGTTCTCGGTCTTCGAGTGGGCCTTGACGGCGCTGCCATGAAGCCCGGACCGATGGCTCCCGAAGCCTGGCCGCGCGTCACCGGGTGCCAGCAGTCGAAAGGCGGTGAGAAGTGCGCCCACCCGGTCGCTGAATGACAGGTGGATGGCGTGCAGGTGGTCCTTCAGGTTAAGCGCTGCGAAGTAGTCTCCCTCGACCTCAATGTCGCCTTGGAAATACGCCTGGGCCAGACGCAGGGGATCGCGTCCAAAGACCATCGAACGGACGAAGCCCGGGTGGTGGCACACCAGGGTGAACAGCGGCTCGGCTGCTTGCGCGGCGCCCTTGCCGAGTGTCAAGGTGGTGCCGTTCCACAAGCGCAGCGCGAGACTGCCATCGAAGCCGTGAAACAACTTCTTCAAGAGATTCGAAGTCTGATCAACGCCACGATGAACGGCTGCGCCGCGAAACTCGCTCGGTCCGTCCAAGTCTGCGCTGCGCATCAGGTCGCTCATGCCGATGCTCCCGCAGCAACGCTGGCGGCGATCTCCGGCGACAGTGTGAAGGGGTAGAACACACCCGCCGCCAGCGGGAAGGCGATGACGTTGTAGCCCACCGCCCACCACAGGTTCTGGTGCATCTTGCGCAGCGTGGCGCGCGACAGTTCTGCGCCCAGGGTCGAGACCAGTTCGCCAATTTCGATCGTGCTGGTTTTCATGACGAGGCGTGTCCGCCATGCTCTGGCGGACGAGCCACGGCCAGGTAGCCGAGCCCTGTGATGGCCGCTGCGATCTGAGCCGACGTGACACGCTCCGGATCAGCCAGCACCGAAGCGGTGCCGGGATTCAGGGTGACTTCGGCGTGGCTCACGCCGTCGATCTTGCTCAGCGCGCGCTGCACGCTGCCGGTGCAGCCGCCGCAAGTCATGCCGCTGACATCAAAGCTGAGGGTTTGCATGGTGAGTTCTCCTTGACGTTGAAAATCAGGTGTTCACTGCGGCACTGGTCTGTCGCCATGACGGCAGGAAGCGCAGCAGGATGAGCACGAAGGCGACGTATTGCGGATGGCGAATGCGCGCATACGGTCCCGACGTGGCCAGGGCATTGCGGCGCTGTGCGTGGTACGGCACGTTCCACGCGCTGGAAAGCAAGTAGAAGCCGAAGCCCAGGAAGACATAGCTCGCGATGTGCAGTGCCCCGAAGTGTGGGTCCCCCTTCTCGCCCAGCAGCGTCGACCACAGGTGCCCGGTGTTGTGCGACAGCAGGTCCAGACCCGGGTACTTCGTTTGCAGCCAGCCCGACATCAGATAGATGCTCAGCGGGAAGCCGTACATCTCGACGAAGAGCGCGACGATGAAGGCCGCGAAGGCGCCGAAGGTGCGCCAGTCGCGTGCCGTGTTCGGCTTGAAGAAGCTGAACGCGAACATCAGGAAGAGGGCCGAGTTGAGGACGACGAGTGTCCACAGGCCGTAACCCGAGGTTTCGTGGGTCATGGCCGCGCTCCCGTCTTGGGCGCAGGCCCGGGTTCGGGTGGGCTGGCAGCTTGCTTGCCGCTGGCGTGGTCACCGTGCCCGCCGTGCATGAAGATGTGCATCAGTGGGCAGGCCAGCAGCAACAGGAACGGCAAGGCGCCGAAGAAGTGGGCGCGGTGTTCGCTGAGAAGAAAGTACGCCGCGACAGCGCCCAGTACGAGAAGTCCGATGGCATACCTGGAGCGCCAAAACGGTGGCGCGCTGTCCTGATCGGGCTGCCCGGCGTGCGCAGGGTCGTGGTTCATCTGAAGCCTCCAAAGGTCAAGCTGACTGAATTCGCCGCGTTCATTCGCGGTCACGCCTGAACGCGAAAATTGATCATCATTCCGGCGTCTTCGTGCTCGAGGTTGTGGCAGTGGAAGAGGTAGGTCTGATCGCCGGGAAAGTCGTGCGCGAAGTCGATGGCGATGCGCACGGTCTCCCCAGGCCACACCAGCACGGTGTCTTTCCAGCCGAGATCACTGACCACGCGGCCTTTGCCGAAGCGCGCTGAGGCGGCCCACTGCGGCGGGCTGTTTGAGCGTTCGAGCACCTGGAACGAGAAGCCGTGGATGTGCATCGGGTGGGGCATGCCCACGGCCGGGTTGCGGATGCTCCAGACCTCGACCGCGCCGCGCTTCACATCGAAGGCGATCTCGTCCATGCGGAACGTGAGCCCGTTGATGAGGAAGCGCATGTGTTGCATCGACAGTTCGATCTTTCGCTCAGGCGCGCCATCGGTGCGGATCGGC
>JANOJR010000522.1:0-6498 GCA_031418855.1 Rubrivivax sp.
AAAGCAGATGGACATCTACAAGCCCGCCGACCTGGGCGTGGATATCACGCCGCGCATCAAGACACTCAAAGTGGTGGAGCCGCCCAAGCGTGGCGCCGGTGTGAAGGTGGCCGATGTGGCCGCCCTCGTCGACAAACTCAAAAACGAAGCCAAGGTGATCTGAAATGGCAGCCCTCGTCATAGCTGAACACGACAACGCGAGCATCCGGCCCGCGACCCTGAACACCGTCACCGCCGCGCTGCAATGTGGCGGTGATGTGCATGTGCTGGTGGCCGGCGCGAATGCCGGGCCGGCGGCGGCTGCGGCTGCGCTGATCTCTGGCGTTAGCAAGGTGCTGCACGCCGACGCGCCAGGGCTGAACCACGGCCTGGCCGAGAACGTGGCGGCGCAGGTAGTCGCCGTGGCCTCGGCCTACAGCCACTTGCTCTTTCCGGCCACGGCCAGTGGCAAGAACGTGGCGCCGCGTGTGGCCGCGCTCTTGGATGTGGCGCAGATCAGCGACGCCAGCAAAGTCATCAGCCCCGACACCTTCGAGCGCGCGATCTATGCCGGCAACGCCATCGCCACCGTGCAGAGCTTGGACGTCATCAAGGTCATCACCGTGCGCACGACGGGCTTTGATGCGGCGCCCGCGAGCGGTGGCACGGCAAGTGTTGAAGTCGTATCGGCCGTGGCCGACGCCGGCATGTCCAGCTTCATGGGCAGCGAGATCGCCAAGCTCGACCGCCCCGAGCTCACCGCCGCCAAGATCATTGTCAGTGGCGGTCGCGCGTTAGGCAGCAGCGAAAAATTCAACGAAGTGTTGTCACCGCTGGCCGACAAACTCGGCGCCGCACTCGGTGCCAGCCGCGCGGCGGTCGACGCCGGTTACGCGCCCAACGACTGGCAGGTGGGGCAGACGGGCAAGATCGTCGCACCCGCGCTGTACGTCGCCATCGGCATCAGTGGCGCCATCCAGCACCTGGCCGGCATGAAAGACAGCAAGGTCATCGTGGCCATCAACAAAGACGCCGAAGCACCGATCTTCAGCGTGGCCGACTACGGCCTGGAGGCTGATCTCTTTGTCGCCGTGCCCGAGCTGATCAAGAGCTTGTGATCCACACGCGCTGAGCGCGACAGGGCGCCGGGTCGACCGACTGCGGCGCCTTTCTTGCATCTGGAGACCACCATGACCTACCGCGCACCCGTCAAAGACATGCTCTTCGTGATGAAGGAGCTGGCCCACATCGACGCTGTGGCCGCATTGCCCGGGCACGAAGACGCTGGCTTCGACACGGCTGCGGCCGTGCTTGAAGAATGCGCCAAGTTCACCCAAGACGTGGTGGCACCGCTGAACTGGGAAAGTGACAAGAACCCGTCGAGCTTCAACGCCGGTGTGGTGACCACGTCACCCGGTTTCAAAGAGGCGTTCAGGCAGTTTGCAGCGGGCGGCTGGCAGGGCTTGCAGCACCCCAGTGAGTTCGGCGGCCAGGGCCTGCCCAAGCTCATCCATGCGGCGTGCAGCGAGATGCTCAACAGCGCCTCGCTAAGCTTCGCGCTGTGCCCGCTGCTCACCGACGGCGCGATCGAAGCGCTGCTCACCGCAGGCACGCCCGAGCAGCAGGCGCGCTTCATTCCGAAGATGGTGGACGGCAGCTGGACGGGTTCGATGAACCTCACCGAGCCGCAAGCGGGCAGCGACCTCTCGCTCGTGCGCACCCGCGCCGAGCCGCAGCCAGACGGCAGCTACAAGCTCTTCGGCACCAAGATTTTCATCACCTATGGCGAGCACGACATGGCGGACAACATCGTCCACCTGGTGCTGGCGCGCATTGCCGGCGCGCCCGAAGGCGTGAAGGGCATCTCGCTCTTTATCTGCCCGAAGTTCATGCCCGATGGAGCCCGCAACGACGTGCACTGCGTGAGCATCGAACACAAGCTTGGCATCAAAGCCAGCCCGACGGCGGTGTTGCAGTACGGCGACGGCACGGCGGCGAGCAATGTGAACGGCACCGGACCCGGTGCCTTAGCCGAGCTCATCGGCGGCGAAAACCGCGGCCTGGAGACCATGTTCATCATGATGAACGCGGCGCGCTTTGGCGTCGGCGTGCAAGGCATCGCGCTGGCCGAGCGTGCCTACCAAAAGGCCGTTAGCTTTGCCCGCGACCGTGTGCAAAGCCGCCCGGTCGACGGCTCGATGAACCAGGCCGCGCCCATCATCCACCACCCCGACGTGCGCCGCATGCTCATGACCATGCGCGCCTACACCGAAGCCTGCCGCGCGATGGCGCTTGTAGCGGCTGCCGCTTTCGACGCCGCGCACGCGCACCCGGACGAGGCCACACGCAAGGCCAACCAAGCCTTCTACGAATTCATGGTGCCGCTGGTCAAAGGCCTAGCCACCGAGATGGCGCTGGACGTCGCCAGCCTGGGCGTGCAGGTGCATGGCGGCATGGGTTTCATCGAAGAGACGGGTGCCGCGCAACATCTGCGCGACGCCAAGATCCTGACCATCTACGAAGGCACGACGGCGATCCAGGCGAATGACCTGATCGGTCGCAAGACGGCGCGTGACGGTGGTGCCACGGCGCGTGGTGTGGCCGCGCAGATCGAGGCCACCGAGCGTGAGCTGACGGCGCGCCCAAGTGCCGCCTGCCAGACCATGGCGCGGCGCCTGGGTGCCGGCCGACTGGCCTTCCTGGATGCCGTCAACTTCGTCGTTAGCCAAGGCAAGACCAGCCCCAACGCCGTCTTCGCCGGCAGCGTGCCTTACCTGATGTTGGCCGGCACGGTGGCGGCGGGTTGGCAGATGGCGCGTGCGCTCATGATTGCCGAAGACCGCCTGGCGGCGCATGAAGAAGCCGACTTCATGCACGCCAAGATCGCCACCGCGCGCTTTTACGGCGACCACGTCCTCAACAAGGCCACTGCGATACGCGACAGCATCGTCGAAGGCGCCGAGGCCGTCACCGCCATGTCACTGGAATCGTTTTGATGGCTTTGCCTGCTGTTCTGCAAAACCGGTCCTTGCCCGTCATCGCAGCACCGCTGTTCATCATCAGCAACCCCAAGCTGGTGATCGCGCAGTGCACCGCCGGCGTCATCGGCTCGATGCCCGCGCTGAACGCACGCCCGGCCTCGCAACTCGAAGAGTGGCTCGCCGAGATCACCGAAGGCCTGGCCGCCTGGGACCGCGCGCACCCCGAAGCACCTGCGGCGCCCTATGCCATCAACCAGATCGTGCATAAGAGCAATGACCGCTTGCAACACGACATGGAGGTTTGCGCCAAGTACAAGGTGCCCATCGTCATTACCTCGCTTGGCGCGCGCGTGGACGTGAATGAGGCCGTGCACAGCTGGGGTGGCATCGTGCTGCACGACGTCATCAACAACTTCTACTCGCGCAAGGCCATCGAAAAGGGCGCGGATGGTTTGATCCCGGTGGCGGCCGGTGCCGGTGGCCACGCGGGCGTGAAGAGTCCCTTCGCGCTGGTACAAGAGATACGCGAATGGTTCAACGGCCCCATCGCCTTGAGCGGCGCCATCGCCAATGGTGGCGCGGTGCTGGCCGCGGAAGCCTGTGGCGCCGACTTCGCCTACATCGGCTCGGCCTTCATCGCCACCGTGGAGGCGCGTGCGTCGGATGCTTACAAGCAGTGCATCGTCGACAGCGACTCTGACGAGATCGTCTACTCCAGCCTCTTCACCGGCGTGCACGGCAACTACCTAGCGCCATCGATCCGCAGCGCCGGCTTGGACCCGGATCACTTGCCGGAAGGCGACATCAAGACCATGGACTTCGGCGGCTCGGCGGCGGCCAAGGCGTGGAAGGACATCTGGGGTTGCGGGCAGGGCATTGGGGCGGTGAAGGCGGTCGTGCCGGTGGCGGAGTTGGTGGGGCGGTTGAGGCGCGAGTACGAGGCCACGCGCGCACGACTGGCGCTG
Source organism: Rubrivivax sp. (assembly GCA_031418855.1). Classification (GTDB taxonomy): domain Bacteria; phylum Pseudomonadota; class Gammaproteobacteria; order Burkholderiales; family Burkholderiaceae_C; genus Rubrivivax. The sequence continues at coordinate 3,926 of JANOJR010000522.1, forward strand.
TAGGTATGGCTCCTTCCCCCTTCCAGGGGGAAGGCTGGGATGGGGGTGGAATGCTGGCGGTGCGGCGGTGGCTGGCGCGGCACCCGACCCCCACCCCAACCCTCCCCCTGCCAGGGGGAGGGAGGAATGCAACGAGGGGTTGACCGATGCGACAAGTCATTCAAAACGCAAAACTCTTCGACAGCGCGGCGGGCGAATTCCATGCGCGTACCACGATCGTTATTGACGACGACCGCATCACCACCGTCACCCAGGAGCCGATCCACGTCGACGACGCCACGTTCATCGACGCGCAAGGCCGCGCGGTGCTGCCCGGCCTCATCGACGCCCACGTGCACGTCACGGCGACCTCGCATGACTTGATGGGCCTGGCGATGCAAGCCGTCTCGCTCACCGTGGCCCAAAGCGCGGAAGTCATGCGCGACATGCTGCACCGCGGCTTCACCACCGTGCGCGACGCCGCCGGTGCCGACCACGGCTTGCAAGAGGCCCAGGCCAGCGGCCTCTTCGAAGGGCCCCGCCTCTACATCGCCGGCTTCCCCATCTCGCAAACCGGCGGCCACGCCGACATGCGCCCCAAGGGAGTTCGCGGCCCCGGCATGTTCTGCAGCTGCGCCGGCCTGGGCCTGCTCGGCGCCATTGCCGACGGCGTGGGTGAAGTGCGCCGCGCCGTGCGCGAGCAGGTGCGCACGGGCGCCAACCACATCAAGATCATGGCCGGCGGCGGTGTTGCCAGCCCCACCGACCCCATCGACGGCACGCAGTTTTCGATGGAAGAGCTGCGCGCGGCAGTGGAAGAGGCCGAAGCCGCCAACCTTTACGCGTTAGCCCACGCCTATTCACCACGCGCCGTGACACGCGCGGTGCAGGCGGGGGTGCGCTCCATCGAACACGGCAACCTCATCGACGAAGCCACCGCGCGGGTCATGAAAGCGCACGGCGCCTACCTCGTGCCAACGCTGTCGACCTACGCCGCGCTGGCCGATGAAGGTATCAAGCTGGGTTGGTCGGCGGCGATGCTAGCGAAGCTCAAGAGCGTGCACGACCAAGGCCTGAACGCCGTGCGCCTGGCACGCGCCGAGGGCGTGCCCGTGGTCTTCGGGACCGACCTGCTGGGCCACATGCATGCCCGCCAGTCGGGCGAGTTCGCGTTGCGGCTGCCGGCGATGTCACCCATCGAGGTGCTGCAAAGTGCCACCATCACAGCCGCGCGATTGATGCGCCAGGAAGCGCATATCGGCCAGCTGGTGCCGGGTGCGTTTGCCGACCTGTTGGTCGTTGAAGGCGACCCGGCTAAAGACTTGTCGATGCTGGCTGCGCCGCAGCAAGGCATTCGACTTTTGATGCAGGCTGGCCGCGTCGTGCTCAGCCGTCTTTGACCCGCTTGAAGGAACCCTCATGAGCTATCCCAGCATGCCCGTCAACAGCCTGGCGGCGACCATCGACGCCGCCGCCAAGACCGTCGAACAAAGCCTCATCGCCTGGCGCCGCGACATCCACGAGCACCCTGAGCTCGGCAACCGCGAGTTCCGCACGGCCAAGCTGGTGGCCGAGCATCTCAAGCGGCTGGGCTTGGACGCGGTGCAAGAAGGGGTCGCGCACACCGGCGTCGTCGGACTTTTGATCGGCGCCTTGCCCGGCCCGGTGGTGGCGCTGCGCGCTGACATGGACGCGCTGCCGGTGGCCGAAGAGGTCAGCGTGCCCTTCGCGTCGAAAGTCAAGGCCGAGTGGAATGGCGACATGGTCGGCGTCATGCATGCCTGCGGTCACGACGCCCACGTGGCCATCCTGATGGGCGTGGCCGAGGTATTGGCAGGCCAGCGCGCCAAGCTGCGCGGCAGCGTGAAGTTCATCTTCCAGCCCGCCGAAGAGATGCCGCCCGAAGGTGAAGACGGTGGCGCCAAGATGATGATTGCCGAGGGCGCGTTGACCAACCCCAAGCCCGCCGCCATCTTCGGCTTGCACGTCACCTCGCGCTTGCCCGTGGGCGTGATCGGCTATCGCCCCGGCCCCGCGCTGGCCAGCTCCGACACTTTGAAGATCACCGTCACGGGCAGCCAGACGCATGGCGCCATGCCCTGGTTTGGCGTCGACCCTATCGTCACTTCAGCACAAGTCGTGCTCGGTTTGCAGACGGTGGTCAGTCGCCAGACCGACCTCACCAAGGAGCCTGCGGTGGTGACCATCGGCAGCATCCACGGCGGCTTGCGCGGCAACATCATTCCCGACTCGGTGCAGATGGAAGGCACCATCCGCACCTTCGACGAAAGCATGCGCGACGACATCCACGAGCGTGTGAGCTACCTCGCCGAACACATCGCGCGCGGCTCACGTGCCAGCTGCAAGGTCTGCATCACCAAGAGCTACCCGGTGACGGTGAACCACCCGGCCTTGACCGCCGCCATGGTGCCCACCTTGCAGCGCGTGGCCGGCAATGACCGAGCGCATTTGGTGCCCAAGGTGATGGGCTCGGAAGACTTCTCGTTCTTCCAGCAAGTCGTGCCCGGGCTCTTCATCTTCCTGGGCTGCGCCGCCGACCAGGCCGCAGCAGCCACGTCCGCACCCAACCATTC
>JANOJR010000523.1:0-4153 GCA_031418855.1 Rubrivivax sp.
CTTGCCCGGACCGGCCATGCTGGTCTTTGCCGATGAGCCCGATCGCTTTAAGGAAACGCTGGACCTCGCGGTCATCGTGCCCGAGCTGCATCAGGCGCGGCCCGGCGCTTTTCGCGTCGGCCTGTTGCCACCCGAGGCCGCGCGCGCGCTCGCGCCGCGTTTTGGCTTTGCGCGCTGGCCGGCTTTCGTGATGCTGCGCAGCGGCCAATACCTCGGCGCGGTCGATGGCATCCGCGATTGGCAGGTGTATCTCGACGAGCTCGACCGGCTGCTGGCGGCGCCGCCATCGCGCCCGCCTGGTGTGGGCGTGACCGTGCGTGCGGCCGGCGCGGCGGCATCGAACTGCCACTGAGGTGTTGGCCATGCGCGCGATCACGATCCCGATTCGAAGCCTGATGCCGGAGATTGACGACGGCGTCGACTTCATGCCCATGCCGCGTGAGATGAACACCTTCACCATGCCGCGCCTGCCCGAGCCTGGCGTGGGCGCCGATGTTGCCGCCGCCCACGCTGTGCTGCATGCTTTCGTGGCGCAAATGGCGCTGTGGCTGCACGCCGATGGTGAGCCGCCCGTGCTGGAACTGGCGGGCCTGGCGCCGGCCGCACTGCGCGCGCTCAACGAAGCGCTGGGCGAGGGTGAGGTCTCGGCCATCGTCGACGCCGGTGAGCGCATACGCATCCAGGAAACCGTGTTCTGCGGCGTCTGGCGGCAGCAGCATCTGCGCGGCGAAGGCCGCTTGTTGCATGACCTGCTGCTCGCCGCGCCCATCCCCGCGCTGCTGCCCGCGCTGGCCGGCGCTAACGCCCAAAGCACGCTGCGTGCACGGCCGCTGCCGGTGGGGGCGATGAACGTGCAGCCACTGATCCACGAGTTGCAAGAAGCGATGGACCGCAGCGGCGAGGGCGTTGCTGCGCATGTCATCAACCTGACGCTGCTGCCGCTCTCGCCTGAGGACAGCGCGCACCTGGACGCGCTGCTCGACGGCGGCAATGTGGTGCTGCTGTCGCGCGGCTTTGGCAACTGCCGCATCAGCAGCACGGCCGCGCGCCATGTCTGGCGTGTGCAGTACTTCAACAACATGCAAACGCTGATCCTCAATACGCTGGAGGTCGCACCCCTGCCCGAGGCGGCACAAGCCGCGCGCGAAGACCTGGTGGAAAGCCATGAGCGGCTGGCCGAGCTGGTGCAGTGGATGCGCGAAGCGCTGGACGAGGCCTGAGCATCGTGGCTAACACCCATGTCGACGGCACGGCGCCATCGGCCGCCACGCTGGCCCCGGGGACGCGGCTCGAATGCAAGATCTGCTGGACGGTGTACGACCCGGCGCTGGGCGACGCCGTCTGGCAAGTCCCCGCCGGCACGCCCTTCAGCCAGTTGCCGGCGCACTGGAGCTGCCCGCAGTGCGCGGCTGAGAAGTCCAACTTCCTGGTGCTTGATGGCTGAGCTGCCCAACCCCACGGCCGCGCTGCAGGCGCGCTTCCAGGCCATTCATCACGGTGCCATGCAAGGCCTGCCCATGCTCAATGCGGTACTGCATGTGCAGGCCCTGGGTTTTCGCCATTGGCAGGGGCATTGGCTGGGCGTGCTCCTCACACCCTGGTTCATGAACCTGGTGCTGATGCCGCGCCGGAGCGAGCTGTGGCTGGGCATTGGTGAGCGCGAAACACGCCACCATGTGTTCCCGGCCGGCGTCTTCGAGTTCATCGGCGCACATGACACCGAGCTGGGTGACTACCAGGCTTGCTCGCTGCTTTCGCCGATGTTCGAGTTCGACAACCAAGCCAGCGCCGATGCCACCGCGCTGGCGGCGCTTGAGGCCTTGTTCGACGTCGACAACATGCCCGGCGCCGCCGCCATGCCAGCCGCACGGAGCAAGCGCGAATTCATGTTCGGCGCCAGCCACCGAGACGGCCATGGGCCTTGAAGGCGAACTGCGCGTCGTGCTCAGGCTCGCGGCCGGGCGCGTCCTGCGCTGCGACATCAGCTCGACGCGCCCGGATGTCGCGCGGCTGCTTTTGCAGGGCCGCAGCCTGATGGAGATCAGCGCCGCCGTGCCGCGTTTGTTCACGGTGTGCGCGGCCGCGCAGTCGGCGGCTTGCGAGTTGGTCGTTGCCGCCGTCTGCGCCAAGCCGCTGACGGACGCCGCACTGGAGCGGCTGCGCAAGGCCGTGGCCGACGAATCGCTGCGCGAAACGGTGCAGCAGGTGGTGCTTAACTGGCCGCGCTGCCTGGGCGAAGAGCCCGGACCCGAAGCCATCGCGGCGGCACGCCTGGTCATGCTGCACGGTGTGGGCACGACGACCGAGCTCGACCAGGTGGTCTTCGGTATCGACGCCGAGCGCTGGCTCGCCATCACCCGTGCCGACCAGCTCTGGGACTGGGCCGACGCAGGCGCCACCACCAGCGCGCGCTTCATGCGTGACGTGGCCCAGGACCGCTGGGCCGGCGAACACGAGGTGGCGCTGTTACCAGCGCCTGTGACACCCATGCTGGTGGGCGAGATCGTGCAGGGCACGGCGCTCGAAGCCGACTTCGCGCAGCGCCCGCGCTGGCACGGTGCACCGGCCGAGACCGGCGCCCTGGCGCGCATGCAGCATGACCCCCTGCTGCATGAGCTGTGCCAGCGCGACGGCCACGGTGCGCATGTTCGTTTTGCTGCGCGCTTGCGTGAGCTGGCCTTGATGCTGACGCGGCGCGACCGCAGCGCGAATTGGGGCTCGGCCGCGCCGTCCGCCGGCAGCGTGAACTTGGGCTCGATGGCGCTGCCTGACGGCGGCGCCGTGTCCTGGGTCGAGAGCGTGCGTGGCCTGCTGGTGCACCAGCTCGTGGTCGAGGGCACACGCGCGGCGCGCTATGGCATCGTGGCGCCGACCGAGTGGAACTTCCATCCCGCCGGTGCCTTGGCCAAAGCCTTTCAGGGCAGCCGCGTCCGCACCGCCAGCGCGTTGCGTCAGCGTGCGCAGCGCTGGGTGCAGTCGCTCGACCCTTGCGTGGCCTGCCAGGTCGAGGTGTGCAATGCATGAGATGGCCTTGGCCGAGAGCGTGCGCGAGATCGTCGAGCAGGCCGCGCGTGCCCAGGGCGCGACGCAGGTCAGCGTTGTGCGCCTGGAGATCGGCGCGCTGGCGCCCGTGGATCCCGCCGCCATGCGCTTCGCCTTCGAGGTCTGCACACGCGGCTCGCTGGCGCAGGCGGCGCGGCTGGACATCGTCACCAGCGCCGGCAGCGCCTGGTGCATGCGCTGCGCCGAGGTGGTGAGTGTGCAGCGCCGTGGCGGCGCCTGCCCGGTGTGCGGCAGCCACCAGCTGCAGATCAGCGGCGGTGAGGCGCTGCGCGTCATCGACATCGAAGTCGTGTCATGAACAAGCGAGGTGCCCCATGTGCATAAGTTGTGGTTGCGGTAGCAGCGAGATGAGCTCGGCTAACGCCCAAGCTACGCAGCCTTTGATGCAGCCCGTGCGGCACGGCCAGGGCGCGCTGCACTACGGCATGGGCGCGGCCGGCAGCTCGGCGCCGGGCATGAGCCAGGCGCGGCTGGTGCAGATCGAACGCGACGTGCTCTCGCGCAACGACGCCGCCGCGCAGCGCAACCGCGCCTGGCTGGCGGCGCATGGCATCTTCACGCTCAACCTGCTGTCCAGCCCGGGTTCGGGCAAGACCACGCTGTTGGTGAAGACCATCGAGGCCCTGGCCGCGAGGGTGACGCTGAGCGTGATCGAAGGTGACCAGCAAACCGAGTTCGACGCCGAGCGCATCCGCGCCACCGGCGCGCGCGCCGTGCAGATCAACACCGGCCGCGGCTGCCACCTCGACGCCGAGATGATCGAGCGCGCACTGGCCGCGCTGGCCCCGGCCGACGGCTCGGTGCTGATGATCGAAAACGTCGGCAACCTCGTCTGCCCGGCCGGCTTTGACCTGGGCGAAGCGCACAAGGTGGTGGTGTTGTCGGTGACCGAAGGCGACGACAAGCCGCTGAAGTACCCGGACATGTTTTACGCCTCGACGCTGATGATCCTGAACAAGACCGACCTGCTGGCGTATGTGGACTTTGATGTCGAACGCTGCGTCGCTTTCGCGCGGCGCGTGAACCCGGGCATCGAAGTGTTGCAGCTCTCGGCGCGAAGTGGCGAGGGTATGCAGGCCTGGGTTGATTG
>JANOJR010000524.1:0-3445 GCA_031418855.1 Rubrivivax sp.
CCCACGTCTGCACCTTGTAGCCACGGTTGGCCAGGTAGGTCTTCAGCGCAAAGAGCGAGCCTTCGTCGCCCATGAAGCCGGGCATCAAGAGCACCGGGTGGCCGTCGCCCTTGGGCGCCTGGCTCAGCAGCGGCCAGGCGGCGGGCAGCGTGGCGATCTCGCCCAGCGCGCGCACCTCCATCAACTGGTGCAAGAGGTGCGGTGGGCCGCGGTGGGGGTGGCGTTGGGGCATGGCTTACCTGGTCCTTTGGAGGCTGCGTCTCGCAGCATGCTAATGCCGCAGCAGCGCTTGCCAAACCTTCGCATCGGACACTTCGCATCGGGCAGCCTGCCCCAGGAAATCGGGCCACAAAGTGGCGTACTTCCTTGGTTTGAGTTTTGGGCCATGCCCGACGATTCGCTCGAAGGGTACTGGGTGGGCCCATGGCCATCGCATTGGCATTGCGAGCATTCCTACTGGGCTTCAGAGGGCTTGCGAAATGCCGACAACGCGGCTTGGCCGTCATAAATCGTGGAGAGCACAGCGTGAATTAATCGACAGCGAGCAACGGGTTTTTCAAGTGCCACGGCATCTGGGCGCCCGGCGTGCGAGCGTTTCGCAACCTGCGCTTTCGCGCCAAAGCCCTGCCGATATCGGCAGTGTTTCTCGTGCCGCTGGCGCTGCTGGCCACACTGTTCACGCAGGTGCGGCTGGAAACCATTGACACGACCGAACTGGAGCGTCGTGGTGTGGCCTATGTCAAGGAAGCCACGCCCTTGCTGTTGAAGGTGGCTGAGTTGCGCCGCCTGTCGCTTCGCAACGCCAGCGGCTCGCCCGTGGCAGACACGTCTGAGGCGCGCAAGGCGCTGGACGCGCAGCTGGCCGTGGTGGAAGCCCTGGACAAGAGCGAAGGCGCAACTCTCGGCACCAGCGACGCGCTGGCCAGGGTGCGCGCGGCGCTTCAAGGCCTGGCACCTGCGTCAGAAGGGCTGATGAGCGTGTATGCCAGCCACGTCAAGCTCAGCTCCGCCATGTACGACGTGATCAGCGCGGCCGCCGACGGCAGCGGCCTGACGCCCGACCCCGAACTCGACACCTACTACCTGATGGACGCCAGCGTGGTGGTGTTGCCGCGCCTGATCGACGAAGCCGCACGCATGCATGCCCTGTCGGTGGCGGTGGCGAGTTCCGGACAGAACGGCGACATCGCCGCCATCGAGATCAATCGGCTCGACGCCATGGTGGACGAGCGCAGCGGCGTGCTCACCGGCGACGCCGCCAAGGTCGCCGGCGCCCACCCCGACGCCAAGGCCAAACTCGACCGACAGCCGTGGCCAAGGCGCTGGAGCAACTGCGTGGCTTGGCCACCGACAGCCCAGGCAGCGGCGGCAAGGAAAAGGCCGACAAGCTGCTGGCCGCTGGCAACGCGGCCATCCAGGCCGGGCAAGCCTTGCAGACCGACATGATCACCATGCTTGACGAGCGGCTCGCCGCACGCGTCGAGCGCACCACGCGCACCATGGCATGGGTGGCTGCCGCCATTCTGGGCAGCCTGGCGGTGGCGGCCTACCTCTTCTATGCCTTCTTCCTGGTGATGAACGGTGGCCTGAGGGAGATGCGCCACCACGTCGACCTGATGGCCGACGGCGACCTCACCAGTTCACCGCACCCCTGGGGCCAGGACGAATCGGCCGACTTGATGAATGCCGTTCGCCGCATGCAACGCTCGCTGCGCGACATCGTCGGCCAGGTGCGCGGCTCGTCGATTCAGATCGCGGCGGCCAGCGGGCAGATCGCGCAAGGCGCGGGCGACATGTCGACCCGCACCGAGCAGGCGGCAGCCAGCTTGCAGCAGACCTCGGCGTCGATGACCGAGATTTCGGGCACCGTCTCGCGCACCGCCGAGGTGGTGGGCGAGGCGGCGTCCTTGGCCAACAATAACGCTCAAGTGGCCGGTGAAGGCGGCGAGATCATTGGCAACATGGTGCAGACCATGGACCAGATCAACACCTCGTCGCGCCGCATCACCGACATCCTGGGCGTGATCGACGGCATTGCCTTCCAGACCAACATCCTGGCCTTGAATGCGACCGTGGAAGCGGCGCGCGCCGTCGAACAAGGGCGCGGCTTCGCCGTGGTGGCCAGCGAGGTGCGCTCTCTAGCGCAGCGCTCAGCCTCTGCCGCGCGCGAGATCAAGGCCTTGATCGGCACCAACGTCGAGAAGGTTGACGCCGGCGCCAACGAAGTGCGGCGTGCGGGTGCCACTATGACCACCATCGTGGGCAACGCCGATCGCATCCGCGTCTTGCTCGACGAAATCTCCAAAGGGGCGCAACGGCAAAGCCACGGCTTGAACGACATCGGTGGCTCGGTCAAGCAGCTCGACGACTCGGTGCAGCAAAACGCTGCGCTGTCTGAAGAAACTGCCGCACCGGCCAGTTCGCTGAGCGACCAGGCCAACCTGCTGGTCGACAAGGTGGCGCGCTTCAAGTTGCCAGACGTGGTGTCCTGACGTCCGCGATCAGCGCGCGCTTAGCGAACGCTTAGCGAACGCTTAGCGAACGATCAACACCGGCGTTTTGCAGCGCGCCAGCACTTCGGTCACCACCGAGCCCAGCACCAGCTGCGTCAATGCGCCGTGGCCGTGCGAGCCCATGAGCACAAGGTCAAAGCGGCCTTTTTCAGCCAGTTCAGAGATGACCATGCCGGCGCGCCCGATCTTGGCCACGAAGCGTGGCGCCAGGTCTTGCTGCGCGAAGAAGCTGCGCAGCGGCTTGAACACCACTTCGGTCATGTTGCTGTGGTAGTTCTTCAGCGACGCGCGCTCGATTTCCATCGCCGCAATGGCCGGCAGTGCAGGCGCGACGTACAGCACCGTGTAGTCGTGATGGCCGCCAAAGAGCTCGTCGTGCGCGGCCATGTAGGCCAGCATGCGTTTGCTGCAACGGCTGCCGTCGGCGGCGATGAGGATCTTCATTCAGAACTCCGGTAGGGTGCCCGCGCCCGACACAGGCGTGGTGCAAAGTCCCGCACCGCCATCTTCCTCGCCCAGCGCCAAGGAGCACTTGCGCCAGCGCAAGTGGTCAGCTCATCTTGGGCGCTAGCCTTTGTGTGATGCCAACCCCATCACAGGCCACTGTTGGCAGCGACGCCACCGCGACGCCGACGCCCGAATTGAGCCTGACGCAGCAGGCGTACATGGTGCAGCACCTGTGCGACTGGCTGCGCGAGCGATCGGACTCTGCCGTCGAGCGCTTCGAGACACACATCTCGGTGGTGCTGGTGCAGGGTGGACACGCCTACAAGATCAAGAAGGCGTTGGCTAACGCCTTCCTCGACCAGTCCACACTCGCGCGGCGGCGCCACGCCTGCATGGAAGAGCTGCGGTTGAATCGACGCCTGGCGCCCGAGCTCTACCTCGGCGTCGTCAACATCACCGGCACGCCCGAAGCGCCCGAGCTTGAC
>JANOJR010000525.1:0-4311 GCA_031418855.1 Rubrivivax sp.
CTGCCTGCCGAAGCAGGCCGCGCCGTGACCGCCATTCCTCTGGGCCGGGGATCGCTCCACCGGCTCGATGCCACCTACCCGCACACTCCCCGGAGCAAGATCAATGTGTGCCTATTTGGTGTTGCTGCGCGCAGAGATTGCCCGTTTCACCCGAACTGAATCGGCTCGTCTCTGTTGCTCTGATCCTCACCTCGCGGTGGACAGCCGTTAGCTGCTGCGCTGCCCTATGCAGTCCGGACCTTCCTCCAGTGCGGCCTTTCGGCCCTTGCACCAGCGGCGGTCTGGCCTGCTTCACGCTGTGGATTATCGCTGTGCGTAGGGGTTGGCGAATCCCAGCGCGGCGAGGATCACCACTTCGCGCGCTTCCATCACCCGCGCGTCCTTGCGCTTGAGGTGGTCGAAGCCTTGGGCGTGCAGTGCGCCGTGCACCAACAGGTGCGCGTAATGCGCGGCCACGTCAATGCCCAACGCACGCGCTTCTTGCGCTACCACCGGCGCACATAACACCAAATCTGCACTGACCGCGGGCGCGCGTTCGTAGTCGAAGGTGATGACGTTGGTGGCGTGGTTCTCGCCCCGGTAGTCAAGGTTCAAGGCCAGGCCCTCAATAGCACCGACGACACGCACGGTGATCAATGCCGGCGCATCGAGTGCCGCGCGCAACCAGCGCGCCATGCGGTGTCGCGGCAGCAGCCTGCGATGGCGAGCATCGGCCCACTGCAGCACGAGCTGCAAATCGTCGCGCGCAATCACGCCGCAGCCCGGTGTGCGTCGTAGGCCTCAACGATGCGTGCCACCAGCGGGTGGCGCACGACGTCGGCCGAGCTGAAGTGGGTGAAACCTATGCCTGCCACCTTGGCCAGCACCTGCTGCGCATCGACCAGGCCGCTGACGCTGCCTTTGGGCAAGTCGATCTGGCTCACGTCGCCGTTGATGACGCAGCGCGAGGCAAAGCCGATGCGCGTGAGGAACATCTTCATCTGCTCGCAGGTTGTGTTCTGCGCTTCGTCCAGGATCACGAAAGCGTGGTTCAGCGTGCGCCCGCGCATGAAGGCCAAGGGCGCGATCTCGATCAAGCCTTTCTCGAAGGCTTTGGTCACGCGCTCGAAGCCCATCAGGTCGTAGAGCGCGTCGTAGAGCGGGCGCAAGTACGGGTCGACCTTCTGCGCCAGATCACCCGGCAAGAAGCCCAGGCGCTCGCCGGCTTCTACCGCCGGTCGCGTGAGCACGATGCGCTGCACGCTCTGGCGCTCCAGCGCGTCGACCGCGCAGGCCACCGCCAGGAAGGTCTTGCCCGTGCCTGCCGGGCCGATGCCGAAGCTGATGTCCATGGCCAACATCTGGCGCAGGTATTGCAGCTGCTTGGGGGTGCGCCCGCTCAGCTCGGCGTGGCGTGTGCGCAGCACGACCGGGGGCTCGTCGGCTGGCGCCACAAGGTCACGCGGTGGCGCCATCGCGTCGATCAGTGCGAGCTGCAAACGGCGCTCGCCGATGGGGCGCTCGGCAGCGGCGTACAGGGTGTCGATCAAGCCAGCGGCGCGCTCCACAGCGTCGCGTTCGCCTTCGATGCGAAAGCTGTGGTCGCGCCGTGTGAGCTTGATGTTCAGCGCCACCTCGATGCTGCGCAGATGCGCGTCCATAGGCCCGCACAGGTGCGCCAGGCGCGACGGGCTTGCGGGCTCAAGGCTATGGCGGCGGATCATGCAGGGGACTTTGGCGGGGCGCTTTGCGGCAGGAGTTCGCATTGTCGCCGGGGTGGGCTGCGAGGGCGCTCAAGCACAATCGGCGCGGCCAGTTTCACCTGGCTTGGAAGCCACCCGATTGCCGATGCTGCTGCGCCTCTTGACCCTGTTGATGTTGCTCGGCGGCCTGCCCTGCGCGTCCGCGGCCGCACTCAGCATCGACCGCGCGCTAACAGCGCAAGGCAGTGGCGCCAGCTTCCCCGTTGACGCACCCACGCTCGCCGTGGGTCTGCCCGACGAGTGGTCGCGCACGCGACCCGGCGCTGGCGGCCCCGTCTGGTACCGCGTGAACTTCACGCTCCCCACAGCCGCCTCGGCGGATGCCCTGCAAGCGCTGTACATCGCACAGGTCTGCACCAACTTTGAAGTGCAGCTCAACGGCCAACTTATCGACAGCGGCGGGCGCATGCAGGCGCCACTCACGCACAACTGCAACCACCCGCAGCTGGTGCTGCTGCCCACCGCCCTGCTGGTGGCTGGCAGCAATGTGCTGGACATCAAGGTGGCCGGCCATGCACTGGCCAGGGTCGGCTCGCGCCACCGCGCCGCACAACTCTCGGTACTGGAAGTCGGCCCCTTGAGCGAGCTGGCGCCGCGCCACGCGCAGCGCACAGCGCTGAACGTCAGCTTGCCCCAGGCGCTTGGCGCCACCCTCTTGTTGATGGGTAGCTTCATGTTCGTGATGGGCTTCACCCAGCGGCGTGACAGCCACCTGGCGTACTTTGGCGCACTGTGCGTGGGCTGGGCCTTGATCGACGCTCGCTTGTGGCTGCGCGAGATACCGCTTGCGCACAGCGTGGCCGAGCTGCTGCTCGCGGCGATGCTGCCTTTCATCACCATGGCGGCGGTGCAATTTCTGCTGCGCTATGCGCGTACGCGTGTGCACTGGGTGGACGTCGCCTTGCCATTGCAGTGCGCGCTCATGCCGATCAGTTTGATCGTCGCCGGCCCGGGGCGGCTGTACGCCTGCGTGCTGGCGTGGGAGCTGCTGTTCGCGTTGCAAGTGGTGGCCGCCGCCGCGCTGTACCTGCGCCTGACGTGGCACCACCGGCAGCGCTCATTTTGGCTGATGGCGGCGATGCTGCTGGCTGTGGCCGTCACCGGGCTGATCGAGTTCACGGCGCAGTTCACCGGTGCGCTGCCGCTGCTGGCCCAGATGGCGCTGATCGTGCCGCCGCTGCTCTTCGTATTGCTGGGCCTGCGCATGGTCCAGCAGCACGGGCGCGCGCTGGTGGCGGCCGAAGAAAGCAAAACCCACCTTGAGCAGCGCATCCGCGAAGCCACCACCGTGATCGAGCGCAACTTCCGCCAGATGTCGGAGCTGCGTGTCGAGCAGGTCACCGAGCGTGAGCGCAAGCGCATCGCCGCCGACTTGCATGACGACCTGGGCGCCAAGCTGCTGACCATCGTGCACACCAGCGAGTCCGACCGCATCTCCAGCCTGGCCCGCGAGGCGCTGGAAGAGATGCGCTTGTCGGTGCGTGGCCTCAGCGGGCGGCCCGTGCTGCTGGTGGACGCCCTGGGCGACTGGCGCGTCGAGGTCGTCTCGCGCCTGGGCCAGGCCGGCATTGAGAGTGAATGGCACGCACCCGACGACGACGAATTGCCACAGCGCTTTTCGGCGCGCGCCTACGTTCAGACCACGCGCATCCTGCGCGAGGCCACCAGCAACATCATCAAGCACAGCGGCGCCTCGTTTTGCAGCGTGCGCTGCACGGTGGCCGAGGGCGACTTCCAACTCGTGATCCAGGACAACGGCAAAGGCATCGCCAGCGACGTCGAGTTGCGGCTGGACCGCGGCCACGGCCTGGCCAGCATGAAGTCGCGCGCCAAACAACTGCAAGGGCAGTGCCTCGTCGAGTCGGGCCCTGGTTATGGAACCGTGATACGTCTCACGCTTCCGATGGATCGCGCGGTCGAGGCACCCTGAGCGTGCGCGCGCCGTGATGTCTTGCCACCACGGCACAGGCGGCTCTGCGCCAACATCAGAGCATGGAGAACATCCTTCTGCTGGAAGACCTGCCCGAGATTCGCGTCTGGCTGCGTAAGCTCGTGCTGCAAGTCTTTCCGATGGCCAAGATTGCCGAGAGCTCGCGTGTGCAAGACGCGCTGGACCTGGCCAGCGCCGTCAAGTTCGACCTGGCACTGATCGACCTCGGCTTGCCCGACGGCTCGGGCGTGACCGTGGTGTCGAAGCTGCGTGATGCACAGCCCGAAGCGCAGTCGGTGGTGGTGACCATCCATGACGACGACGAGCACCTCTTCCCCGCGCTGCAAGCCGGCGCCTTTGGCTACATCCTCAAAGAGCAGCCGCGTGAGTTGATCACCGAGCAGCTGCAACGCATCAGCCAGGGCGAGCCGCCCTTGTCGCCGTCGATCGCGCGGCGCGTGATGGCGCACTTCAGCGCCAAGAGCAAGCCGCCTGCGGCGATGGGCAACATCTCGCTCACCGAGCGCGAAAGTGAAGTGCTGCTGCGCGTGGCCAAGGGCTACACGCTGCCTGAAATCGGCGTGCAGCTGAGCCTGTCGCGCCACACCATTGCCGACTACGTGAAGCAGATCTATCGCA
>JANOJR010000526.1:0-10945 GCA_031418855.1 Rubrivivax sp.
CGGCAGTGAAGTGCAGTTGATCGGCGCGGCGCGTTTGGACAGCGTCGACCGCCAGGGCCAAGCCTTGAGCGTGAGCAGCGAGTTCCTGCATCTCTACACGGTGAGCGAAAAACTGCGCACGCATCTTCCGGTGCTGGTGCAGCGCGAGGGGACGGAAATCCGCGCCGGCGCCATGAGCTACGAGCACGCGCTGGGGCGCGTCGAGCTCAGTGGTGTGCAGCGCGCGAGCTTTGCGCCGCGTGTAGTTAAGAAACCATGAGCAACGCCCTCCCGCCGCTGGCCTTCATCACCGGCGCCTCAGGCGGCATCGGCCAGGCGCTGGCGGCGCGCTATGCAAAGGAAGGCTGGCGCTTGGCGCTGGTGGCGCGGCGCACGGCCGAGGTGCAAGCCTGGGCCGGGCGCGAAGGCCTGGCACCCGAGCGCTGGGCCGTGTTCGCCGCCGATGTGCAGCACGTCGACAGCATCGTCGGCGCCGGCCAGGCCTGCATTGACACGATGGGCCTGCCCGACGTGGTGATTGCCAGCGCGGGCATCAGCGTCGGTGTCGACACGGCGGTGCGCGCCGACATCGACGTGCTGGCTGAGGTGCTGGCCACCAACGTCACGGGCCTGGCCGCTACCTTCCAGCCCTTCGTGGCGGCCATGCGCGAGCGTGGCAGTGGCGCGCTCGTGGGTGTGGCCAGCGTCGCCGCCATTCGTGGCCTGCCCGGGCACGCGGCCTACTGCGCCAGCAAGGCTGGCGTGGTGGCGTACTGCGAAAGCCTGCGTGTCGAGTGCCGTGCCAGTGGCGTGCGCGTGGTCACGCTGCTGCCGGGTTACATAGCCACGCCACTGACGGCGCGCAACCCCTACAGCATGCCGTTCCTGATGAGCGCAAAGGCCTTTGCCGATCAGGCCTTCACGGCCATTGCGCGGGGCAGCCGCTATCGTGTCATCCCCTGGCAAATGGCCGTGGTGGCGAAGGTTTTGCGTGCACTCCCCAACTTCATCTATGACCGCGCCATGGCCGGCCGCGGGCGCAAACCGCGCAAGAGCTAACGCTTTACGTGTGCTGACTCATCGATGATCGACGTTGTCGTCCTCTTCTTCCTGCTGGGTGTCTTCGCGCGCCTGGTCAAGAGCGATCTGCGCTTGCCCGAGGCGCTGTACGAAACGCTGGCCATCTACCTCTTGCTGGCCATCGGCCTCAAAGGCGGCATCGAGCTTTCACGCCAGCCGCTGGCGGTGCTGGCACCCCAGGTGCTGGCCTGCACGGCGCTGGGTTTTGCCATTCCGTTCGTGATGTTCCCCGTGCTGCGTGCGCTGCGTCTCACGGCGGTCGACGCTGCTGCCCTGGGCGCGCACTACGGCTCGGTGAGCGTGGTGACCTTCGCCGTGGCCACGGCTACGCTCACGCGCGAAGGCATTGCCTTCGAGTCGCACGCCGCGCTGTGGGTGGCGGTGATGGAAGCGCCGGGGCTGATTGCCGGCATCTTGCTGGCGCGCTGGTACGCACCGGCACCTGGCGCGCGTGCCTCGCAAGTGCTGCACGACGTGATGTTCGGCAAGAGCGTGCTCTTGCTGCTGGGCGGGCTGACGATTGGCGCGCTGGCGGGCGAAGCCGGCGTGGCGCCGATCAAGGCCGTGTTCGTGGATCCCTTCAAGGGCGTGCTCGCACTCTTTTTGTTGGAGCTCGGCTTGGTGGCGGGCGCACGGCTGGCGGAGGTGCGCCGCTTTGGCCTGGCCGTGCTGGTGGTGGGCCTGGGTGCACCGCCCTTGTTGGCGCTGGCCGGTGCGGCGCTGGGTATGGCGCTGGGGCTGAGTACTGGCGGTGTCGCGCTGATGGCCACGCTGGCGGCCAGTGCCAGCTACATCGCCGCACCTACGGCCATGCGCATCGCGGTGCCGCAGGCCAACGCGGCACTGTCGATCACGGCGGCGCTGGGCATCAGCTTTCCGTTCAACATCGTCGTGGGCATTCCGCTCTACATCGAGCTGGCCCGGAGGCTGACGTCATGACCAAACACCCGAAGACGCAACTCACCATCGTGACCGAGGCGGTGCTGGAGACGGCGCTGGTGCGCGACGTGCGCGAACGCGGGGCGCAGACCTGGACCGTTAGCGAAGTGCATGGCGCCGGCCGCGAAGGCGCGCGTGACGGCGACTGGGAGGCTGACCGCAGCATCGAGTTGCGCGTGATTTGCGATGAGGCCGTGGCCGACACCATTGCCGCGCATGTCCTGGCCCACTACGCGCCGAACTACAGCGTGGCGATGCACTTCAGCCAGGTCATGGTGCTGCGGCCCGAGCGCTTCTGAGTACTCCTGAGCGCCTTCACGCGCGGCCATAAAAAAAGCGCTGGGCCACAAGGCACCAGCGCTTTTTCGAAAGACTTGGGCTTTGAGATCAGTAGCCGCCGCGGTTGCCACCGCCACCGCCGCTGCCGCCACCACCGTAGGGGCTGCGGCCACCGCCACCACCGCCGCCGCCGTAGGGGCTGCGGCCACCGCCGCCACCGCCGCCGGGGCCACGGCTGCCGCCGCCGCCACCACCTGCGCCGCCACTACCACCGCCGCCGCCGCCGCCGTAGGGGCCGCGGCTACCGCCGCCGCCACCACCGTAGCCACCACCCCCGCCGCCACCACCGCCAAAGCCACCCGGGCGCTCTTCGCGCGGGCGTGCTTCGTTGACGACGATGGCACGGCCTTCAAGAGGCTGACCATTCATGCCGTTGATGGCGGCTTGCGCCTCAGCGTCCGTGCCCATCTCGACGAAGCCGAAGCCCTTCGAGCGGCCGGTGTCGCGGTCCATCATGACCTTGGCGGACGTGACCGCACCGAACTGCGAAAACGATTGCTGCAGCGATTCGTCACGCACCGAATAGGCAAGGTTGCCCACGTAAAGTTTGTTTCCCACAGGAGAAGCCCTCAATCAGTTTCAAGAATCTCTATGTCGAGCTTCAATCCTGCGTAATTCACCCAGCGTGAATCAAAGACAAACGTCAGAGAAGAAAGGCGCGGCTGCCAGACACAGACGGAACATTATGGTCGTGGCCTTCGGACCCGGGCAAAGTGATCCCGCGCGAAGTGTTGTTTTGGTGTCAGGGGGTTAACCCGAGACGCGCTGAGCGGGCGCCGCGACGTGGGCCGACTTGGGCAATTACCATCGCCGCCATGGACTTGCTCAAACCGCTGGTGGCGCTATTGGCCATCGTCAATCCGATCGGCGTGGTGCCGTTCTTCATCCACTTCACGCAGCATTTCAGCCGCGAACAGCGCCAGCGCACCATCCGCATCAGCTCGTTTTCGGCCTTCGTCGTCATCGCCGCCAGCGCCCTGGCCGGGCTCAAGCTGATCGAGTTTTTCGGTATCTCGCTGGCCTCGTTCCAGGTCGGCGGCGGCTGCCTGCTGCTCATCAGCTCGCTGGCCATGCTCAACGCCCAGCCGGCCGAAAGCAAACCGCATGACGTGAGCGACGGCCAGGAGCGCGTCGACGCGGGTGCCAGCATCGCCGTCGTGCCGCTGGCCATCCCGCTTCTGACGGGCCCGGCCACGATATCTACCATGGTCATCTATGCCGAGAAAACGCGCCACTGGTGGGAGCTGGGCGTGCTCGTCGGTTATGGCGTGGTCATCGGCGTCATCACCTTCCTGGTCTTCTCGGCCTCGGGGCGCATCGCCAAAGTATTGGGGCGCACTGGCATCAATGTCATGACGCGGCTGATGGGCTTGATCTTGGCGGCGATGGCTGTGGAGCTGTTGGCTGATGGCCTGGTCAAGCTGTTCCCGGTGCTGGCCCTGACGAGCCTCAAACCATGAGCGACGCGCCCACCTACGACTACATCGTGGTCGGTGCCGGCAGCGCCGGCTGCCTGCTCGCCAACCGCCTGAGCGCCGACCCCACCTGCCGCGTGCTCTTGCTCGAAGCCGGTGGCCGCGACGACTACCATTGGATCCACATCCCTGTGGGCTACCTCTATTGCATTGGCAACCCGCGCACCGACTGGATGTTCACCACCGAGCCCGAGCCCGGGCTGAACGGCCGCGCGCTGCGTTACCCACGTGGCAAGGTGCTCGGCGGCAGCTCCAGCATCAACGGCATGATTTATATGCGTGGCCAGTCGCGCGACTATGACGGCTGGGCCGCCAGCACGGGTGACGATGCCTGGCGCTGGGACGCATGCCTGCCGTACTTCCTCAAGCACGAAGACCACTGGCGCGGCGCTGACGCCATGCACGCCGCCCCCGGCTTCGACCCCAAGGGCAAGCGAGCGGGCGGCGAGTGGCGCGTCGAAAAACAGCGCCTGCGCTGGGACATCCTCGACGCCTTCTCAAGCGCCGCGCAAGAAGCCGGCCTGCCTGCGACAGTCGACTTCAACCGTGGCAACAACGAAGGCGTGGGCTACTTCGATGTCAACCAGCGCAGCGGCTGGCGTTGGAACACCACCAAGGCCTTTTTGAAGCCGGCGCTGCTGCGCGGCAACATCGAAGTCTGGGCCGGCGTGCAAGTGGCGCGTGTGATCTTGTCGCAGCCGCAAGACGGTCCCTTGCGCGCGCTCGGTGTCGAGCTGGTGCCTGCGGCATCCAGCCCCGGCATCCAGCCGCCGCCGCGCACCGTGTTGGCCGCGCGCGAAGTGGTGTTGGCGGCAGGGGCCATTGGCACGCCGCAGCTCTTGCAGTTGTCGGGCATCGGTGTGGGCGAACACCTGCATCACCACGGCGTCACGCCGCGCCATGAGCTGCCCGGCGTGGGTGAGAACTTGCAAGACCACTTGCAGATTCGCACGGTCTTTTCGGTGCGCCACACCAAGACGCTCAACACCCTGGCCAACAGCTGGCACGGCAAGGCCGCCATGGCGCTGGAATACCTGCTGCACCGCACAGGGCCGATGAGCATGGCACCGTCGCAGCTGGGGGCTTTTGCGCGCAGCTCGCCAGCGCACGCGTGGCCCAACGTGCAGTACCACGTGCAGCCACTGTCGCTGGACGCTTTTGGCGAGCCGCTGCACCGCTTTGACGCTTTCACCGCCAGCGTGTGCAACCTCAACCCGAGCTCGCGTGGGCATGTGCGCATTGCCTCGGCGCGGCCCACCGACGCACCGCGCATCCAGGCCAACTACCTGGCCACCGCTGACGACCGCCAGGTCGCCGCCGAGTCCTTGCGTTTGACGCGGCGCATCGTGGCCATGCCAGCACTTGCGCGCTTTGAGCCGGCCGAGGTCAAGCCCGGTGTGCAGTTCCAGAGTGACGAGGAACTGGCCCGGCTCGCGGGCGACATCGGCACCACCATCTTCCACCCCGTGGGCACCTGCCGCATGGGCCGCGCCGACGACGCGCTGGCCGTCGTCGACCCACGCCTGCGCGTGCGTGGCGTCGTAGGTCTGCGCATTGCCGACGCCAGTGTGATGCCCAGCATCACCAGCGGCAACACCAACGCGCCGACCATGATGCTGGCCGAGCGGGCGGCGATGTGGATCGCCGAAGACGCGGCCACGCGCTGAGCCGCGCCGCGCCTGGATCAGGGAATCCAATGCCGCAAATTGCAGCCCTTTTGCGGCCTTGATGCAGCCATAACGCAAGGTCTGCGCGCCTAGCATCAGAGCTCTGTCACCGCGCAAGTGAACGCCATGTCCGTCAACCCTGAACTTCGCAGCCTGGACATCAGCATTCCGGCGCAACCGCAGTCGCTGATGAAGCTGTCGCTGCTGCTGGCCGACGAGGACGTCAACCTCGACGCCGTGGGCGAGCTCATCGAGCGCGACATGGCCCTGGCGGCTGCCGTGCTCAAGGCCGTGAACTCGTCGCTCTACGGCTTGAAGGGCCGCGTGCAGACCGTGCAGCAGGCCATCACCTACCTGGGCACCCGAGAGATCGTCGGCATCGCCTACGAGATGGGATTGCGTGCCGCCTTCGGCCCGGCCGTTGAGCTCGACGCCTTGTGGCAACGCGCGGCCTTGCGCGGCGTCATCATGGGTCGGCTGGCGCAGCGGCTGTCGCTCGACGCCTGGGTGGCGCACTCCGCAGGCCTCTTTGAAGAATGCGGCAAGGCGGTGCTCTTTCGCCACGCCGTGGACCACTACCGCGCCATGCTGCGCGCCGCCAAAAACGACGTTGAACTCGTCGGCCTGGAGCGTGTGGGTTTCGGCGTCAGCCACGACGCCATGGGCGCGGCGCTGTGCGAAACCTGGGGCCTGGCGCAATCGGCCTGTGCCAGCGTGCGCCACCATGTCGGCGTGCAGGCCACGCAGACGCTGCCTCCCGAGCTTTCGCGCCGGGCCATCTGCGCGGTGTCGGCGATCACCAACGCCATCATGCACACGCCCGACATGCTGGACGACGCCTGCCTGGCGTTGGCGCCGCAGGCCGATCTTGACGAAGGCCTGCTGCTGCGCGCCGCGCGCCGTGTGGCCGAGACCGTAGCCAGCGCGCAGTCGCATTCCCGTGCCGCATAAGGGGTGATGAACGGGCTGATCCAGCGCAGGGTCTGAGGGAAGACCTGCTGGCGGCGGCCGTTGCGCTTGGGTAGGCTTGTCGCTACTCACGCAACTGCTGCCCCGTGCCCACGGGGCCATGACCATCATGGCTTCCACCGTATCCCCCGACACCCTCGCCCTGCAGCGCCTGTACCACTGGGAAAAGACAACCCCCAACCGCGTGGCGCTGACCCAGCCGCTGGGCGGCGGCCAGGTGCGCGACTACACCTGGGCCGAGCTCATGGACCAGTCGCGGCGCATGGCCGCGCACCTCAAGACCCTGGGCCTGGAGCCCGGCGCACGCGTCGCGCTGATCGCCAAAAACACGGCGCATTGGTTGATGAGCGACTTCGCCATCTGGCTCGCCGGCTACGTCTCGGTGCCGCTGTACCCGACGCTGGCGGCGGGCACCATCCGCCAGATCCTCGAGCACAGCGAAGCGCGGCTGCTCTTCGTGGGCAAGCTCGACGGCTGGGCCGGCATGAAGCCCGGCATCCCCGCCGGGCTGCCCTGCATCGCCCACCCACTCGCACCCGACGACGCCAAGAAGAGCTACCCGGCCTGGGACGACATCACCGCCAAGACCGCCCCCATGTCCGGCAACCCGGTGCGCGACGGTGACGAGCTCGGCACCATCATGTACACCTCGGGCACCACCGGCGCGCCCAAGGGCGTGATGCACAGCTTCAACACCTTCGCTTGGGGCGTGGCCTCGGGCCTGAGGCGCGTCAAGGCCATCAACCAGGACGCGCGCATGCTGAGCTACCTGCCGCTGGCGCACGTGGCCGAGCGCACCTTGGTCGAACATGGCCAGCTCGCCACCGGCATGCATGTCTACTTCGCCGAAAGCCTGGAGACCTTCACGTCAGACTTGCAGCGTGCGCGGCCCACCGTCTTCTTCAGCGTGCCGCGGCTGTGGGTCAAGTTCCAGCAAGGCATCAACGCCAAGATGCCGCCGGCCAAGCTCAACCGCATGCTGAAGATTCCGATCCTCGGCGGCATCGTGCGCAAGAAGATCCTCAGCGCGCTGGGCTTGCAGGAATGTGTCTTCGCCGCGGGTGGCGCCGCGCCGATGCCACCCGACCTGCTGCGCTGGTACAACAAGCTCGGCCTGGACCTGGTCGAGGTCTACGGCATGACCGAAAACTGCGGCGTCAGCCATGCCACGCTGCCCGGCAAGCAGCGCCCCGGCACGGTCGGCCTGCCTTACGACGGCGTGCAATGCCGGCTCGACCCGGTCACCAGCGAGATCCAGGTGCGCTCGGACTGCACCATGCTGGGCTACTACAAAGAGCCCGAACTCACGCGCCAGGCGCTCACCGACGACGGCTGGCTCAAGACCGGCGACAAAGGCGCGCTTGACCCCGAGGGCAACCTGAAGATCACCGGCCGCGTGAAAGACCTCTTCAAGACCAGCAAGGGCAAGTACGTCGCCCCCGCACCCATTGAAGACCGGCTGGTCATGCACAACGCGGTCGAAGCCTGCTGCGTCACGGGCGCCAACCTGGGCCAGCCGCTGGCGCTCTTGATGCTCAACATCGACGCCACCAAGAAGGCCGGCACGATTGAGGGCAAGGCCGAGCTCGAAGCCTCGTTGGGTGAGCACCTCAAGTCCGTCAACGAGATGCTCGATCCGCATGAGCAGCTCGACTGCCTGGTGCTCATGACCGACCCCTGGACGGTGGACAACGACCTCATCACGCCGACCTTCAAGGTCAAGCGCAACAGGATCGAAGACTTGTTTGCGGCCAACTACGAGAAGTGGGTGGGTATGCGCAAGAAGGTGATTTGGCACGGGTGATGAGTTGAGAGCAACCCAAGTGCGAACTCGCACTCGGGAGCCCCTCGTTGCTCATGCCAATCGCTCAAGGATCAGCGGCGGCGCCGCCACGGCGATGATGCCGACGTGGTACGCCGCGAGCACGGCGCGCACGGCGGCGTCGGCGCTGGCATCGTCGGCGGCGTGCACCACGGCTAACGCGTCACCTGAGTGCACTGCCGCGCCGATGGGCCGACAAAACGCCAGGCCCACGCGCGGGTCGACCACGTCGCCGCCACGCCGGCGCCCGCCGCCGAGTTCCACCACCGCCAGGCCCAGCGCGCGTGTATCCACCGTGGCGACATAGCCGCTGCCCGGCGCCGGCACGGCGCGCTGCACCGGGGCTTGCGGCAGTGCGGCGTCGCGCAGCACGTCGCATGGGCCGCCACGCGCGGCCACCATCTGCGCAAAGCGCTCGGCGGCATGGCCGTGGTACAGCGCGGCGGCCAGACGTTTGCGTGCAGCTTCGACGCTAGCGTCCAGGCCGGCGAGCACCAGCACTTCAGCGCCGAGCTCCAGCGTCAGCTTGAGCAGGCGTGGCTCGCGGCGCGTGCCGGTGAGGAAGTCCACGGCCTCGCGCACTTCGAGCGCGTTGCCGGCGTGGTCGCCCAGCACCTGGTTCATGTCGCTGATGAGCGCGACCGTCGGCAGCCCGGCGCGCTTGGCCACGTCGACCAGGCTGCGTGCCAGCGCGCGCGCCTGCTCAAGCGTGGTGGCAATGGCGCCGTTGCCGCACTTCACGTCCAGCACCAAAGAGCCCAGGCCCGCCGCCAGCTTCTTGGACAGGATGCTGGCGGTGATGAGCGGCACCGAGTCCACCGTGGCGGTGACGTCGCGAATGGCGTAGAGCCTGCGGTCGGCGGGGGCTAACGTCGCACTTGCACTGACGATGGCGCAGCCCGCCGCGCGCAAGGTCGCTAGCACCTCCGCGTGATCGGCGTCGACGCGGTAGCCCGGCAGCGCTTCAAGCTTGTCCAGCGTGCCGCCCGTGTGCCCCAGGCCACGCCCGCTGATCATCGGCACCACGGCGCCGCAGGCGGCGAGCATGGGCGCCAGCATCAAGCTCACCTTGTCGCCCACACCGCCGGTGGAGTGTTTGTCGAGCACGGGGCCATTCAGGCCAGCCTGCGACCAATCGAGCACCTCGCCCGAATGCGCCATGGCGTCGGTCAGGCCCTGCGCCTCAATGTCGGTCATGCCACGCAGCAAGATTGCCATGGCCATGGCCGCAGCCTGCGCGTCGCTCCAGTCGCCACGGCTCAGGCCGGCCACGAAGGCGGCAATCTGCGCTGGCGACAGCGCCGCGCCGTCGCGCTTGTGGCGGATGATTTCTTGCGCCAGCATGCGTGCTTTTGGTGTTAGTTCAAGCGCGTCACACGCGGCTGCATGTCGGCTTCAACCACCGCACGGGCCTTGAAGTAAGCCTCCAGCGCGTCGATGTCGATCACGCCCGTGCTGCGCTCGCTGCCCTGGCGCAGGGGCGCGTTGTCGTCGCCGCCGTCGGCTAGGAAGGAGTTCACCGTGACCCGGTAGCTGGCCTGCGCTTGCAGTGCTTGGCCATTGAGCTTGATGCTGTCCACCAGCACACGTTGGCCTGCGGGCAGGCTGGCGTCCCAGGTGTAGCTGAGGCCGCGTGATGGGTAGAGCGCGCGCGGGTTGTCAAAGCGGTACTGGCGTTGCAGCAACTGCACGATGTGCTCGCCCTTGAGCGTCACGGTGATGAGCTGGTTGTAGAACGGCTGCACCGCGAAGAGGTCTTCATAGCTCACCTCCAGGCGCCCCGGCGCACCCAGGAGCGAGCGCACACCGCCGGGGTTCATGAAGGCGACCTGGGCGCCAGCGCCGCGCGTGGCTTCGAGTTGCGCGTCGGCAATCAGGCGGCCCAGGGTGCTTTCGCCGTTCTTGTCGGCCACCGGTGACAGCGGCTCGGCAAGGCGCCCGGCAGGACGTTTAGCCAGCGGCGCGGTGATGCGCTCGTAGGTGGCGATGAGCGCGCTCATCGCCGCGTGCTTGGCCAGGCTGGGGGCCACCACGTGGTTTTGCGCCTCGGCTTGGGAGACGTCGCCGCTCTTGCGGTCAAGCGTGAGTTCGACCTGCGTCACCAGCGTGCCAAACGACGCCGCACTGGTGACCACGCGACCTTCAATGCGGCAGATATAGCTTTGGTGCGAGTGGCCGCTGATGACCAGGTCGACCGCCGGGTCGAGCTGTTTGACGATCTCGACCACCGGCCCGGTGATGCCCGGGCATTCGTTGTAGTTGCCGCTGTTGTTGCCGCCTTCGTGCATGAGCACGACGATGGCCTCGACGCCCTGGCGTTTGAGCTCGGGCACGAGCGCGTTGACGGTTTGCACCTCGTCGGCAAAGCGCAGGCCGGTGATGCTGGAGGCCACCACCCTGCTGGGCGTGAAGCGCGTCGTCAGGCCGACAAAGGCCACCGGCACACCTTCGAAGCGTTTGATCAAGTAGGGCGGGAACAGGGTGCTGCGCGTGGCGTCAACTTGGGTGTTAGCGGCCAGGTACTGAAAGCCTGCACCCTTGTAGGCGGCCGGACCCTGGCAGCCCTTGGTCGGGTGGCAGCCGCCTTTTTGCAGACGCAAGAGTTCAGGCTGTCCGCGGTCGAGCTCGTGGTTGCCCATGGCCGAGACTTCCATGCCCATCAGCGACAGTGCCTC
>JANOJR010000527.1:0-5912 GCA_031418855.1 Rubrivivax sp.
CCTTGAAGTGCGCGTGGTTCGTGACCTGCGCGGCCTGGTGGCCCGAGGCGCGCAGCGCCTGCGCCGTGCCCTTGGCCAGCCCACCGCGGCCGGCGCCGTTGCTAACTTCAATGTTGACGGGCTTTTCGAGGCTGCTCAAGCCCGGTAGCGTGGGCAGCGCCGCTTGCGTGACGGCGACGGGTTTGGGCTCTGGCGCCAGGGGTTGCAACGCCGTCACGTTGCCGCCTCTGTGCGGCCAGCGCAGCTGCGCCGATGTCGGCTCGGCGGCAGCGGCAGCAGCAGCCGGGGCCACCTGGACCGCCACTGTGGCCACTGAAGCCGGCGCGGCGGCTGGCGCCCTTTCAGCCGCCAAGACGGGCGCTGCCGCAGGCGTGGCCGCGCTGGCCAGTTGCTGGTCAACGTGGGCGAGGTTGCGCGACGCCATCGTGTGCGCAGGGTCCACCGCCAGGGTCAGGCGCCACATGGCGCGGGCATCTTCGGCGCGGCCATCGAGCAAGAGCGCATAGGCCAGGTTATTGAGCAGCGGCGCGCGTTCGGGAGCCAGCGCCACGGCGCGTCGCAGTGCCGCCACGGCGGCGCCAAAGCGGCCGTGGCGGGCCAGCGCCAAACCCACGGTGTTGTGCAGCTCGGCGTCGGCGGGTGCCGCCTGTGCGGCCTTGGCGTACGCCTGCAGCGCCTGCTCGACACGCCCCTCGCCCTCGTATTGCTGCGCCAGCGCCAATAAGCCGGGGCCGGGGTTGGCGCCGCCGCTTTCGATCCGGAATGCCGGCTCGACGCGCCACGTCGGCAACGACGAACAGCCCCACAGCGCCGCGCACGCCACGACGCTCAGCGCCGAGAGCCGGGGCGCCTGCATGACCGCTCGCGGCCGGTCACGTGAGGCCGGCCGCGGCGCTGCAAGCGGTGGTTCACAGATCGTGGCCGAAGCCGCGCTAAATAGTGGGTGGCTGACGCCGCTGGTGAGTTTCATGCTGCTCCTTCAGTTGTTGCCGCCCATCGCGGGCAGCAACACACGGTAGACCTGGATCATTGCGGGGCCCATCAGCACCACCATCAGCGACGGGAAGATGCAGAAGATCAGTGGAAACAGCAGCTTCAGCGCGATCTTTGCGGCCTGTTCCTCGGCCCGCTGGCGACGGCGGGTGCGCAACAGGTCGGACTGGATGCGCAGCGATGCCGCAATGCTGGTGCCGAAGCGTTCAGCCTGGTTGATCATCGTCACGAAGCCGTCGATCTCGTCGACACCGGTGCGGAAGGCCAGGTTGCGCAGCGCACGATCGCGGTCGCTGCCGGCACGCAGTTCCAGGTTGACCAGCCGCATCTCGTCACCTAATGCCGGGCTCTTGACCTGCATGTCGCGGGCCACGCGCATCATCGCCGCCTCAGTGCCCAGGCCGGCCTCGACGCAGACCGTCATCAGGTCGAGCGCGTCGGGAAAATTCTCGAAGATCTCGCGCTGCCGGCGCTTGACCATGCTGTTGAGCACCAGGTTCGGCGCGTAGTACCCGGCTGCAGCCAACGCCAGCAACAGCAGCAGCAGGTTGTTGCCCTTGGGCTGCGACCCGGTGAACGCCATGGCGGCAAAACCGAACAGCGGCAGCGCCAGCGTTAGCGCGGTCTTGATGCCGAAGAAGGCCGTCGGCGCCGCCGTGTTGCGGATGCCCGCATGCACGAAGCGCAGCTTGACGCTCGACTGTTCGTAGCCTTCTTCGGGCGAGGCCAGCTCGCTGATCGGCCGCGTCAAGTCGGCCACGAACTTCAGCCAACCCGTATCTTGCGAAGGCGCCGCCTGGTCGCCGGCAACCAGCTGGCGCAGGCGCTTGCGTGCTTCACTTGGGCGCAGCAGCAGCATGACTCCGCCGGCCAGCATCACGATGACCACGAAGATCAACCCCAGGAATCCGATCTGAACGGTCGACATGAGCGGCTCCTTGCCTCAGACCCGGATGCGGATGATGCTGCGCATCCACAGGATGCCCAGCATCATCAGGAACAACGCCCCGCCGACCACCTTGAGCCCGACCGGGTCGGTCCACAAGACCTTCATGAACTCGGGGTTCACCAGGTTCACCATCAGCGCCACGCCAAAGGGCAGCGCGGTCAGGATGATGGCCGACAGCTTACCTTCGGCCGACAACGTGCGCACTTCGCCCATCAACTTCAGCCGCGCGCGCAGGATCGCGCTGATGCTGTCGAGCAGCTCGGCCAAGTTGCCGCCCGATTCACGCTGAATCATCACTGCCACGACAAAGTAGCTGACGTCGGGCAGCGGCACGCGCGACGCCAGGTTTTGCAGGGCCTCGGCGGCCGGGACGCCGTAGTTCATCTCGTCGGACAGCAGCCGGAAGTCGCGGCCCATCGGCTCGGAGACCTCGTCGCCGCACATCTTCACGGCGGTCGGGAAGGCGTGGCCGGCGCGCATGGCCCGGCCCATCATGTCCAGCGCGTCGGGAAACTGCTGCTCGAACTTTTCCACGCGTTTGTTTCGCGCGCTCGATACGCGCCACCAGGGCAGCCAGGCCAGCCCCAGCGCCAGCGCCGCGCCCAGCACCGGCGGGCGGCCGATCAAGGCCGGTATCGCAAAGCCCACCACGGCCAGCACCACCGACAACAGCATCAACTCGGTCGCCGACACCTGCAGGCCCGACGTGCGCACGTGCAGCGACAGGCGTTCGCCCGGCCCGGTGCTGTTGACCAGATCCTGTAGCCACGGCAGGCGCTGGCGCTGCTGCACGCGCTGCAGGCTGATTTCGGTGCGCACCTCGCCGCGCAGCGCCGCCAGGCGGCTGCTGATGCGGCGTGCCTCGTCGCTTCGATGGCTGGCCCACAGGTTGTACAGGCCTTCCAAGGCCAGCACCACGGCCAGGAAGCCAAGCACCAGAAACAGCGCGAAGGTGAAGTCCATGCTCGGGTCTCTCGCTTAGTTCGTCAGGCGGTGAAGTGGTGGCCCGAGCCTGGCCTACACCGGGCGCCGCACGGGCTCGAACAGCGTTTCGGGCAGGCTGATGCCGCGTGTCAGCAGCCGGTCCCAGAAGCGCGGCCGAACACCGGTAGCGACAAAGTAGCCCTGCACCGCGCCTTCCTTGCTCACACCGGTCTGCTTGAAGGTGAAGATCTCCTGCATGGTCACGGTCTCGCCTTCCATGCCGGTGATCTCATTGATGCTGGTCAGCTTGCGCGTGCCGTCGGACAGGCGGTTGGCCTGCACCACCACACCGATGGCCGATGCCACCTGCGCGCGCGCGGCCTTCGCCGGCAGGTCGACGCCGGCCATCGCGATCATGCTTTCCAGCCGCGCCAGCGCGTCACGCGCGGTGTTGGCGTGGATCGTCGTCATCGAGCCTTCGTGGCCGGTGTTCATGGCCTGCAGCATGTCCAGCGCCTCGCCGCCGCGCGTTTCGCCCAGGATGATGCGGTCGGGCCGCATGCGCAGCGCGTTGCGCAGCAGCGCGCGCTGCGCCACCTCGCCGCGGCCCTCGATGTTCGGCGGGCGCGTCTCCAGCCGCACCACATGCGGCTGCTGCAGTTGCAGTTCGGCCGCGTCTTCGATCGTCACGATGCGCTCGCTGGCCGGGATATGGCTGCTCAGGATGTTCAGCAGCGTGGTCTTGCCCGAGCCGGTGCCGCCCGAGATCAGGATGTTCACCTTGCCCTGCGACAGCGCACCCAGGAACTGCGCCATCTCGGTCGACATCGACTTGAAGTTGATCAGGTCCTGCACCTGCAGCGGCGTGACCGAGAAGCGGCGGATCGACATGATCGGCCCGTCGATCGCCAGCGGCGGGATGATCGCGTTGACGCGCGATCCATCGGGCAGCCGGGCGTCGACCATGGGGCTCGATTCGTCGACGCGCCGGCCGACGCGCGAGACGATCTTGTCGATGATCTTCAGCAGGTGGTCGTTGTCGTCGAAGGTGATGTCGGTCAACTCGAGCCGGCCCTTGCGCTCGACATAGACCTGGGCTGCGGTGTTGACCAGGATGTCCGACACCGTGGGGTCGGCCAGCAGCGGCTCCAGCGGGCCCAGGCCGAGCATCTCGTACTGGATGTCGCGCACCAGGTTGCGCCGCTCGCTGGCGTTGAGGACCAGGTTCTCTTCGAGCAGCAGCCGCTCGACCATCTGCCGCAGTTCGTCCTTCAGCCGCTCGGGCGTCAGCGATTCCATCGCCTCCAGGTCGAGCCGGCCGAGCAGCGCCTGGTGGATCTGCGACTTGGTCGCCTGGTAGGCGCGAGTGGTCTGCGCCGGGGTGTCGGACACCTCGGTCACGCCGGCAAAGCCCTTGCTGCCAGCGCCCAGGCGTTCACGCAAACTCATTCGATTCCCCTGCTGTTCGTCATGGCAGCGTCATGTCCGGCGTGCCGGGGCCGGCGCGCTGCCGCGCCGCAGGTTGGAGAGCCAGCCGCCGCGCGGCTTGCCTGCCTGCGGGGCGATGCGCTGCGCCCAGTCGCGCAGCGCGCGGCTGATCGCGCTGCCCGGTGCCAGCGTGGACACCGCCACGCCCTGATTGACGGAGCTGGCCACCACGTCGTACTGGTTCGGCAACGTCACTACCTTGTCGACACCCAGCGTAGTCTTCAGGTTGTCGAGCGTGATCTCGCTGTTCTTCTCGTAGCGGTTGACGACCCAGTGCACCTTTTGCGCCGGGTAGTCGAGCGAACGGAAGACGTCGCGCAGCCGCTTGCCGTCGCGGATGAAGGGCAGCGTGAGCTGCAGCACCGCATAGACCTGGTCGGCCAGGTCGAGCGATTGCAAGGTGACCGCGCTGAGCGAACGGCCGCTGTCGATCACGATGTAGTCGAACATCGTTCGCGCCAGTGCGACGATGGCCTGCACATGTTCGGGCAGCACGTCGCTGGCCAGCGCCGGGTCGTCGGGCGCGGCCAGCACATGCAGCCCGGGCGCCACCGGCACCATTGCGGCCAGCAGCAGGTCACGGTCCAGGCGCTGGATGTTGCGCGCGACGTCGGCCACGTTGCTGGCCGCCTGTTCGCTGCTGAGGAAGAGCAGCGCGTCGCCGAACTGCAGGTTCATGTCGATCAGCGACACGCGACGCTGGCCGCCCGCCGCCAGCACAAAGGCCAGGTTGGCCGCCGTGAAGGTGGCGCCACTGCCGCCCTTGCAGCTGACGAAAGCCAGCACCTCGCCGCGCTTCTCGTCGGACGCCGGCGCCGCGGCCGGCCGCTTGCGGGTCTGGCGCTGCACGGCGGCCAGCACCGCCTCGGCGCTGGCCGGGGCCGGCAGCACTTCGCGCACACCAGCGCGCATCGCGCGCATCAGCAGTTCCGAGGTCAGCTCGTTGCCGATCAGCACGTAGTCGATCTCGGGGTGCGCGGCGGCCAGTGCCTCCAGTGCGTCGAAGTCGCGTGGCGCCAGCACCTCGACCACCACCAGATCGGGCCGGCTGCCATTGATCAGCACGTTGACCTCATGCAGCGCGTGCACCACCGTACCCACCTTGAAGCTGCCGCCGGCCGACAGCGCCTCGCCCCAGGCCTGGGCATGCGTGCTGTCGGGAGTAACGATCTTGATCTTCATCGCGGGGGGCAAGCTAGGGTGGTCGGCCGGGTGGCGTCGCTCAGTTGATCGCAATGCTGTCGAGTGTTTCGACCCTGGCCGGCGTGGTGACCGTCACCAGGAACTTGCCGCTGCCGCCGCCCAGGCAACCCACGGTCACGGTGTAGGTCGGCACGACCATCGGCTCAGCCAGCGCCAGCACCACGTTGTTGACCTTGACGCTGCCCGGATTGACCGGGAACGGAACCAGCCCTGAAGAAACGGTGCTGAACGCGACCACGGTGCCTGCCGGCATGATGTTGCCGTTCACGTCGGTGACCTTGACTTGCACATCGGCTGTACCACCCGCCGGGCAGACCAAGGCACGCGGCGTCAGCGTGACCACGGCGCGGCTGCC
>JANOJR010000528.1:0-4429 GCA_031418855.1 Rubrivivax sp.
GCCGGCCTCATCGAGAAGTGGGGCCGAGGCACGAACCGTGTCGCCGACATGTGCCGCACAGCGGGCGTCGCTGCGCCGGATTTCGCCGAGATCGCGGGAGCGGCGGTCGTGACGTTCCGCGTGGCGGTTGCCGCAGCAGGGGTGCGGCCCCGGGGCACCGAGGAAGTCACCGGGGAAGTCACCGGGGAAGTCGAGAAACTGCTAGCTGCCATGACCGGTGCCATGAAGCGCCAAGAAATGCAGGCCAGTCTGGGCCTCAAGCACGAAGAGCATTTTCGGGATGCCTACCTCGTCCCTGCGTTGAGCGCAGGGCTCATCGAGATGACCATCCCCGACAAGCCCACGAGCCGGCTGCAGAAGTACCGGCCCACTGACCGGGGCCGAGCCTGGCTCGCGGGTAGGCGGTTGCGGTGACTGACATCGTCCGCCGGCGCGGCGAGCTTGTCGGGTGCTGCTCTGCGATAGACGCCATCCCCGCCATGAATCAAGCGCCCGCCTGCGCCGCCACCCACTGCGCCGGCGTCAACACCACCACCCCCGCCGCCTTCTGGAAGTGCTTGGTATTGCCCGTGATGACCGGGCAGCGGGCGTACCGCGCCAGCGCGATGAACGGTGCGTCGCTGGCATCGGGTAAGCCTGCCAGGTCGATCGGCGGGGGTTCCAGCCGCAGGCCCAGCAACTCGAAGTTCCCCAGCAGCCGGTTAATCCACTCAGGCTGGAAACCGAAGTGCGCTCGCGTCAGCACAGCGCGGTATTCAGCGATGACCGCTGCGCTGAAGACGGGTTGCAGCTTCAGCCGCTCAACGCCAGCCAAAACCTGCCCGGGGTTGCCGGAACGATTGATGCCGGCCGCCACCAGCACATTGGTGTCAACGACCGCCAGCTTGCCGCTCACGGATTTCCTTGCGGGCTGCGGCAATTTCGGCGTTGATTTCTTTCAGCGTCATCTTGTTCAGCCCTGCCTTGGCGGCATGGCGCTGCATTTCACTCAGCGCCGCACCAAAACCTGCGGCGCGCAACGCACGCAAGTTGCTCTCCACTTCCGACGGCTGCGTCGGCGCGATGATGGCGAATGGCTTGCCGTTGCGCGTGAGCACGATCTCTTCGCCGGCGGCGATCTTGTCCCACACCTTGGCGGATTCGGCGCGCAGCTCGCGCACGGTGACGAAGTCCATGAGGTACTCCTGCTTCAATTCGAGTGCCGAAGTGTAGTACCGATTGTGTACCTACTGCGGACCTCATTGTGGCCCCGTGCGCGGCCGCTTGGCCTTGGGCAACGGCTGCCACTTTGGGCTCGGCATGTTCGAGCAACCCCACGGCAGGCACGTGGATCGCCTGGCATAACACGCGCCGGAGGATCGTTTTCGAGTACGTCGTCGACCGGCTGCCGAAGAACCAGGCCAGCACCACCGAGTCGTCAGCGACGAAGGCCTTCAGTCCCTGCCCGTGTCGACCAGCTTTCGCAGCGAGCCGCCGGCATCGATGTTCAAGCGCTTGTTCAAGGCCCGCACCGCGCGCACCGCGCGCGCACGATCCGGCGCCGTGGGCGCATGCATCGGCACCAGCCGCGCGATAGGTGTGCCGTGGCGCGTGATCACGACCTCCTCACCGCTGCATGCCCTGTCGAGCAGGGCGGAAAGCTTGGACTTCGCGTCATAGATGGCCATGTTCACCGGCGAGCCTCTTTTCAGGAGTCCGGGAATTGTCATGGCTGAACCGGGCTCGACCATCCAGCTGCCCAGCGGCACGCAAGCGAGCCTGCCACTTGATGCCCCGCCCCTGCCCGCCGGCACGCCGCTGCTGCCCGCACGCATGGTCAACGAGTACGTCTACTGTCCGCGTCTGGCTTACCTGGAATGGGTGCAGGGCGAGTGGGCCGACTCGGCCGACACCGTGGAAGGCCGCCACAGCCACCGCCGCGTCGACAAGGCGCGCGGCACGCCGCCCGAGCCGGCGGCCAAGGGCGGCACGGAGTCAGCTAACGACGAAGAAGAGCGCATTCACGTGCACTCGCTCGAACTCTCATCCGACACGCTGGGCCTCATCGCCAAGCTCGACCTGGCCGAGTTCGAAGGCCGGCGCGCCGTGCCGGTGGACTACAAGCGCGGCAAGCGCCCGCATGTGCCCCACGGTGCCTACGAGCCCGAGCGCGTGCAGCTGTGCGTGCAGGCGCTGCTGCTCGAAGAGCATGGCTACGAGGTCAGCGAAGGCGTGCTGTATTTCGTGGCCTCGCGCGAGCGTGTCAAGGTCGTGTTCGACGACGAACTGCGCGCCGCCACGCACGCCGCCTGCGCCGGCCTGCGCCTCATCGCCATGGGTGGCCAGGCACCGCCGCCGCTGGAGAACAGCCCCAAGTGCCCGCGCTGCTCGCTCGCCACTATTTGCATGCCCGACGAGCTGCATTACCTGCGCACGCAGCAGACGCCGCCGCGCCCGCTGGCCGTGGGGCAAGCGCCGGCGCTGCCGATGTACGTGCAGGCGCGCGGCGCCAAGGTGGCCAAGAAGGGCGAGGTGCTCGAAGTCTCGGTCGACGATGTGAAGGTGGCCAGCGCGCGGCTGATGGACGTGTCGCAGCTGGTGCTGCAAGGCGGCGTGTACCTCACCGGCCCGGCGCAGCACGAACTGATGGCGCGCGGTGTGCCCATCACCTGGCTCTCGCACGGCGGCTGGTTTCTCGGCCACACGATCGGGCTGG
Source organism: Rubrivivax sp. (assembly GCA_031418855.1). GTDB lineage: Bacteria > Pseudomonadota > Gammaproteobacteria > Burkholderiales > Burkholderiaceae_C > Rubrivivax. Next base: position 2,696 of record JANOJR010000528.1, read on the forward strand.
GGCACAAGAACGTGGAGCTGCGCACGGCGCAGTACCGCGCCAGCTTCGACCCCGGGCACTGCCTGCGACTGGCGCGCGACCTGGTGGCCGCGAAGATCCGCAACCAGCGCACGCTGCTGCGCCGCAACTGGAAGCGCGGTGAAGCGCCCGAGGAACTGCTCGCCGCCTTTCGCCACGACATCGACGCCGCCGAGCGCGCGCACGACCTGGCGCAACTGCTGGGCGTGGAAGGCAACGCTGCGGCGCGCTACTTCAGGCACTTCAAGCAGATGCTTTCGCTGCCTGATGAAAGCGAAGGCGAAGCCACCAAAGACTGGCCTTTCGACTTCGAGCGCCGCACACGCCGCCCGCCCACCGACGCCGTGAACGCGATGCTGTCGTATGCCTATGCGCTGCTCTCCCGCAGTGTGGCGGTGACGCTGACGGCGGTGGGCTTTGACAGCTACCGCGGCTTTTTTCACCAGCCGCGTTATGGCCGCCCGGCGCTGGCACTGGACGTGATGGAGCCCTTTCGCGCGCTGCTCGCCGACTCCACCGTGCTCACCGCCATCAACAACGGCGAAGTCACGCCCGACGACTTCGTCAGCGCGGGCGGTGCGGTGAATTTGAACGAGCGTGGGCGGCGCGCGTTCATCGCCGCGTTCGAGCGGCGCATGGGACAAGAGATCACGCACCCCGTCTTTGGCTACTCGGCGCAGTACCGCCAGATCGTGGAGATCCAGTGCCGGCTGCTGGCGCGCCACCTACTCGGCGAGGTTGACCGCTACCCGAACTTCACGACACGCTGAATTGCGCCATGGCCGACGAGCATCTGTACATCGTCACCTACGACATCGCCGACGCGAAGCGCTGGCGTGCCGTGTTCAAGCTGATGCATGGTTACGGCGAGTGGTTGCAGCTGTCGGTGTTCCAGTGCCGGCTCACCCGCAGCCGACACGTTGACCTGGTGGCGCGCCTGACGACCACCATTGCGGCCGGCGAAGACCACGTGATGGTCATCGACGTCGGCATCGTCGACGATGTGCGCCCGCGCGTGCAAAGCATCGGCAAGAGCGCGTTCGCGCCGATCGAGCGCGCGCCGGTCATCGTCTGAGGTATGGCACCGATGGCAACTCACAGCTGCCGCTACGCACGCGAGCGCTCGTGTGGACAGGCCCACCGCAGGCAGCGCTCGCAGGGCGAAGTTCTTTGAAAATTCAAGCACTTGGGCCATCAGCATGGCCAACCACTGAAGCCAAGCCGCGAGGTGCCAACGAAATGCGTCGAGCGCTCGCACCGATACGCCAGAATCCGCGCCAGCACTCGCGTTTCGCGGGCGCTGATTTCCGAGGCCTCGTGCCTCGGCCTCATTGAAGCAACATCAGCGGGAGACGCCATGACCAAACCTGAAGACGATTTCCGAGGCCTCGTGCCTCGGCCTCATTGAAGCCAGGCCGGCGAGAACGCGCTGAGCAGAGATGCGACGATTTCCGAGGCCTCGTGCCTCGGCCTCATTGAAGCAAGGTGGCTGGTGGAGCAACTGACGCCCTCAAGGCGATTTCCGAGGCCTCGTGCCTCGGCCTCATTGAAGCATGATGACGGCGCTGATCCTGAACTGGCGGCAGTCGATTTCCGAGGCCTCGTGCCTCGGCCTCATTGAAGCACGTGGTGCAGGCGCTGGTGTTCTTGGTGCATGGTCGATTTCCGAGGCCTCGTGCCTCGGCCTCATTGAAGCCAGCAGGAGCCGCCGCGCTG
>JANOJR010000529.1:0-5557 GCA_031418855.1 Rubrivivax sp.
TGCCCCGAGGTGTAGCCACGCACGGCATTGGCTTTGTCGATGAGCAGGCGGCCTTTGTCGAGCGACTCTTCTTTCGCGTGCTGCTGCAACAGGCTGCGCGTGATGTAGCCGCTGACGCCGATGCCCAGCGCCATCACCAACAGGTAGAGCAGGTTGAACTTGACCAGCAGTTTCATGGCGGGGCTCCGGGGGCTTTGTTGGTTTGGGTAGCTGAGGCGGCTGGCTTAGGCAACACCAGCGCACCCCACTCGCGATGATCGTTAAGGTGGGTGAGCAATTCGCGCTTCAGCGTCGCGTCACGTGACCAGGCGGCAAAGCGCTGCACCAGCAGGCGGCGCAGCTGCGCGTCACCGGCGGCGAGCCAGGGCTGCAGCTCGGCGTAGGGCGGCAAAGGCAGGGTCGCGGTGGAGGGGGGCTTGACTTCACGCTGCTGCATGGCCACCAGCCGGTGCGGCAACGTGTCGCGAAAGGCGCGCGGCAGCGCTTGCAGCAGCGTGGCGGGCGGGCGCGGCAGCACCTGGCTGGCTTGACCCTGCGCGCGCGCAAAGAACTGGCCCGTGGCGAGCGTCACCAGCGCCTTGCCGCCACGCTCTTGCCACAAGAGCGGACCGACTTCGCTGAACACGCCGCTGGGCGTGCCCGCCTGCACGCCGTCAAAAAGTGACATCACCGCCACGCCCTTGAAGGGTGGCAGCTCGCCCAGTGCGGACATCAACACCGGCGCCGTGGCACCCGCCGCGCCGCTGAGCTTGGCCCAGCCGCGCAAGAGGTAGACGCCTGGCAGCTTGGCGGCGCGCTCGCTCATGCCTTCGGGGACGATCAAGACCTTGGTGGCGGGGCCGAGATCGAGCGCGCTGCCGTCGGCCCATTCCACACGCAGCAAGCGGCTGGTGTCGGTGGTCTGCACGATGGCCGCCGCGGGCAAGGCCAGCGCTTCCACGACGTTTACGCTGCCACTGGCGTGGAATACGCGCGCCTCGCCATCGAGGATGGTCACCAGCGCCGGCGCGGCAAACGTCAAGCCGTGGACCAGCGCCAGCGCTGCCATCCACACCAGCGCGCGCAGCGTGGACACGGCGGCGCGTGGCGTGGTGCTGGGGTGTGGGTTGGGAGACATGGTGTTCAAGGGATGCCTGCTCGGTGGGGGGACGTGCAGATCGGCGCAGCGCCTGCGGTCCATCTTAGGTCAACGGCGTCGGTTCTAATGCCCGCCTCACCCTCGTTTGCCCTAGGCGCGCCACATGCATCAACTCGATCAGCTCAAGGCTTACACCACCGTGGTGGCCGACACCGGCAACTTCAAACAGCTCGCGCAATTCGCGCCGCAAGACGCTACCACCAACCCGTCGCTGATCTTGAAAGCGGCGCTCTTGCCCGAGTACGCTCCGCTGCTGGCCAGCGTAGCCAAGGCGCGTAGCAGCGCCGCCGTTGATGAAGTCATCGACCGCGTGCTGGTGCGTTTCGGCATGGAAATCCTGGCCATCGTGCCGGGCCGCGTGAGCACCGAAGTTGACGCGCGTTTGTCGTTTGACACGGCCGCCACCGTGGCGCGCGCCAAACGCATCATTGCGCTCTATGCCGCCGAGGGCGTGCCGCGTGAACGTGTGCTGATCAAGATTGTCGCCACCTGGGAAGGCATCCGCGCGGCCGAGTTGTTGCAGCGCGAGGGCATACGCTGCAACCTCACGCTGCTCTTCGGTTTTTGCCAGGCACTGGCCTGTGGTGACGCTGGCGTGCAGCTCATCTCCCCCTTCGTGGGGCGCATTTACGACTGGCACAAGAAGGCTGCCGGCGCGGCCTGGAATGAAGCCGCGATGGCCGGCGCGGCCGACCCCGGCGTCAAGTCGGTCGTGGCCATCTATCAGTACTTCAAACGTTATGGCGTGCGCACCGAAGTCATGGGTGCGAGCTTTCGCAACGTCGGCCAGATCCAGGCGCTGGCGGGCTGCGACTTGCTGACCATCGCGCCGGACTTGCTGGCCCAGCTGCAAGCCAGTGACGCACCGCTGGCCCTGGCGCTTGACGGCGACGCGGCACGCGCGCTCGACTTGCCCGAGCAGCACTTTGACGAGCCTGCGTTTCGCTACGCCCTCAATGACGACGCCATGGCCACCGAAAAGCTGGCCGAAGGCATCCGCGCCTTCGCCGCTGACGCGATGAAGCTCGAAGCCTTGATCGAGGGTGCACGCGCATGACGGCCACGCGCTGCGACCGCACACAGGCCTGGGCCGCCTTGCGTGGCCACTTCGAAGCCCATGGCCGGGAGCTCGATTTGCGTGAAGCCTTCGCGCGCGACCCCGGCCGCTTTGCCGCCTTCAGCCTGCAAGCGCCCGAGGTTTTTGCCGACTTGTCGAAGAACCTCATCGACGTGGCCACACGCCGCTACCTTCTGGAGTTAGCTACCGAGTGCGGTGTGTTGGCGCAGCGCGACGCCATGTTCGCCGGCGTGGCCATCAACGCCACCGAAGGCCGCGCGGTGCTGCATACCGCACTGCGTGCGCCACCTGGCGCGGGTGCCCACAGCACTGAGGTGCACGCGGTATTGGAAGCGATGCTGGCGCTGGCGCAAACCGTGCGCGCCGATGACGCTTACACCGACGTCGTGAACATCGGCATCGGCGGCAGCGACCTCGGCCCGCAGATGACTGTCCGCGCGCTGCAAGCCTTCGGCCACCGCCGCCTGCGCATGCACTTCGTCAGCAACGTCGACGGCCACGACATCAGCATGGTGCTGCGCGGGCTGGACGCGCGCCACACGCTCTTCATCATCGCCAGCAAGACATTCACCACGCAAGAGACGATGGCTAACGCCCAAGTGGCGCGGCAATGGTTTATCGAGCAAGGCGGCGGCGACATCGCGCGCCACTTCGTTGCAGCCACCACCAACGTCGCGGCCGCGGCCAGCTTCGGTATCACGCGTACCTTCGGTTTCTGGGACTGGGTGGGCGGGCGCTATTCGCTGTGGAGCGCGATCGGCCTGCCCATCGCCATTGCCGTCGGCGCGCAAAGTTTCCGCGAGATGCTGGCGGGCGCGCATGCCATGGACCAGCACTTCGCCCACGCCGCGCCGCAAGACAACCTGCCCTTGATGCTGGGCTTGCTTGACGTCTGGTACCGCAACTTCCACGGCTTCAGCAGCCGCAGCGTCGCGCCCTACCACCAGGGCCTGGCGCGGCTGCCGGCCTACTTGCAGCAGCTGGAAATGGAGTCCAACGGCAAGCGCGTGGACATGGCCGGCGAGGCGCTGCCTTTTGCCACCAGCCCGGTGGTCTGGGGCGAGCCGGGCACCAATGGCCAGCATGCGTACTTTCAAATGCTGCACCAGGGGACGGACGTCGTGCCGCTGGAGTTCATCGCCGTGCGACACGCCGAACACGCGCATGCCGATCTGCATCAAAAGCTGCTGGCCAACTGCCTGGCGCAAGGCCAGGCGCTGATGCTGGGCAAGCGCGCAGACGAAGCGGCGGCCGAAGCGGCGCCCACGGCGGGCGCAGGCTTTGACCCCACCGCCTTGGCGCAGCACCGCAGCTTCCCCGGCAACCGCCCGAGCACCACGCTCGTGCTGGAGCGCTTGACGCCACGCTCGCTGGGCGCGCTCATCGCGATGTACGAACACCGCGTTTTCACCAGCGGCGCGGTGTGGGGCATCAACAGCTTTGACCAATGGGGCGTGGAACTCGGCAAGGCGCTGGCCAGCGCGCTGCTGCCGCGTCTGGCCAGCGGCGACATCAACGGTCTGGACGGCTCGACGGCGGGCCTGCTGCAGCGCTTGCGCGCGTGAAGTTCGTCTTCGACTTCGCCGGCGTGGTCTTCCACTGGAAGCCGCGCGAGATGCTGCGCCGGGTGCTGCCGGCGCACACGGCGGATGAGGCCGCCATCTCATGCTGCGAGGCTGGGCTCTTTCAAGGCTGGGGTGGTGACTGGGCCGAATTCGACCGTGGTGTGCTCGACGTCTCCACCCTCGTGATGCGCATTAGCACGCGCACGGGCATGAGCCGCGCCGAGGTGCAGGCGGTCGTCGACGCCGTGCCGCTGGAGCTGCAACCCGACCCCGCCACGCTGGCCTTGATCGCGGCGCTGCGCGAGCAGGGCCACGCGCTCTACTTCCTGTCGAACATGCCTGCACCCTACGCCGACCATCTAGAGCAGCGCTTCCCCGTCGTGGGTGAATTTCTAGACGGCGTCTTCTCGGCGCGCGTGCAGGCCATCAAGCCCGAGCCGGCGATCTTCGAGCTGGCGGCGCGGCGTTTTGGCGCTGAGCCTGCCGAGCTGCTTTTCTTCGACGACGTGGCCACCAACGTGGCGGCGGCGCAGGCGCAAGGCTGGAACGCTTGGCAGTTTGCTAACGCCGAAGATACCGCCACTGCGCTGCGCCAGCAGGGCTGGCTGCGCTAAGCCGAGGTCAAGCCCCGCAGTGCCTGGCGTGCGCAGGCCAGACCTTGCTCGACGATGCTCGGCTTCCACACATCGGTGTCGGTATAGAACGCATCGCGCACCTGGCGCTTGATCGCGCGGTGTTGGGCCAGCCCGGCTTGCGGATGGTTTTGCAGCCACTGGTCGGCGCGCAGGGCGTTGATGACCTCGTGCACCGGCACCGTGCCGAATTCCAGCGCCATGCCGGTGTACTGCGCCTGCGGGCATTCTTCGTAGGCGGCGTTGCACATCAGGCCCGAGAGCAGGGCCGAGCTCGATGAGCCGTCGTAGATCGACGTCACCTGCGCGCCCCACCACTGGCGCGCACGCGCCACCGCTGCTTGGTCGTCGTGCCCGGCGAAGATGATCTCGCCGTGGCCATTGGGGCCCAGGCCCGTGTGCACGTCGATCCAGCCCAGCCGCGCGCAGCGCCGGCCATGCTGTTGCAGCACCCGGCGCAGCGTCTGCTGGCTCCAGGTCGGCGCCGTGCCACCAAAGAACAAGCCGTCGGCGTGCTGGTACTGGCCGCCGCTCACGGCGGTTTGGAAACCACGCGCACCATGCTCGGCGGTGAAGGCCGCAAGCAGGCCTTCGTTCTCGGCCGTGGGCGGCCACACCGCAGGCACCAAGGCGCCAGCAATGCGCTCATATCCGTCGTTAGCCGGTAGCGGTTTGCTGAAGTCCTGGAAGTTGCGGTTGAGGTCAACGTTCTCGTGCGTGGTGCGCCGCCACCAGGAAAAACCATGCGGGTTCAGGCCGTGGATGTAGAGCACGGCCACGCCGGCTTCCTGCACCTGGCCATGCCACGCCGCGTCGGCCAGCAAGGCGTGCTGAACGCCCGAGCCGCAATAGCCCTCAACACCATGGCAGGCGCTGCTGACGACGAGCAGGGCTTGCGCGTCGGCCGCGCCAAAGCGCGCCACGTCCATCGCCAGCACCTCGCCATCGCGCCCCGGCAGCGGGTGCTCGTGCGACTGCACCTCCAGCCCCGCCGCACTTGACGCGGCCAGGAACTTGTCGCGTGCTTCGACGTAACTCTGGGCGAAGTGTTGCGCGGCGCTCATCGTGCGGTGGCCAGCCAGCGCTCGGCCAAACGCACCCAGGCGGTGGCACCCAGCGGGATCAGGTCGTCGTTGAAGTCGTA
>JANOJR010000530.1:0-2987 GCA_031418855.1 Rubrivivax sp.
GTGCGCTGCAAGCCGGGGTCGATGCCGAGGATGCGCATCACTTGAGCTGGAAGTACCAGCGCACGGAGTGGAAGAACACGGGTGCGGCAAAACACAGCGGCGCCACACGGTCGAGCAGGCCCACCGCGCCGGTGACCGAGCTGCGGTTGCCCCAGAAGCGCACACCAGCATCCTTCTTCAGCGCCTTCATGACGAACTCACCCAGCGTGCCGCAGCCGCCGGCGATGAGCGCCATCACCAGCGCCTGGCCGGCCTTGAAGGGCGTGATCCAGTACAGCGCGGCGCCAAGGATGGCGGCGGCCAAGGCGCCCGCCAGCCAGGCGCGGTAGGAGAACGAGCGGTCGATCTGGCGCGCAACCGGGCGGCGGCGCAGCCAGCGGCTGGCGAGCTCCTGCACGATCTGCGCGCACACGGCGACGACCACCAGGAAGAAGACGAGAAAGGCGCCACGCCCCTCGAAGCCTTTGAAGTCCAGCAGCAGCAGCGCCGGCGCGTGGCTCAGGCCGTAGACGCAAACCATGATGCCCCACTGGATCTTGGCGTTGCGCTCCAAGAAGCGCTCGGGGTCACCGGCTAACGCGCTAAGTACGGGGATGGCCAGGAAGACGTAGACGGGGATGAAGACGCTGAAGATGTCAAAGTGACGCGTGCCGACGAAGAAGTACTGCAGTGGCAGCACCACAAAGAAGGCCGCGATCAGGCTGCGGTGGTCGCTGCGGCGCGTGTGCGCCAGCGTGATGAATTCGCGCAACGCCAGAAACGAGAAGACGCCGAAGGTAAGCGTGGCGCCTACGGGCCCCGACATCCATGCCAGCCAGAACACCAGGGCGCTGACCCACACCGCGCGCAGCTCACGTTTGAGCTGCTGATGCCTCTCCGAGCTTTCGTTGTCGTCACGTTTGAGCGACAACAACAGCGCCACCGTCGACACCAGGGTGAGCAGCCCGAACAGCACCACGAAGAGCAGCCCCACCTGCTCGGTGACGGACAAAGACTTCAGTGCGCCCATTCGGTGGCGGTCATGTTGGGGTCGTCACGAGAAGACTGGCCGAAGTTGCACCACGGCCTCGCGCGCACGAGTGAGGAACTCGCGTTTGTCTTCGCCGCTGGCCAGCTGCATGGGCGCACCGAACGTGGCCGTGCACAAGATCGGCACCGGCACGACCTCACCCTTGGGCATCACGCGCTGCACGTTGTCGATCCACACGGGAATGAGCTGAACGTCGGGGAACTGTTCGGCCAGGTGGTAGAGCCCACTCTTGAAGGCCTGCGGCTCGCCTTTGTTGCTGCGTGTGCCCTCGGGAAAGATCACCAGCGAGTCACCGCTTTTCAGCGCGTCGGCCAGTGGCTCCAGCGGGTCTTGATCGTCGCTGCGCGTGCGGCTCACGTAGACAGCGTTGAAGACCTCGCGCGTGATCCAGTGTTTGAAGGGCGACGAGGTCCAGTAGTCGCGCGCGGCGATGGGGCGCGTCACGCTGCGCAGCTCTTTGGGCAACGCCGCCCAGATCAACACCCAGTCGAGGTGGCTTTGATGGTTGGCAAAGTAGATGCGCTGCTCGGCCTTGGGCGGGCAGCCGCGCCAGTGGCCTTGTGCGCCGGTGATGAGCCGCGCGATGAACGCCAACAGCATGCCCATGGCGTCGGCGCGGGTCATATGCGCTCCCGCCGCGAGCCGGCGCGACGGCGAATCACAGCGCGGCCGTGACCACCATTTCGATCTTCCATTCGGGCTTGGCAAGTGCCGCTTGCACGGTCGCGCGCGGCGGCGTGTGGCCGGCCACGACCCAGGCCTCCCACACGGTGTTCATGGCTGCGAAGTCGGCAAGATCGGCAATGAAGATCTGGCAGCGCAGGATGCGGCTCTTGTCGCTGCCGGCGCGGGCTAGCAGCGCGTCAATGGCGGCCAGCACCTGGTGCGTCTGGCCGCTGATGTCCTGGCTGGCGTCCTCTGCGATTTGGCCGGCAAGGTAGACCACGCCGTTATGCACGGCCATCTCGGACATGCGTGCGCCGACGTCAAACCTTTGGATGCTGCTCACTTGCGATGTCCTTTTCTGTGGTCATGGTGATGGGGTTTCTGCGGCGTGTGTTTGTGATGCACGGCGGCGGCCACGTTGGCCTTCTGTCCGAGCTTGGATTCCGTGCCCGCAAAGAGCTTGCGGATGTTGGCCTCATGCCGCCAGATCAGCAGCAGGCTCATCACCACGATGGGCATGAACACGGGCGCCATGCCCCAAATGAGCAGCTGATAAAACGGCGCGAAGACAGCGGCCACGATCGAGGCGAGTGACACAAAGCGCGAGAAGGCCGCGATGATGGCCCAGCTGGCCAGCGTGGCCACCGCCAGCCATGGGTTCAGCGCCATCAGCACGCCGGCGGCCGTGGCGACACCCTTGCCGCCTTTGAAGCGAAAGAAGACCGGCCAGACATGGCCGACGAAGGCCGCCAGGCCGACGAAACCGGCCGTACCCTCACCCAGGCCAAAGCGCGCGCCGAACATCAACACCAGCAGCACGGGCACGAAACCTTTGAGCGCGTCGAGCGCCAAGGTCAGCAGCGCAGCGGCCTTGTTGCCCGAGCGCAGCACGTTGGTCGCACCCGGGTTGCCCGAGCCGTACGCGCGCGGGTCGGCCAGGCCCATCAGGCGGCTGATGATGATGGCGAAGGACAGCGATCCAATCACGTACCCGGCCAGCACGGCCAAGCCACTGAACAACAAAGCCATCGTGGTGGTGAAGCGTAGAAAACGTGCGGGCAGTTTACGACGCGAGGGGCAGCGAAAGCGTGGCCTGCAGCCCCGGGTTAACGAGCTGCAAGTGCAGCTCACCCCCATGCGCTTGCGCCACCAGGCGGCACAGCGTCAGGCCCAGGCCGACGCCGCCGCTGTCGCGCGCGCGCGCTGCATCAGGCCGATAGAAAGGCTCGGCAAGGTGGCTGAGTTGATCGGCGCTGACGCCAGGGCCGAAGTCGCGCACGCTGAGCTTGAG
>JANOJR010000531.1:0-3107 GCA_031418855.1 Rubrivivax sp.
AGCCATGCCAAGCGGTCTGGCCGGCTCGTAAAGCGTACTCGGGCTACGAAGACGCCAAATCCGCCCCGCACCGCGTCAAAAGAAGCCCCGCGTTCGGTTGGACATGGCGGTGCAGCTCAAGTCCGACAGGCTCCTAGGCGCCAGGACAAGGTAAGCGCAGAGGCGAACATGGTCGACACGCCCGCCCCGCCGCCCGCGCGCGACACCCATGTCTACAAGGTGATCGATGGCCACGTGCTTGAGGCCGATGTCATCGGCGCGTCGAGCGGCGCCCTGAAGCCCTGCCTGGTGTGGATCCACGGTGGCGGCCTCATCTTCGGCTGGCGCAAGAACTCGCCGCGCGTCAGCCTGCTGCGTGCCTTGCTTGAGCGCGATTTCGTCATCATCTCCATCGACCACCGCCTGGCCCCCGAAACCAAGTTGCCCGGCATCGTGGACGATGTTCGTGACGCTTGGCGCTGGGTGCACGGCGTTGGCACCACGCGCTTTGGCATCGACCCTTCGCGCATAGCGCTGGCAGGTGCATCGGCCGGTGCGTACCTGGCACTTCTGGGTGGCTCACTGCTGGCGCCGCCGCCGCGCGCACTGGCCTCGTTCTGGGGCTACGGCGACATCACCGCGCCGTGGGAGGCCGAGCCCAGCGCCTACTACCGGCAGATGGATCTGGTCACGATTGACGAAGCGCAGGCCTCGCTAAGCGGGCCGCCGGTACAGGACCCGGCGCTGGGTGTCGACCGTTCGTGCTTCTACTTGTACTGCCGCCAGCAAGGTGCGTGGCTGGCCGAAGTCACGGCGCGCGACCCCGTGGCTGACGCCGCGTGGTTTGACCGTTATTGCCCGATCCGTCAGCTTGGCGCGAACTTCCCGCCCACCGTGTTGGTGCACGGTGAGGTCGACAACGATGTGCCTCACAGTGAGTCGGCGAAACTGGCGGCGCGCCTGGGCGAGCTGGCGGTGCTGCACCGGTTCATCTCGCTGCCTGGCGTGGGCCATGGTTTTGCCGGCGCGCAGGTTGAAGACGCCGTGGCGACGGAGGTGGCGGTGGCGGAATTCTTGTGCGCACGTCTGGAGCTGCCGCGCTAAGGTCTCAACGCTTGCGCGCCAGCGCCAGACCGTCGCCCACCGTGAGCAAGCTGTGGTCCACGCGCTCGTCACGCAGCAGCTTGTCGTTCAAGGCTTGCAGCGCGGCAGTGTCGGCGGTGGTGGCCGGGCGCGCCACGGCGCCGCTCCACAGCATGTTGTCCAGGGCGATCAGGCCACCGCTCCTGACGAGCGTTAGGCAGCGCTCGTAATAGTCGTCGTAGTTGGCTTTGTCGGCGTCGATGAAGGCGAAATCGTAGCTGCCGGCTTCACCTGCGGCGATGCGTGCATCGAGTGTTAGCACGGCCGGCGCCAGCACCAGTTCGATCTTGTGCGCCACACCGGCGGCTTGCCAGAAGGGCCGCCCCACGCGGGTGAATTCGTCGCTGATGTCGCAGGCGAGAACGCGGCCATCGTCTGGCAGCGCCAGCGCCACGGCCAGCGCGCTGTAGCCGGTGAAGGTGCCGACTTCAATGCAGCGCTTGGCGCCGATGAGCTTGACCAGCAAGGCCATGAAGGCGCCTTGGTCGGGCGCGATTTGCATGCCGGCATGTGCGTGGCTGCGTGTGGCCTCACGCAAGCCCGCCAGGGCCGGGTGCTCGCGCGCGGCGTGCGCCACCAGGTAGACGTAGAGCGTGTCGTCGAATTGCAGGGTACGAATGCTCATGGTGCTGGCCGTCCAAGTAAGTGTCGCGTGGCTGAAGCGTGCAGGGCACCAATCTCGATGCCGTTCCAGTTTTTCATCACCACGTGGCGCATGCCGGCGATGAAGCGCGCATCAACGTCGGCCAGCGGCAACAAAGCCTCGATGACGGCGGCCATCACCACTTCGGCGCCACGCGCGGTGTTGCCGTCGTCCATCTTGATGGCCACACCCAAGCCAAGCTCGGGTAGGGCGGCGCAGTACACACCTTCAGCGCCGACCTTGCAGAACACGCGGGCGCCGAATTGGCTCATCACGCGGCTGTCAAAGCGGCCCGTGCCGGCAACAAACAGCGGCGCCCTGGCGACAGCCTGACGCAGCCGCCTGGCGGCGCGCGCGTGGCCTGCGCTCAAGCCCACGCCGGTGGCCACACGCGCGAAGGCGTGCGCAAGGTGGCGCAGGGGTATGGCGAAGGTGGGGATGGAGCAGCCGTCCACGCCTTGCGCGGTGCGTGTGAGGTCATAGCCCGTGGCTGCCTGCACGGCGGCGGTGACCTCGCGCATCACCGGGTGTTCGGGTTTGACGTAGCCGCCTAGGAAGCCGCGCAGGTCGGTCTTGCCCTGATGCATGTGGCAGCCCAGGCAGACGAAACCTGCGTGCTTGCCCGAGCAGTTGTTGTGCAGCGCGCTGGGCTTGGCGCCCTCACGCACCAGCGCATGCGTGGCGGCTTCGAAGTAAGGCCAATGCGCGCCGCATTCGAGTGCTACGGCGTCCACACCGGCCTTGGCTAACATCGAAGCGGAGGTGCTGGTATGTCGCGCTTCACCGCCGTGCGAGGCGCAGGCCAGCGCCAGCTCTTCGTCGCTCAGCGCCAAGGCGTCGGCGGCGCCGCTCCCCACCAGCGGCAGCGCTTGCAGCACCTTAATTGCCGAGCGCGCGAAGATGGCGCGCTCAACGTCGCCCAGGGCGGTGTGCACGCTGCCGTCGCCGTCAACGATGGCCAACGCGCCGCGATGGAAGGATTCCGTGATACCGCCGCGCAGGGCCTCGGCGAGCACGGGGTTGTAGAGGGGGGTCGATGTCATGCCTGCACTGTAGCGCGCTGACAATGCGCCGATGCCCGCTCCCCGCCGTCTTTCATCCCCGCGCTCACCCACGCTCATCGGCGTCGACTTCACCTCCGCACCCGGCAAGCGCAAGCCCATCACGGTGGCCACGGGCCGCCTGCGCGGCGGCGTGCTAACACTCGAAGACGTGGAGCCGCTGCACGACTTCAATGCGTTTGAGACGCTGCTGAACACACCGGGGCCGTGGCTGGGGGCGTTCGACTTTCCCTTTGGATTGCCACGCGTTTTTGTCGACAGCCTGGGCTTGGGCCGCGACA
>JANOJR010000532.1:0-1594 GCA_031418855.1 Rubrivivax sp.
CGCGCGGCCTGGGCCAGGGCCGCGTCGTCGGTGAAGAGCGCGCCGCCGTCGCCGTAGCAGCCCAGCGGCTTGCTCGGGAAAAAGCTCGTGGCGCCGAAGGTCGACAGCGCGCAGGAGCGCTTGTCCTGGTACACGGCGCCGAAGCTCTGCGCGCCGTCTTCGATCACCGCCAGGCCGTGCTTGGCAGCGATGGCGTTCATAGTCGCCATGTCGGCGACCTGGCCGTACAGGCTGACGGGCATGATGGCGCGTGTCTTGGGCGTTAGCTTGGCTTCGATCTGGGCCACGTCCAGGTTGCAGGTGTCGCGCTCGATGTCGACGAACACCGGCGTCGCCCCCAAGAGCGCAATCATCTCGGCGGTGGCGGCAAAGGTGAAGGCCGTGGTGATGACCTCATCGCCGCGCCCAATGCCCAGCGCCATCATGGCGATCAACAGCGCTTCGGTGCCGCTGGCCACGCTGATGCAGTATTTGCTGCCGGTGAAGGCGGCGAGCTGCGCTTCCATCTCGGCGACTTCGGGGCCCATGATGTACTGGCCGTGGTCGAGCACACGCTGCATGCGTGTGTCGATGCTGACTTTCAACGCAGCGTACTGCGCCTTCAGGTCGGTGAACTGCATGTGAGCTCGTCGCCGCGCAATTGGTAGTGTTCGCCGGTCGTTGCGCACGTGGCCTGCGCCTCACCGCGCACGGGCAACGCCAGGCGCTCGCCGTGGCGGCTCATCCAGCCGATGCGTTTGGCCGGCACGCCGACCATCAGGGCGTAGTCGGGCACGTCGCTGGCCACCACGGCGCCGGCACCGATGAACGCGTAAGCGCCGATGGTGTGGCCGCACACCACCGTGCAGTTGGCACCCAGCGTCGCGCCGCGTTTGACCAGCGTGCGCCGGTACTCGGCCTTGCGTGGCACGGCCGCGCGCGGGTTGAGCACGTTGGTGAAGACCATGCTGGGGCCGCAGAAGACGTCGTCTTCCAGCGTCACCGCATCAAACACGGAGACGTAGTTCTGGATCTTCACGTTGGCGCCGATGCGCACGTCATTGGCCACGAACACGCCCTGCCCCAGCGAGCAACCCGGCCCGATGCGCGCGCCGGCGCAGACATGCGCGAAGTGCCAGACATAGGTGCCCTCACCCAGCTGCGCGCCGGCATCGACGATGGCGCTGGCATGCACCGTGGCGGCCATCAAAACACCAGCGGCAGGCCGACGCGCACGCCGTCGCGCGCGCTGCGGTAGGCGGCGATGATGACTTCGAGCGAGCGCAGGCCTTCGTAGCCGTCCACCTCCGCGTGGCCTTCGCCGCGCAGGGTGCGGATGACGTTGTCGTAGTACAGCGCGTGGCCGGGGCCGTAGACCGAGGCGGCGGCGTAGTTGGCCGTCTTCACGTGCGTGTCTTCGGGCCGCACCTCGTCAAAGGCCCAGTGCTGAATCTCGTTCACCGCCACACCGCCAATGCGCACCGTGCCGCGCTCGCCCAAGAGCGTGATCGAGCCTTCAAAGTTGCGGCCATGCGTGAGCATGGTGACGTTGATGGAGGCGAGTGCGCCGCTGCGCAAACGCAGGCCCATCACGCCCGTGTCTTCGGCTTCGATG
>JANOJR010000533.1:0-1542 GCA_031418855.1 Rubrivivax sp.
GGGCGGTTGCCTTTGCGGTCTTCTTTGATGTCGCGCCGGCCGGCGTTGATCATCGGCTCGATGGTGAAGATCATGCCCGGCACCAGCTCGTCCAGCGTGCCCGGGCGGCCGTAGTGCAGCACCTGCGGCTCTTCGTGGAAACGCGCGCCGACACCGTGGCCGCAGAACTCGCGCACGACCGAGAAGCCCTGGTGTTCGGCAAACATCTGGATGGCGTGCCCGATGTCTCCGAGCCGTGCCCCGGGCTTGACCTTGACGATGCCACGCCACATGGCGTCGAACGTCACGCTGCTCAAACGCTTGGCCGCGATCGACGCTTCACCCACCACAAACATGCGGCTGTTGTCGCCGTGCCAGCCGTCTTTGATGATGGTCACGTCGATGTTCACGACATCACCGCTTTTGAGCGCGCGCTCGTCGGGGATGCCGTGGCACACCACGTCGTTGACAGACGTGCACAGCGACGCCGGGAAGGCCGGGTAGCCCGGCGGCGCGTAGCCCAGCGTGGCGGGCGTGCCGCCTTGAACTTTGACCATGTGCTCGTGGGCGATGCGGTCAATCTCAAGGGTGGTGACGCCTGGGCGCACATGCGGCGTGAGCAGGTCCAGCACTTCAGAGGCAAGACGCCCGGCTAGGCGCATGCCCTCGATGTCGCTGGCGCTTTTGATGGTGATCGGCATAGGCGCGGATTATCCCACCGGCCCATAAAATGCCGGGCTTCGCCGCTGCCGCGCGTGCCTTTGCATGGCGCCACGGCCCTACGCCTCCGCATTCCCAGGACCGCATGACACCCGCCGCCTTGCACGTCACCACTTTCGAAGGCGGCCCATCGCTGTCGGAGTTTCGCCGTCAGGCTTTACTGAGCCGCTTGCAAGTCGCGTGCGCGCGCGTGAGCGAGGTGCAGGCGATGTACCTGCATGTGGTGGCCAGCGCGGCGGCCTTGTCGGCGGCTGAGTTCACGGGTGTGCAAGCCTTGCTCGATGGCCCGGGCCGTGCCGCGCTGCCGCAAGGTGGCGTGCATCTCTTCGTCATGCCGCGCTTGGGCACCATCTCACCCTGGGCCAGCAAGGCCACGGACATCGCGCACAACTGCGGCATCGCGCTGCGGCGGGTCGAGCGCGTCACAGCCTATCGCCTGGTGCTCAAGAGCGGCATGCTGTCCGCCGCGAAGCCATTGACGGTCGATGAGGCGACGGCGATCGAGGCCGTGCTGCACGACCGCATGACGCAGACGGTGGCCTGGCAGCGCGACGCGCTGGCGCGTCTCTTCGAGCAGCGCCCCGCCGTGGCGATGGCGCATGTGCCTTTGCTGGCGCAAGGCCGCAGCGCCTTGCAAGCGGCCAATATCGAGTTCGGCCTGGCGCTGTCTGACGATGAGATCGACTACCTGGTGGCGGCCTTCGCCGCACTGAAGCGCGACCCCAGCGATGTCGAGCTGATGATGTTTGCGCAGGCCAACAGCGAGCATTGCCGCCATAAGATCTTCAACGCTAACTTCACGATTGACGGGATGCCGCAGCCGCTTTCGATGTTCGGCATGAT
>JANOJR010000534.1:0-4570 GCA_031418855.1 Rubrivivax sp.
GCAGCTGGGGCACAGCGTGCGCGCCAGGCGCTGCGCGAGCACGCCGATGACGGTGGCGGCGATCAAGTACGTCGGCACGCCCAGATCGGCCAGCCTGGTGACCGCGCCCGCCGCGTCGTTCGTGTGCAGCGTGCTGAAGACGAGGTGGCCGGTGAGTGCGGCCTGGATCGCCATCTCGGCCGTGGCCAGGTCGCGAATTTCGCCGACCATGATGATGTCGGGGTCCTGGCGCATCAGCGCGCGCAGGCCTTCGGCAAAACCCATGTCGAGCATCTGCTGCACTTGGGTTTGGTTGAAGGCCGGCACGATCATCTCGATCGGGTCTTCAATCGTGCAGACGTTGACCTCTTCGCTGGCCAGCTGCTTGAGCGTCGAATACAGCGTGGTGGTCTTGCCGCTGCCCGTGGGCCCGGTGACGAGGATGATGCCGTGCGGCCGCGCGATGAGCTCACCCCAGCGCGCGGCGTCATGGCTGCCAAAGCCCAGCGCTTCAATGCCCTTCACGGCAGTCTCGGGGTCGAAGATGCGCATCACCATCTTTTCGCCAAAGGCCGTGGGCAGCGTCGACAAACGCATCTCGACTTCGCGGCCCGGGCCCTCCGCCGTGTCGGGGCGTTTGGTCTTGATGCGGCCATCCAGCGGGCGGCGCTTTTCCACCACGTCCATGCGCCCGAGCAGCTTGATGCGCGAGGTCATGGCGTTCATCACGCCCAGCGGCACCTGGTAGACGGTGTGCAGCACGCCGTCGATGCGGAAACGGATGGCGCCCATCTCGCGGCGCGGCTCCAAGTGGATGTCGCTGGCGCGTTGGTCAAACGCGTACTGCCACAGCCAGTCGACCACCTGCACCACACCTTGGTCGTTAGCGTCGAGCTGCTTGGTCGTCTTGCCGAGCTCGACGATCTGCTCGAAGCTGGCCGTGGCCGACACCTCGCCCGTCTTGGCAGCAGCGCGCACCGAGCGCGCGAGCGCGTAGAACTCGGTGGTGTAGCGGCGCACGTCGTCGGGGTTGGCCAGCACCAGGCGCACCGGGCGGCGCGTGTGGCTTTCGATCTCGCTGAGCCAGGCCACGTCAAACGGCTCGGCGGTGGCGATGACCACCTCTTGCGCGTTGACGGTGATGGGCAAGGCGCGACGCATTTCGGCGTATTGCACCGACATGACTTCGGCCACACGCCCCACGTCCGCGCGCAGCGGGTCGATGCGCAGGTAGGGCAGCTTGGCGCGCTGGGCCAGCCACTGCGTCAGCGCTTCGGTGTCCAGCGCTTCGTCGCTGCCCACACGCACCAGGCCCGCACCGCCTAGTCGCACCAGCGCATGCAGGCTGGAATGTCCGGCGGCAAAACGCCGGCTGACGCGCTCGACGTCTTCGGCGGTGATGAGCCCGTCGTCCTGCAACCACTGCAACATGGCGCGCCAGTCGAGCGCGCCTTTGGGTCGCGGCGGCGCGGGCACGGCTTTGGCTTTGGCGCTGGGCGCCGTGCTCATGGTGTGGGCGGGGTGGCTGTCACTTCGACATTCTCAGCCGCAGGCGCGAGGGCTTGCGCTTGATAAGGGCGTACCCAATGCAGCCATTTCTTGGCCTTCAAACCCAAATCGCCAAAGCGCGCTTCGATGTGGGCGGCGCGCGCCGTCAATTCGTCACGACCGGGCACCACCACCTCGCGTGTGGCAATGAGCGCCGTGTTGCCTTCGCGCGTGGGGCGCAGGCTCCACACCTGCTCAGTGCCGAATACCGCCGCCACACGCGCGGCGCTGTGCGCATAGCTGGCGTGTCGGCCGAAGAGGTTGACGCTCATGACACCACCGGATGCCAACGCGCGGCGGCAATCGGCGTAGAAGGCTTCGTCGTCGAACACGGGTGCCGCCGCATCGTCGTCGTACATGTCGACGAAGAGCAGTTGCACACTTTGCGCCGGCGCATGCTCGCGAATCCACACGCCTGCGTCCATGGTCGCGACCGTCAAGCGCGGGTCGTCGGTTTGCAGATGGAACCACTGCTTGCAGACCATCACCACCAGGCGGTTGAGCTCCACGGCGGTCGTGCGCATCTTCAGTTGCTGCTGCGAGAAGCGCGTGAGCGCCCCGGCACCCAAACCCAGCTGCACCGCGTGGCCTTGGCCGAGCAACTCGGTGGGCAGCCACAGAAGAGCGGCCAGCATGCGCTGGATGTAGTCGAGCTCCACCACCTGCGGCTGGCGGATGCGCATGGCACCCTGCACCCAGATCGAACCGAGGTGCAAATAGCGCACGCCGTCATGCTCGGACAAGGTGACAGGGGGCAGCTCGGCTTTCATCGCTTGACGATAGCGCAGGGTGTGCGGCTTACCGATCAGGCTTGGATGGCCTTGACGCGTGGCAGCACATGTAAAACGTTAGCGGATGTCACCGCAGCGGTGTGCTCTTGTGTCCAGCCACGCAGCGTCGACAAAGTCTGTGCGATGCGCGGCAGCTCAGCGGGCTGGTTGCGGCTGCTGGCGCCGGCTGCGCGTTCAGCCGCCGTGCGGTACAGCCACTGCGGCGGGATGTCGGGTGCGTCGGTCTCCAGCACCAGCGCGGTCTCGGGCAAGCTGGCGGCCAGGTGGCGGATCTGCAAGGCGCGCTCGAAACTCATGGCGCCGCCAAAGCCCAGGGCGAAGCCGCGCTCGATGAACTGCATGGCCTGCTGCGCGCTGCCGTTGAAGGCGTGCGCAATGCCACCCGCCACCGAGACGCGGCGCAGCCCCGCCAGCAAAGCGTCGGCCGAACGCCGCACGTGCAGGATCACCGGCAGGCCGGCGTCGCGTGCGAGCTTGAGTTGCGCCACGTAGAAGTGCTGTTGCCGTTCGCGGTCCAGCCCCGGCACGAAGTGGTCCAGGCCAATCTCGCCCACCGCCACCAGGCGCGGGTCGTCGCGGTGGGTCCGCAAGGCCTCGCGCAGATGATCCAGGTCGTCATCGCCGGCGCGGTCCACGTACAGCGGGTGGATGCCCAGCGCGTAGACGCTGTCGTGCGCGTGGGCGAGCGCGCGTACCGCGTCAAAGCTCGCCACCTGCACGGCAGGCAGCACGCACAGACCGACGCCCGCAGCACGGGCGCGTGCGATCACCTCCGAGCGATCAAGGTCGAACTCGGCGGCGTCGAGATGACAGTGGGAGTCGATCCAAGGCAGCATGGGTGCCCCCATCATGACCCAGCGCTTGGGCACCCCGCCGCGATGCTGTCTTCGCCGCCGTGATACCGTTGCCGCCACCTCGTGCCGCAGCCACTGGATGCCATGAAAAAGGCCCCGCTCTACAGCGCTTCACGCCGCCCTGCTAAGGCTGAGCCAGGCCCGGCTGAGCCCGTTGCGCCGCAGGCGACTGACGCACCGGCGACCGCGCTGAATGAGGCCCAAAAAACCGCCGCCGCGCGTACGGGCTGGGCCCGCCACCTGCCGCAATTTCCACCCGCCGCGTGGGGCGTGATCGGCGCACTTGCGGGCATGCTGCTGATGTTGCTGGCCCTGACGCTGCGCGACAACATCCGCCCCGTCACGCAAGACGATATCGACGCCGCCGTGCGCGAGTCGTTAGAGAAAGAGCCGCTGCCGTCTGCCGCCGCCAAAGCCTATGAAGCCATCTTGCCTTCGGTGGTGCGCGTGGTGGGTTTGATGGACGACAAGGACGACGACGCCGACGAGTCGCCCGAGAAGAAGGCCATGGAGCGCAGCCTGGGCACGGGCGTGGTGATCATCGACAACGGCACCATCTTGACCAACCTGCACGTGGTGTGGGGGGCCAAGAAGATCAAAGTGCGCTTCGCCAACGGCCACGAATCCGAAGCCCGGATGGTCGGCAGCCAGCCCGAAAACGACCTCGCCGTGCTGAAGGCCGAAAGCCTGCCCGACGACCTGGAAGCCGCCACCATGCGCTCGACCGCCGACCTGCGCCCGGGCGACCACGTCATCGCCGTGGGCCACCCCTTCGGCATTGGCCCGTCGGTGAGCTACGGCGTCGTCTCGGGCCTGAAGCGCGAGTTCCGCAGCCCCGAAGGCAAGAAGACCTTGTCCAACCTGATTCAGTTCGACGCCGCCGCCAACCCCGGCAATTCCGGCGGGCCGCTGGTGACGATGGACGGCCATGTGGTGGGCATCGTCACCGCCATCTTGAACCCTTCCGAGCAGCGCACCTTCATCGGCATCGGCTTTGCCGTGCCGATTGAAAACGCGGCTTCTGCAGCAGGCATGCCCCCGTTCTAATCGAACCCCAGGACACACATGAACCCAAGCCCCGAAGACACCGCCACGCTGATGGAGCGCATCCTCTACGAGGTCAAGCGCATCGTCGTCGGCCAAGACCGTTTTCTTGAGCGTGTGCTCATCGGCATGCTGGCGCAAGGCCACTTGTTGGTCGAAGGTGTGCCCGGCCTGGCCAAGACGCTAACGATCAAGACACTGGCACGCACGGTGCGCGGCAGCTTCAAGCGCATCCAGTTCACGCCCGACCTGGTGCCGGCCGACCTGGTGGGCACGCGCATCTACAACCAGAAGACGGGCGAGTTCGGCACCTCGCTCGGCCCCGTGTTCGCCAACCTGCTGCTGGCCGACGAG
>JANOJR010000535.1:0-1578 GCA_031418855.1 Rubrivivax sp.
ATCTTGCCGAAGTGCAATATCGATTCAATCGGCGCTACAACCTCAGGAGCATCTTGCCGCGACTCCTGCGAGCGGCATGCGTGACCGTGCCGCACAACAGATGTGTCATTCGTGCGGCTGAACTTGGTGCCTAATCAGGAACGATTAAGGATAGCTCGCGCGAAGCCGTGATCCGTTTGTTGGACAAGCCCTGGTGTAAGCGGCTCGGACGTGTCCCAAGCCACTGCAAATCGATCCGAATGGGCCAGCTGCAAGAACTGCGCTGGGGAAGCCGGCAAGGGTACTGAATGCGCTGGCCGAAAAGGGGCGCAGGGTGGCCTGCCGCTGGGCCGTTGTGCTTTGTGGCGGCGGTTTGTGTTCATGGAGGGGTTGGCGCGGGGATGCGGTGCCGCACACGAAGGGCACGCCGCAGTGGCATTGGGCTGGTGCTGGTCGGCCTGGGTTCGGTGTCGAACTGTGCGGTTGAGTCGGCAAGGGGCCTCTCTGCTGCTGCGGTGGCATGGACACGGGCTGGAGAACTGCTAGACGAGAGCCCTCTCCCCTCCCTGAACAGTGCCTTCGTGCAGAACGGAACAGACCATGCGAAAACACCACCCTGACAACGAGCGAATCAAGCGCGAGTACTTCGTACTTCTGAAGGAGGTGAAGGGCCAGAGCGAGGACTCAGTGGACGCTGTGGCCAAGGCCATTGCACGCTTCGAGGCCGACACGCAGTACCGCGACCTCAAGGCCTTCCACTTCGAGCAGGCGGTGGCCTTCAAGCGCCGCCTGGCCGACCGCGTCAGCAAGACCACGGGCGAGAAGTTGAGCAAGGCCACGCAGTACGCGACGCTGGCGCACCTGAAGCGCTTCTTCCAGTGGCTGGCGCTGCAGCCGGGCTATCGGTCGAAGTTACGCTACTCCGACGCCGAGTACTTCAGCTTTTCGGACAAGGACTCGCGCGTGGCCAAGGCGCGGCGCGAGCGGCCGGTGCCGACGCTGGAGCAGATCAAGCACGTCATCGGCACCATGCGGGCTGGCAGCGAGATCGAGCAGCGCAACCGTGCCCTGCTGGCTTTCACGCTGCTGACCGGCGCCCGCGACAGCGCGCTGGCCAGCCTGAAGCTCAAGCATGTGGACCTGGTGGCCGGCAGCGTTTTCCAAGATGCGCGCGACGTGAAGACCAAGTTCAGCAAGACCTTCATTACCTTCTTCCATCCTGTGGGTGCCGAGATCCAGCAGATCGTGGACGACTGGGTGCAGCACCTACGACGTGACTTGCTATGGGGTCTCGACGACCCGTTATTCCCGGCCACCCGCGTCGAGTTGGGGGACAAGCTGCACTTCGAGGCGGTGGGCATAGAGCGCAAAGCCTGGGCGACGGCGGCGCCCATTCGGGTAATCTTCAAGCGTGCTTTCGAGGCGGCCGGGCTGCCCTACTTCGTCGGCCCTGCAAACCCCCCCCGACCCGCATAAACGCTGGCTCAGCGGGGTGAACGCCAATAGCGCGATCTCTCGGATTTGATTCCAATCGATATCAGTTCCTGGGAGTTTTGGAGATCGCACAGATGGCCACCGACGACTTCTTCCGCGCCCGCC
>JANOJR010000536.1:0-13051 GCA_031418855.1 Rubrivivax sp.
CACCTTGGCCTTGAACGTGGGTGAGTGATTCCGTCGTGCTCTTCTGCTCATGGTCATCCTGCTATCTCGGGCTTGGCGCCCGGGTTGGGGTCGCAGTGTGTCCACTTATCGCTGTGCTCGGAAATCCGAGGCCACCTCTGAGTTCACCGAGCAGCTGATAGGCCGTCAGCAGCGCGTAGAGCTCGCGCTCGTCAAACCAAAGGCCCGGCAGCTCGTGCCTTACTTGCTTGGTGGCCGCTGCAAAGCGATACGCGCGGCTTGCGGCGTCGTAGGTGATAGTCGCGCCCAACTGGCTGCGCAGGTACTCAAGATCGCGCTTGAGCGTGGCGGGCGAAACCTCGAGCGCGGCCAGCATCTGCTTGAACGTGACCTCGCCCTGCTGGCGGATCAACGCTTCGATCTTGTAAAGGCGCGCCGTCTTGCTCATCAATGCAACTGTAGCGGCGTGGTCAGCGTGGCGGGCGCCACTGCGTGTACACGGGCGATACTCACGCCAGGCAGCACGCGGTGCGCCGTAGACGATGAGGAGTGAGCGTTGTCAGTCGTCGAAGTTTTCGAGATGCTGTGGCAAAACATCGTCGCGGCGGTCGCGCAACCCAAGGACGTCTTTGCGCTGATCGCCGGGGCCGTAGCTGCGGTGTTGCATGTCACGAGTACTTTGGTCAAGACCATCATCCCGCTGCGCTGGTTGGCCGTGGGCAGCAGCATCGGTTTCGTCATCTACGGCCTGGTGCAGCCGGCCTGGCTGGTGCTGGCGCTGCACGCCACGCTCTTGCCTGTCAACGTCTGGCGTGCGCTGGAAATGGTGCGACTGACCAAGCGTGTGGCACTCTCGGCGAAGTCGGGCGATGTTTCTGGCGTCTGGCTTCGCCCCTATATGCGCACAGGCAAGCACAAGGCCGGCGCGGTGCTCTTTCGCAAAGGCGACCTCGCCGACCACGTGTACTTTCTGGCCGAAGGCCGCATCGAATTGGTGGAGCTCAACCGCATCATCGAGCCGGGCCGCGTCTTCGGCGAGATCGCGTTTTTTGCGCCAGATGGGCGCCGCACCATGACCGCACGCTGTCTCGACGCCTGCACCATTCTTCGTATCGACGAGACGACGTTTCGCCAACTCTATTTCCAGAACCCCGACTTCGGGTTCGAGGTTGTGCGTTTGATCACCGCGCGGCTCTCCGCCGACGTCGCCCGGCTTGAACACCAGCTCGGAATACGTGAGGACGCGCCACTGACTGCGGGACCCACCCGATCCCCGCTGAACCCGGGCTGAGTACACTGTTCCCACGGGGCGGGCATGCGCTGGCCCGCGATCAATCTCTTCACCACAGGTATGTCATGACGCCACGCACCCTTTGCACTGTCGCCCTGCCCTGCGCACTTTTGTCCATCGCTTCGATGGCCTTGGCCGCGCCGCCCAAGACGATGTTTCTCGACCATTCCAGCGCTGCGGTGATGGACAGCAAGACGGCACTGGCCATCATGGCCGAGGGCTTCACCGCCAAGGTGTTGAAGGTCTACCCGGCCTCCAAGTTCGGCTTCGTCAGCCAGGTTGAAGGTGGCCTCACCGGCAACGGCACGTGCGTCATCACGGCCCGCGTGATGATGATGCAGCTAACGCCCACGATGAAGGTTATGTTGTTCCGCCCGCAAGAGACGGCGACCACCTTTGACTCGCAACCCAGCGCGACCGCGGATCAATGCAAACAGCTGGCCCGCACCAAGCTCAAAGAAGCTGTGACGAGCGTGGCGTCCAGCTTGGTCAAAGCCAAAGGCTGAGCCGCTCGCCAGGGCTTACCTGCCCACCACGCCCACCAACATGTAGGTCGTGTCGCTGAGCTTGTGGGTCGTGATCTCGACCTTGCTCAGGTCTTGTTGCGCCCAGCTCGGCGTGGCCCAAAGCGCCATGCTCATGGCGCAGAACGACAGCAGGGAACGCTTGGTGTGGGCTTGGCTCATGGTCAACACTCCAGGTGCAGAAAAGAAACCGGGCCCATAAGTTCACCTATGGGCCCGCATCGAATTGCTGTCTGGCGGAGTCGGAGGGATTCGAACCCTCGATGCAGGTTTTGCCCACATACTCCCTTAGCAGGGGAGCACCTTCGGCCACTCGGTCACGACTCCAGCAAGGTGCACAGATTCTAGCCGCAGGATGTGCGGCTACGGTTCAGGCGATGATCACGTCGAGGCCTGGTCCAGATCAAAGGCCTTGTGCAAGGCGCGCACCGCCAGCTCCATGTATTTCTCGTCGATCACGACACTCGTTTTGATCTCACTGGTGCTGATCATCTGGATGTTGATGCCCTCTTCGCTGAGCGTGCGGAACATGCGGCTGGCTACACCCACATGGCTGCGCATGCCAATGCCGACGATCGACACCTTGCAGATCTTGGGATCGCCCATGACCTGCGTGGCGCCTAGCGATGGCACGACGGTGCCGCGCAAAAGCTCCATCGTGCGCGTGTAGTCGTTGCGGTGCACGGTGAACGAAAAGTCGGTGCGGCCATCGTGCGAGACGTTCTGGATGATCACGTCGACATCGATGTTAGCGTCGGCCACAGGCCCCAGGATCTGGTGCGCGATGCCGGGCTTGTCAGGCACGCCGATGACGGTGACTTTGGCTTCGTCGCGGTTGAAGGCAATGCCGGAGACCACAGCTTGTTCCATCTTTTCATCTTCCTCAAAACTGATCAGCGTGCCGGATGCGGCTTCTTCGTCGATCGGGATGTCCCAGGGCGTGAAGCTCGACAACACGCGCAAAGGCACACGGTACTTGCCGGCAAATTCCACTGAGCGAATCTGCAAGACCTTGGAGCCCATGCTGGCCATCTCCAGCATTTCTTCAAAGCTCACACTGGCCAGGCGCCTGGCCTCGGGCACGATGCGCGGGTCGGTGGTGTAGACGCCGTCAACGTCGGTGTAGATCAGGCATTCGTGGGCACCCATGGCTGCCGCAATGGCCACGGCCGAGGTGTCCGAGCCGCCGCGGCCCAAGGTGGTGACGTTGCCCTCGGGGTCGACGCCCTGGAAGCCGGTGATGACGACCACCCGGCCAGCGTCGAGGTCGGCGCGCACACGCGCGTCGTCGATGCTGCTGATACGAGCCTTGGTGTAGGCCGCGTCGGTGGTGATGGGCACTTGCCAGCCGCCGTAGCTCACCGCAGATACGCCCTGGGCTTGCAGCGCCAGCGCCAGAAGCCCCACCGACACCTGCTCGCCGGTGGCGGCCAAGGCGTCGAGTTCGCGTTGGCTGGCGACCGTGGTCGATGACGGTTGCAGCTCTTTGGCCAGACCGAGCAACCGGTTGGTTTCGCCGCTCATGGCCGACGGCACCACCACCATCTGATGCCCTGCCCGGTGCCATTTCGCCACGCGCTGCGCGACGCTGCGGATACGCTCCGTCGAGCCCATCGACGTGCCGCCGTACTTGTGAACGATGAGTGCCATGTCTTGAATTTGAGTGCTGCACAGGAGCCCCATGGCCCGGCGCGCAAACCTGCGATTCTATCGGCGCCGACCTTTTGCTCGGCTCGTTCGCTCGGCTCGTTAGCTCAGCTCGCCGTCAGGCTCCCAACGCAAGCTCAAACCCTGGCCGTCCAAGGCGCGGCATGCGCGCGCATCAAGCCCGAGACCCGGCACATAGGCCAACTGCTTATCGACGAAAACCAAGGGTCCATCGCGCTGCCAAGCCGGCACGGCGGCGGTTTGGTATTGCTTCTTCAGACTGCGCGGGATGCTGCCGGGCTGGAACTGGAATCGTTCGCCGCCGCCACGCGCGCGGCACTCGGCGTGGGCCAGGTCTGCGAGCAACAGCCCAGGACCATTGGATTGCAGGACTGTCAAGACACCCGACCAGCCTTTGACGCGGTGGCTCCCGGACTTGCGCAAGTCGAGCGTCACGGCCGACGGTGGGAATTGCGCTGGCCGCGCAGCATTGCCCATGCGCAGCACGCCCCGATACAAGCGCAGTTCGCCACCCGGCCACGGCCAGCGGCCTGTGGTGGCCGTCGCCAATTCGCCGAGAAGTCGGTCGATCAACGTCTTCGGCACCGCGCCATCCGCGCTGCCCAAAAGCCAGGTGCGCAACAGCAAGGCCCGGCGCGACGGGCTGAGCTTGAGCCAGGCGTTCAGCTGCAGCGCCCCGTCAAGCACGCAGGCGGGCATGTCCATCGCCGCAAGTTCAGCCAGACAGGCCGCGTTTTCTTGCGCACGCGCGGCGCTGGCGCTGAGGCTTGTCTCGGCATCGGGGAAGGCTTGCAGCAACGCAGGCCAGACCTGGCGCCGCAGTCGGCTGCGCGCGTAGCGCACATCGTGGTTGCTCGGATCCTCAATGAACGCCAATCGATAACGTTTGACGTAAGCGTCAATGGCAGAACTCGGCTGATCCAGCCAGGGCCGCTGCCACAGGATGCCCTGGCGCTGTGCCGCGCGCGGCATCGCTGAAAGCCCCGCCGCACCCGCGCCGCGCAGCGCTTGCAGCAGCACCGTCTCAGCCTGGTCGCGGCGGTGGTGCGCCAGCAGCACGACGCCAGCACCTGCGGACTTGGCCATGGCGCCCAAGGCGGCATAGCGCTCACGCCGCGCCCAGGCCTCGACGCTGTCGCCCGGCGTGGGCTTCTGAGTCAAACGATGCACGTGCAGCTGCACCGGCAAGCCACGCCGAGCCCAGTTGCGCACTTGCGCGTGCAAGTGCTCGAGCCAGTCGTCGGCCCCGGGCATCAAACCATGGTGCACATGCAGCGCATGAACTTGCACGCCGACATCGCGCGCGGCACGCGCCACGCAATGCAAGAGGGCCGTTGAGTCACGCCCGCCACTGGTGGCGACGGCAATGTGCAAGGCGCGCTCAGCGATCCTTGGTGTCGGTGAAGCGCCCATAGGACTGCAAGCGCTCATAGCGACGCTGCAAGAGCTCCTTGGGCTTCAAGTCGACGAGCTGGCGCATGGCGTCGCCCAGCGCGCGCTTGAGCTGCGCGGCCATCCATTTGGTGTCGCGCTGCGCGCCGCCCACGGGCTCGCTCACGATCTTGTCGATGACACCCAGCGCCTTGAGCCGGTGCGCCGTGATGCCCAGCGCTTCAGCCGCCTCACTCGCGCGCTCGGAGGTCTTCCAAAGAATCGAGGCACAGCCTTCGGGCGAGATCACCGAGTAGATCGCGTACTGAAGCATGAGCACTTGGTCGGCCACGCTGATGGCCAAGGCACCGCCCGAGCCACCTTCCCCGATGACGGTGGCGATGATGGGCACTTCAAGCTGGGCCATCTCGAAGATGTTGCGGCCGATGGCTTCGGACTGGCCGCGCTCTTCGGCGCCGATGCCGGGGTAGGCACCGGGCGTGTCGACGAAGGTGAACACCGGCAGGCGGAACTTCTCGGCCAGCTTCATCAGCCGCAGCGCTTTGCGATAACCCTCGGGGCGCGACATACCGAAGTTGCGCTGCGTGCGCTCTTTGGTATCGCGGCCTTTTTGGTGGCCGAGCACCACGCAGGCCTGGCCGTTGAAGCGTGCCAGGCCGCCGACCATGGAAGTGTCGTCACCGTAATGGCGGTCGCCATGCAGCTCATGGAACTCGGTGAAAACCTCGTTCACGTAGTCCAGCGTGTAGGGTCGCTGCGGGTGCCGCGCAATCTGCGTCACCTGCCACGGCGTGAGCTTGCCGTAGATGTCTTTGGTGAGCTGCTGGCTCTTCTGGTCCAGACGTTCGATTTCGTCGGAGATGTCGACGGCCGAATCGTTCTGCACATAGCGCAGTTCGTCGATCTTCGATTCCAGCTCGGCGATCGGCGCTTCGAACTCAAGGAAGTGTTTTTTGCTCATCCGTGCGTCGGCATTGAAGGTCGGATGGTGGTCGCTGGCAGGGGCCTAATAGGCCACCGGAAGCGGGTCCAAGCTGCGCCAAATGTACCATGTGGCCACCGAGCGAAAGGGTGCCCAAGCCTCGCCAACTTCGCGGGCTTCAGCCCTTGAAACAGGCTCGCCGCTGAAGTAGTTCAGGCTGATGCCCTTGAGCAAACCGAGGTCGTCCAGCGGCATCACGTTCGGGCGCATGAGGTGGAAGATGAGGAACATTTCGGCCGTCCAGCGGCCGATGCCGCGGATGGCCACCAGCTCGTCGATGATGTCGTCGTCGTCCATGCCGCGCCAGTCGCCCACATGCACCAGGCCCGCGCCGAAGTGGCGTGCCAGGTCGAGCAGGTATTCGCTCTTGCGACCCGACAGCCCGGCGCCACGCAACTGTGCCATCGGCAAGGCCTGCACGGCCGCCGGCGCCAGCTTGGCCGGAGCGCCGCCCACGCACGCCGCAAACCGGTCCCACACCGACTGCGCCGCCTTCACTGAGATCTGCTGGCCAACGATCGAGCGCGCCAGCGTGGTGAAAGCATCGCCGCGGCTTTGCAAACGCCCTTCGCCAAAGCGCGGGATCAGCTTCTTCATCACGCGGTCGCGGCGCGACAGGTGGCGGCAGGCCTCATCCCAAAACTCGGGCGTGATGGCCGGCGCGGGGCCGCTGTCTTTGGCCGTGCTCACAGCGCTAGCCCTTGACCCATGTCGTGCCTGCAGCCGAATCTTTGAGCTCGATGCCGGCGGCCACGAGTTCGTCGCGAATGCGGTCGGCCTCAGTGAAGTTGCGTGCTTGCTTGGCCAACGCGCGGGCTGAGATGCGTGCTTCGATTGATGCCGCGTCCAGGCTGCTGCCCAACTGCAAGAAGCTGCGCGGTGCGCTTTGCAGCAAACCCAGCACACCACCCAGCGCGCGCAGCATCAAGGCCGGCGCAACGTCGCGCGTGCGGTTGACCTCACCGGCCAACTCAAAGAGCACGGCCACCGCCACGGGTGTGTTGAAGTCGTCGTCCATCGCCGCGCGGAATCTCGCGGCGCTGGGCTCGGCCCAGTCGAACTCGGCAGGCGCCTCGGGCAGTGCCACGGCGTCGAGTGCCGTGTACAAACGCCGCAGCGCACTGCGCGCATCGTCAAGGTTAGCGTCGCTGAAGTTGAAGGGGCTGCGGTAGTGCGTGCGCAGCATGAAGTAGCGCAGCGTCTCGCCGTCGTAGCGCTTCAACACATCGCGGATGGTGAAGAAGTTGCCCAGCGACTTGGACATCTTCTCGTCGTCGACATTGAGAAAGCCGTTGTGCATCCAGACGTTGACGAAAGGCTGGCCGAGCGCCCCTTCGCTCTGCGCGATCTCGTTTTCGTGGTGCGGGAACTGCAAATCCATGCCGCCGCCGTGGATGTCAAAACGCTCGCCCAGCAAGGCGCAGCTCATGGCCGAGCACTCGATGTGCCAGCCTGGGCGGCCTGGGCCGGCGGGGCTGTCCCACTTGACCTCAGCGGGCTCGCTCGGCTTGGCGGCCTTCCACAGCACGAAGTCCAGCGGGTCTTCTTTGTCACCCAGCACGGCCACGCGCTCGCCCGCACGCAGCTCGTCGAGCGACTTGCCCGAGAGCTTGCCGTAGCCAGGAAAGCGACGCACCGCAAAGTTCACGTCGCCGCTGGCGCTGCGGTAGGCCAGGCCCTTGGCTTGCAGCTGCGCGATGAGCGACAGCATCTGCGGCACGTAGTCGGTGGCGCGCGGTTCGGCGGTGGGCGTGGCCAGGCCCATGGCGCCGATGTCGGCGTGCATGGCTGCGATCATTTCGTCGGTTAGTGCGCGGATGCTGATGCCGCGCTCGACCGCACGTCTGATGATCTTGTCTTCGATGTCGGTGATGTTGCGCACGTAGCTCACGCGGTAGCCCGAGGCCAGCAGCCAGCGGTAGACAACGTCAAACGCCAGCATCATGCGCGCGTGCCCCACGTGGCATAGGTCGTACACCGTGATGCCGCAGACATACATGCGTACGTGATTCGGCTCGATCGGCGCGAACGTTTCCAGGCGGCGATGGAGGGTGTTGTAGATGCGCAGGGTCATGGGGGTTTGGGCGGGGCAGCGGACCGTCAAAAGGCGCGTGCTACAAGGGCACTTCACGCTGGCCGATAGAATGAAAACCAGTATAGCGGCGGCCATCCGGCCCTCTTGTTCCCCACTGCGCTCGCGATGAAGCTCCGCCTCCAACTTGCATGCTTGCTGTCGATCATGGCGATCGGCATGGGCGCCGCACGTGCCGATGCGGCCAACGACGTGCAGCGGCTCATTGCGCAAGGCAACTTGCCCGCCGCCCTGCTGCGTGCCCAAGCCGGCGCCAATGGCGCCGACGCGCGCTTGCGCTTCCTGCACGGCGTGGTGCTGATGGACATGCAGCGCGACGCCTTGGCTTTGCAGATGTTCACCATGCTCACGCAGGACTACCCGCAGCTGCCCGAGCCCTACAACAACATCGCCGCCATCCACTCACGCGCGGGCCGCTGGGACCTGGCGCGTGTGGCGCTGGAAACCGCGCTGCGCAACGACCCCTCGCACCTGCTCGTGCGTGAAAACCTGGGCGACGTGTATTTGCAACTGGCATTGGCATCGTGGCAAGGCTCAGTCCGGCCCGAGCGCCCCGATCCGATCTTGCAACGCAAGATTCGCGTTGCCATCGAGCTCGTCGCGCGTTCGGTGCGCGACGGCCGCGGCAGCAGCGACGTCATCACCCCACCGCTTCCACGTTAGGAACCCGCATGACCATCACCTTGAAAACGGCGCTCGCCACTCTTCTCATCGGGTCTGCATTCGCCATGCCCGCCACGGCGCAGAAGGTCCGCATGGCCACCACACTGGGCGACTTCGTGATCGAGCTCGACGCCGAGAAAGCCCCCAAGAGCGCAGCCAACTTCGTGCAGTACGTGAAGGCGGGGCACTTTGACGGCACGATCTTCCACCGTGTCATCCCGACCTTCATGGTGCAAGGCGGCGGCATGAAGCCCGACATGACCCAAAAGACCACGCGCGCACCGATCGCGCTGGAGAGCAAAAACGGCCTGCGCAATGTGCGCGGCTCGGTGGCCATGGCGCGCACGGGTGACCCGAACTCGGCGACCTCGCAGTTCTTCGTCAACGTCGTCGACAACGCGTTCCTTGACGCCGACAACTCGCGTGACGGCAACGGCTACGCGGTGTTCGGCAAGGTCATCGAAGGCATGGAGGTCGTGGATCGCATGCGCGAAGTACCCACCAAGACCGAAGGCCCGCACGCGAACGTGCCGGCCACGCCGATCATGATCAACAAAGCAACCCTGGAGAAGTGAAGTGCCCAAGACCGTACAACTCGACACCAACGCCGGCTCGATAACCATCGAGCTCGACGACGCCAAGGCGCCCAAGAGCGTGGCCAACTTTCTGGCCTACGTCGCCAAGGGCCACTTCGACGGCACGATCTTTCATCGCGTGATCAAGAGCTTCATGCTGCAAGGCGGTGGCTTCGACGCCAATATGAAGCAGCGCGACTGCTTGCCGGCGATCCCCAACGAAGCCAACAACGGCTTGAAGAACAAACGCTACACGCTGGCGATGGCGCGCACCTCCGACCCGCACTCGGCCACCGCGCAGTTCTTCATCAACACGGTGGACAACGACTTCCTCGACTTCCGTGCGGAAAACTCGCAGGGCTGGGGTTACGCGGTCTTCGGCCGGGTGGTCAGCGGCACCGATGTGGTGGACGCCATCGAAAAAACCAAGACCGGCCGCAGCGGCATGCACGACGACGTGCCGCTGGAGGCCGTGGTCATCGAACGCGCCTTCGAGGTGGTGTGACGCTAACGGCCAACGGCAGCGCCATCTTGGCACTGCCTGCCGTGCAGGAGATGGTGGCGCCTGCGCACTGGCGCGCCATCGACTTCATCTCCGACCTGCACCTCAGTGCCGCCATGCCCGCCACCCATGCGGCTTGGTGCGACTACCTCGGCAACACCTGCGCCGACGCGGTGGTGATGCTGGGCGACTTGTTCGAGCTGTGGGTTGGTGACGACGCGCGCGATTCGCCGTTTGAGCAAAGCTGCGTGGCGACACTCGCCGACGCCGCACGCCACAAGCCGCTCTTCTTCATGGCGGGTAACCGCGACTTTCTTCTGGGGCCCGCGATGCTCGCCGCGTCGGGCATGCAAGGCTTGTGC
This sequence comes from Rubrivivax sp., assembly GCA_031418855.1. Classification (GTDB taxonomy): domain Bacteria; phylum Pseudomonadota; class Gammaproteobacteria; order Burkholderiales; family Burkholderiaceae_C; genus Rubrivivax. The sequence continues at coordinate 10,031 of JANOJR010000536.1, forward strand.
GACCCCACCGTGCTGACGGCCTTCGGCACGCGCGCCCTGCTCTCGCATGGCGACGCGCTGTGTCTTGACGACGCGCCGTATCAAGCCTTTCGCCAACTCGTGCGCAGCCCCGCGTGGCAGAGCGACTTTCTTGCCAAGCCCTTGGCCGAGCGGCTACGCATAGCGTCCGAGATACGTGCACACAGTGCGTCGCGCCGTGAGTTTGATGGCGCCGCGAGTGCCGACGTTGATCAACCCAGCGCCATCGCTTGGTTGCTCGCCACCGGTGCTGCAGACTTCATCCACGGCCACACGCACCGCCCGGGCAGCGAGCCCCTTGACGCCGTGCACACCCGACATGTCTTGAGCGACTGGGACCTGGACCAGCACGAGCGCGCCGAGGTACTGCGCTGGACGGTTGCGGGCTTGCGGCGCCTCACGCCCGCGCACGCCCATCTGCACAGCGCATGAACGGCCTGCTGGCGCGCTGGCGCGAGTGGCGCGAAGACCGCGCGGTGGCGCGCCGGCCGATTGCGCCAGACCTGTGGCGGCGCACGCTCAAGCGTTACCCTTTTCTGCAAATGCCCAGCGCCGCTGACGACGCGCTGCTCAAGCGCCTGGCCAGCCGCTTCCTCGACGCCAAAGAATTCACCGCTGTCGGCGACATCAAGCTCAGCAACGACGTGGTGGTGGCCGTCGCCGCGCAGGCTTGTGTACCCATCCTGCGCCTGGGCCTGGCGCGCTACAGCGGCTTTGTCGGCATCGTGCTGCACGCCGACCAGGTGGTGGCCCGGCGCGAGCACCATGACGATGACGGCGTCGTGCACGTCTACGATGAAGTCGTCTCCGGCGAGGCCATGTCGGGCGGGCCCTTGATGCTGTCGTGGCGCGACGTGCGCGCTGCCGGCATGAGTGCGGCGGCGGGCTACAACGTCGTGATCCACGAATTTGCGCATGTGCTGGACATGCACGACGGCGTGGCCGACGGCGTGCCTGCGCTGCCACCCGGACTGCTGCGCGAGGACTGGCTGCGAGTGCTGACGCAAGCTCGCGAAGACCTTGCCCGACGTGTTGACGCCGAAGAAGACACCGCCCTGGACCCCTACGGATTGCAAGGCGATGACGAGTTTTTTGCGGTGTCCAGCGAAGCTTTTTTCGTCACGCCGACGCGCATGAAAAAAGAGCATCTGGCGCTATACCAGATGCTCTGTCGTTTCTACTTGCAAGACCCGGCGGTCGCTGCCACCAGCCCGGACTAAGGCCCGAGAAACGGGATCGGCCTAACGCCCGAGTGACTTACACCGCTGCCGCTTCGGCGCGCGGCTTGTCGCTCTTCTTGGGCGGCTGAATATCGAGCTGCGTCTCGCCCGCTTCGTCCACGTCCACCGTCAAGCGCCCGCCGTCGACCAGGCGGCCAAAAAGCAGCTCGTCGGCCAGCGCGCGACGGATGGTGTCCTGAATCAAACGCTGCATCGGGCGTGCACCCATGAGCGGATCGAAACCCTTCTTGGCAAGCTGCTTGCGCAGCGCGTCGGTGAAGGTGACCTCAACCTTCTTCTCGGCGAGCTGGGCCTCCAGCTGCAGCAAGAACTTGTCGACCACGCGCAAGATGATGTCCTGGTCCAGCGACCGGAAGCTGACGATGGCGTCCAGCCGGTTGCGGAACTCAGGCGTGAACATGCGCTTGATGTCGGCCATCTCGTCACCGGCTTCGCGCGAATTCGTGAAGCCAATGCTGCTGCGGTTGAGCGTCTCGGCGCCGGCGTTGGTGGTCATCACGATGATGACGCTGCGAAAGTCCGCCTTGCGCCCGTTGTTGTCGGTCAGCGTGCCGTGGTCCATCACCTGCAAGAGCACGTTGAAGACATCCGGGTGGGCCTTCTCGATCTCGTCCATCAGCAGCACCGCATGCGGCTTCTTGCTGATGGCCTCGGTGAGCAGTCCACCCTGGTCGAAGCCGACGTAGCCCGGCGGCGCGCCGATCAAGCGGCTCACCGCATGGCGCTCCATGTACTCCGACATATCAAAGCGAATCAGCTCGATGCCCAGCACAAAGGCGAGCTGTTTGGCGACCTCGGTTTTGCCCACACCCGTCGGGCCCGAGAACAGGAAGGAGCCAATGGGCTTGTCGGGCTTGCCAAGGCCCGAGCGCGCCATCTTGATGGCCGAAGCCAGTGCGTCGATGGCTGGGTCCTGGCCGAAAACCACGCTCTTCAAATCACGGTCCAGGCTCTTCAACTTGCCGCGGTCGTCGTTGGAAACACTGGCCGGCGGGATGCGCGCGATCTTCGCCACGATCTCTTCGACCTCGGCGCGCGTGATGGTTTTCTTCTGCTTGTTCTTGGGCAGGATGCGCTGCGCCGCACCGGCTTCGTCGATGACGTCGATGGCCTTGTCGGGCAGATGGCGGTCGTTGATGAACTTGGCCGAAAGCTCGGCCGCGGCCTGCAAAGCGCCCAGCGCGTACTTCACGCTGTGGTGGTCTTCAAAGCGTGACTTCAGGCCTTTGAGGATCTCGATGGTCTGCTCGACCGTGGGCTCGACGACCTCGACCTTCTGGAAGCGCCTTGAGAGCGCCGCGTCTTTCTCGAAGATGCCGCGGTATTCGGTGAAGGTGGTGGCGCCGATGCACTTCATGGTGCCATTGCTCAATGCGGGCTTGAGCAGGTTGCTCGCATCCAAGGTGCCACCTGAGGCAGCACCGGCGCCGATCAAGGTGTGGATCTCGTCGATGAAGAGGATCGAGCGCGGCTGATCCTTGAGCTGCTTGAGCACGCCCTTGAGGCGCTGCTCGAAGTCACCTCGGTACTTGGTGCCGGCCAGCAAGGCGCCCATGTCGAGCGAGAACACGGTGGCGTCGGCCAGCACCTCGGGCACGTCGCCTTGCGTGATGCGCCAGGCCAGGCCTTCGGCGATAGCCGTCTTGCCCACACCGGCCTCACCCACCAGAAGCGGGTTATTTTTGCGGCGGCGGCATAACACTTGAATGACGCGCTCAACCTCGTGCTCGCGGCCGATCAGCGGGTCGATCTTGCCGTCGCG
>JANOJR010000537.1:0-7596 GCA_031418855.1 Rubrivivax sp.
CCCTGCTGCGGCAACCGCCACGCGGAACGTCACGACCGCCGCTCCCGCGATCTCGGCGAAATCCGGCGCAGCGACGCCCGCTGTGCGGCACATGTCGGCGACACGGTTCGTGCCTCGGCCCCACTTCTCGATGAGGCCGGCCCGATGGAAGACCTCGGCGATGATCGGGTTGCGCTGCACCGACGGATGTGCGTGCTTCAGCGACTCGGGCGTGATACCGGCCGGGAACCGACCCGCGCTCCACACCTCGACGCGGTCGTCGAAGATCGCGAGCGCCACGGCGCCGCCCGCGATGGTGTAGTCGCGGTGGATCAGCGCGTTGACAAGGATCTCGCGCATGGCATCGGGTGGGATGAGCGGGCGATCCACGCGCTGCAGGCGGCCGGGCTCAATGCGGCCGGGCAACGGAAAGTGGCGCTGGCAGAACAGCTCGGCTTCTTCGAGGAGCTTGAATGCGGGGCCGCGCACATGGCGCTGGTCGAGGAACTCGGTCTTGTCGATGCCACGGAAGCGCGCCATGCGCAGCTCGCACTGCGGGTAGTCAGGCAGGAAAGTCTTGCCGAAGAGCACGACTGCGGCACGCAGGAGCTTGCCCTTCCGACGCACGCCTAGTCGGTCGAGCAGCTCGGGCAGACTGCGCCCTACCGGGCCCACAAGCCGCCCTGTCGAGCGGGCGGCCTCGACGATGCGCTGCGCCTCCTCGCGGTCGATGTCCTTGATCGTCAACTCGTCGGCTTCACGGTTCTCCCAGCGTCGGCGGCTGTGCGCGCGCTCGAGCAGCAGCGCCTCGTAGCGCTCCTGGGTCATCTTGCGAGTCGTGTTGTCGACACGCTCGAAGGCGCGGCCGTCGTAAGTGAACGGCACCGAGTCGCTGATGCCGGCCACCGTGAGCACGATCGCCGCGCGACCGGCGGCCAGCTCCACACTCTCGGCCTCAAACTCGATCGGCGGCTCGAAGCGGTCTCGCGCGGCAGCGATCTGGTGGAACGTTTCTTCGCTGACTTGTTGCCCGACGAGCTGCCCGTCCGGTTTCACGCCGATGACAACGCGGCCGCCTGCGCCGTTGGCAAAGGCGCAAAGCGTCTGCAAGGCTTCACGCAGCTCACCCGTCGAGCGTTTGAACTCGAGGGTTTTTGATTCGCCTTTGGCGACGAGTTGGGTGAGGGTGGGGGTCATGGGGGGGCGGGTGCGAACAACCCCAGGCCGAAGTGGCAGCCAAAGCCCAGGGCCAGCGGGCCGCACACGGGTTCCGAGAAGCGCAGTTCGACGAGCCGCCCCAAGGTGTCAGGCTGCGTCAGCCCACGCTTGCGGCGAAAGCGGTGGAAGTGCAATGGCATGAGCCTGCGCCCGCCTGCGTCGATGTCGGGAAGTACGGTCACCAAATCGATGTTTGGCTGTGCTTCGCCACGCAAAGCCCATTCGCGCCGGAGCTGTTCGGTGATGGCGCTCAAGAGGGCGTCGGCTGATCGCTGATCCGGTTTCTTCAAATGCCACGGATGCAGATACGGCGTGACACTGCGCCAGACTTTGGTGCTGCGTGCGTAGTCCGAGACACCTTCAAACATTGCACGCTCGCCCATGCCTTCGAGCATCACGCGCAGAGGGTCGCCCGCATCGCGCCTGAGCGTTTGCAGAGCGGTCAGTACGCGGATGGCGTCGCTGCCGAAGCCTTGCGGTGCATGGACCCACAGATGGTCGATCGCGCCGTCGCCGTCGGCGTCTTCGGGCAACCAGAAGGCATGGCCGTGGCGGTTGCCCGACGTCTGGTCGTGGCCCGAGAGTTCAGGCGGCAACGAATCAGCGCCGAGCAGCCGCATGGCCCTGCCCATCGCCGCAGCGCGCAGTGCCTCGCCGATGCGCAGCGCGTCTTCGATGCGCGGCAGCGGTTTGCCGTAGAGCACGAAACGGGCCGTCGTGGCAGTGGTCTTGGTCTGCGTTGAGGCGGGCTTGCGTATGAGCTTGGGTGCCGTGGCTTGCAGGGCGTGCAAGGGCCGCCGGTAGCTGACGGTTTGGGCGCAAGGCGGCGCGCTCCATCCGGCGGCTTGCAGCTCGCCCGTGTCGACGCCAACGCCGTCGATCCAGTCGCGCGGCAGGGTGAGCACCAGCTTTTTCTTGTCGACTTTGAGCTTGGCAGGCGGCTCGCCTTGCGCATTGAGCGCGATCTGCGCATGGGCCAGCTTGTCGGCACGCAATGTGCCGTACACGGCGGGCGGCAGGGGCGCGAGCAAACGCACGATCTCACCGGTGATTTCGCCGGTGTCACTGTCGACAGCCTGGTCGGCAGGGATGCAGTTGAACGTGCCGGGGTTGTCGGTGCGGCGCGCGTCGACCCATGATTCCGCGCGGCCCAGGTAGCCCAGGTTGTCGAGCAGGGCATCGAGCAGCTTGACCAGCGGGCCATCGAGCGTCAACCCGGGCCAGGCAATGACGAGCGGCGGGTCGTGGGCGACGTGCGCGAAGGCGTCGAACACCAGCGTCTTCTTGTCGCCTTTGCCAGGCATGTAGTGCCGCGTGTGCGAATGGATGGCGACCTCTGGCAGCCGGTACGACGGTGCTTGGGCCTGGGCCAGCTGCGCCAATAGCGCGTGCAGTTGCGCGCGCGGGAACATCGCCGCGTCGAGCTTGCGATGCCACACCGCGATCAGCGCGCGGGTGATGCGCCACAGGTCGGGCGGCCAGGCCACGTCGGCTTCGTTGACGTGCCGGCCCCAGGGCGTAGCGTGGTAACGCCCGGCGGGGAAGGTGAAGGCGATGGCGAGCATGGGGGTCAGGCGGCATCGGCGGCGTCAGCCGCTTTAGCGTCTTTCTCTTTCTTCGCCTTGGCCGACGCCTCCCACTTCACCACGGTCGCGCGATCCTGCGGCCATTGCTTTTCGACGGCAACAGCGGTGATCAAACCCGGCAGTGCAGCTTGCAGCTCAGCCAACGTGGGCATCGTGAATCCGGCAGGCCGCTTCAGGACGAAACCCGAGTCTTTCAGCTCCAGGTCACACGCCGTTCGCAGACGCAGTCCACTGCTGAGCAGTGCCTGAATTTTGAAAAGCGACAGCGCAATCAGCAGCTTGGTCGTTGCCTCACCCAGCCCAAAGGCGCGAATCTGACCCAGGTCCAGATTGAAGTAAGCCACGAGATTTGGCGACGTGAACTCAGACCGCGCAAACGGCACGTTGCCAAAGCCTTCGCTGCTGGTCTGCCCTTCCCCACCTTTGCCCGGCTTGACGTGATCGTTCTTGACGCCGCCGCTTTGCGCCTCGCGCACTTCTGCCGCCTCAATGAACGACGACAGTACGCGCGGCAAGCGCAAGCGCCCGCCTGCCAATTCAGATTTGGCCAAGAACACGCCATGAATCAAGGCGTTCGTGTCCAGCCTGAGCAGCACGGCGGCAAGCTTTCGGATGTCGACGGGGCCTTCTTCCATGGCCGCAAGGTCGGCCTTGAGCAGGTCGAACACGCGCTTGTCCTTACCTTCCAAGATGTAGGGCGAGTTGATGCGGTGGGCCTCCAGCACGCTATTGGTCAGCGGCCGCTCGTTCTTGTCATGCACCTTGATCAATGGCAGGCCTTTGAGAGGTGCCACCCAATCGTCGGCAACGCCGTCCCAGCAAACCGTCTCCAAACGATTGGCCATGCTTTGTGCGGACTCGACCAACAACATGCGCTCCCCGTTCGGGCCGTCATAGGTGGCCGCGCCCAGATTGGGGAAGCCCGTGGGCTGGAAGCGGGTTCCCTGCACGGGCTGCAAATGCGCCTCCATCAGCAGACGCGGGGCGGTGGCGAGGCTGTCAAAGTTCAGCGACATGGTGTTCTCCAGTTCAGAAGGGATCAGACGGTGGTTTCAGATGCGGGATCCAGCTGGAGCGCGCGCAACAGGCCTGCGCTCTCCTTGAAAGCCAGCGGTATGCACAGCGCAGCGAGCCAGCGTGGGCCGTCGGCCACGACCACTTGCGGGGGGTCACGGCCCGGCAGCTTGATGCCCAATGCGCGCAGGCGTTGCCAGGCCAGGCTGACAGCCGTCTGGGCTTGGTTGGCGGCCAGGCGCGCAGGAATTTCTGCGGGTAGGTGCAGGCTGCGGTCTTCGGGCAGAAAGCGCAACGGGCGCAAAACGGATTCGGGCGTGAAGAAGATTTTCAGCAGCGCGAATGCAGGTGGGAGCACAGCCTTTGATTGACCTTGCGGCGGCGCAAGTTGGCTCAAATCCACGCAGGCCAGGCCAGCGAGCAAGTCGGCAATGCGGGCGTCATCGGTCTGACCATCGATGAACGCCGCGAGGTCGTCACGCGTGGCCCCGTATTGAGCAGCAAGCAATTCACCTTCGACGCCGAGCCTCACGGCTTCAAGCCGACGGCGATGAAGCAGCGCCGCCAGGTTGTTGACGAGCGGCCCCGCCCCCCATGTAGCGACGCGCGAAGTGGGTTCCCACTGGCGGTCGCCTTCATTGTTCGCGGCCTCACCGACGGCAACCAAGTGGCGGCGCGTGTGCAGCGCCGCGTAGCCATTGGCACTGCGCAGCGTCAATCCCGCCAAGGCGGCGGCGATGCGGAACTCGGCGGAGTCGTCGCTGGCTTTCATGGCCCACGCCACGCTGAGCCGAGGAGCCGGTGCACGCACCGCCTCACGCGCTTTGGCGCTGATGCCGAGCGCCGTGTCGATGTGCCCGACATGGCGCAGCACCGCTTGCAATGTTTCGCGGCTGGCTTGTTGGGTCAGTGCAAACAATGCGGTATCGAGTTGATGAACAGCTGAGCGGAAGGAGTCGGGCGCAAGCTTGCCGCGCCCATACTGCTGCACTGCGCGAAGCCAGTCGCGTCTTTCAAGATCGCTGATTAGGTCGGAAGCGTCGTTCCGGCGAACAGGAAGGCGCGTCAACGGCGCTGCGAGATAGGTCTTGCCGAATCGCTTCAGGAAACCGAAGCGCTGAAAACTCTTGATTCCACGGTCCACGCCGAGTTGCGCGACTGCACGGGCAAAGTCCAAGCCATCCCGTGCTGTACGTCCGTTAATCGAAGCCCTGCCTTCAGTGAGCAAGCAGCGGACTTCATCGAAGGACGCCGGCGCGCTCCAAAGTGGCATCCAGATTTCGCCGTTGGTGAGCTTTTCAGATTCGTCACGCAGATTGGCGCTTCCAACGCCGCTCACCCGACTGGTTACGGTGAATGGTGCGGAAAGCATTCCGGGATCGCTGGATTCGAGTCTTCGCGAAGTGGCTGTGGCAAACAGCATGGCGCCTTCCAGCGAAAACATGCTGTTCCAAGGATTACCGAGCTCCTCTCCCAAAAATCCGTTGCCCGAATTGGGGAATTTCCCCACACCAGGGTGGAATTGACCGGGCTTGATCGCGATCAAGCCCGCCGTCGTCAAATCGAAGAGAGCGTGATCGAGCCAGAATGCGCAGATTGGTAGCGGATTTCCGGTAGTCAGATCGAACAATTCGGTAATGCGCTTCTGAAAATTGACACCGAAGTCCATGCTGCCATCAACCCCTCCCTTCCCGAGCAATGGCGCATGCTGAGGCTTGTTGCGATCCTGCTCCTTTGTGGAGCTTATTTGGGCAAGTGACTGGCACGCGTCGAACCACGAAAGCCACCCTTCATCGGCTTCGTTACGAAGCTGCAATAGAACTTGAGCTTTCAGCCGTATGTTGTCGGCTTTCAGGCTCTTAAGTCGATCTTCATCGCCGTCTAGAACAGAGAGTTGAGCCTTCTTGTTTTTCTTGATTTCGGCCTCTAGTGCCTTGGCTTTCGAGCGACTGACATTCAGGAGATCGAGAACACGTACTCTTTGAAAACCCTCGATCGCTTTCTTGATCGGCCCGAAACGGCTGTGAAGCGTGGTGGGCGTGAACACTCGCACCATCTCAGCGCCGATGCGCGTGGACTCACCGTCGTCTTCGGCTTCGACTGCTAATTGGGTGACCTCACTTTCATCGTCGTCGTCATCCCCGCCTTCGAGAAAGCCTGCCCGCCCGTTCCATGGAGAGATCAACGGCGTCGGCCGATACCGCTCCAAGAAAAACTCACTCAGTTGCTCGCGCGTCAGCCTTGTACGCAGCACAAATACATCGTCACGCCAGAAGCCACTGGCTTGCGGGTCGCCTCCCTCGTCCACGCCCGATTCAGCCACCAGCCGCAGCACGGCCAGCCCCTTGAGGTAGGACGCAAGCGGGGTCGGGTTGCAGCCCGTCAGCACAATGTCGTTCACGGCGGCTGGCTGCGACAGCCTCTCTTTCCACAGCGCCATCAGCGGCGTCCAGTCGCGACGATCAGCCGCGCCCAAGGCATCGAGATAGCGCGCGCGAAATTCGTCACTGGGTGGCACCACATCGACCGGCGGCAGGTGAAGCCGGCGCAGGATTTCAGTGAGCCATAGGCGGCTCATGCGCCCATTGAGGTCGGGGAAGGGGTGGATCGACAGCAGCTCACCTTCGGCGTAGGCGAGGAACTCGAGCAGCAGATCGTCGGCCTCATCGTTCAGGTGGTGCATGCGCTCGGACAGGTTGCCGATGTAGTCGCGCATGCGCGGTGCCACCAGGCTCGGCGGCGGCGGCTCGTGCACGCCCACCTGTACGGACTTTTGCCGATAGCGGCCAGCCTCTTCGGGAAACAGCGCGCCACTGAGTTCGGCGTGCAGGCCGAGCAACAAGGCTTCGTTCAGTGGGCTTTCGGCGTACTCGCCGCGACGCTGTCTCACGTCGATTTCGAGCAGAGGCGCGGCCAGCCGCTCGGCCAGCTCGGCGTAGCTCAGCCGACCTTGGGCGGTGTCGAAAGCTCGGGTGGCGTCAGCAGGCGAATGTGTTGCGCTTGCAGCCAGGCCAGGCTCACCGGCTCGCGCTCGAACGCCATGCTCTGCCAGACCTGCACTGGGCTGCGCGCCAGGCTCAGTTGCTGCTGTTGCACCGGGCTCAGGCTGCGCCAGCGGCGGATGTTGTCTTTCCAGTTCATGGCCTGGATTCTCCGGGGTTTCAGACATGGCGGCCAGCCTCCTGTTCGGTGCGGGTCGCGCGCCAGTCGGCGATGCGCACCAACGATTCGAGCCAGGCCAGACGGAACGGTCCATGGTCTTTGAGCAGGCCCTGGGTGCGCGTGGTCCAGGACGCGCCTTGCCCGCCTTCCCCGAGTTGCATCAGGTCGAGTTGCAAGGTGGTCTGGGGAACCGTCTGGCCGTCCTCGAATGCCACCGCAGGCAGCACGTCGCCCGCCCACACGCCACGCGCAAACAGGCGTTGGTCGGCTGGTTCGGTCTCGTGGGGCAGCGCGCGCAATGACATGCGCAGCTTGCCGTGGTGCGCGGCGATGAGGTAGGCAATCAGGTCGGCACCCTGCTCGTCGTCATGGTGCGCCAGCCAGGCCAACGCGGAAGCGAGTTCGTGGCGGAAGTGCTTGCGCACCACCTCCATGCCTGCCGTCTGCGTCGTATAGCGTGCACGCCCGATCTTGCGCAGGCTGCCAGTTTGTGGATCGATGTCGCAACCCGACTTGGCCCACTGGCCAGCGCCGAGCTCGTGGCCACAACCTTGCCGATGCGCCGTACGCAGCATGGCGTCGAAGGCTTCATGGGCCTTGCCGACGTCATGCCATCGCGCTGCGCCGATGACCGCCG
>JANOJR010000538.1:0-2154 GCA_031418855.1 Rubrivivax sp.
CCGCTGCGCACACGCGTGGCCGGTGCGCCTGCCAGTGTGGACATCGTCGCCCTGGCCGCCAGTGGCGGCGGCCTGCACCCCGGGTTCACCGGCACAGTGAGCCTGAGCTGGCTCGATGCACGCAACGACAGTGGAGCCGCCAGTGGCAGCTGCCGCGCCAGCTGGCTCAACCTGGGCAGCGCGGGCAGTGCTAGCTTTGCGGACACTTCCAGAGTTAGCGTCACGCTGACACCGCCGCCCACCAGCACACGCGTCATGCGCCTGATGCTGAGGTACACGAGCGGCAGCGACAGCGTCACGGCGTGCAGCGGTGACGCCTTCGCGGTGATCCCCGCCAGCATGAGCCTGGAGGCCAGCGACCAGACCTCCGCCAGCGCCGGCACGGCGCGCGCGCTGAGCAACTCCAGCGCCAGCGGCGGCGTGGTGCATCAGGCCGGGCGGCCGTTCAGCGTCACCGCCACGTCGCGCGACGCTGCGGGCAATGTCATGAGCGGCTACGACGGCACGCCCGCGCTGGCCATCACGGGCTGCGTCTTGCCTGCGGGCTGCACGGCCGCCAGCTTGTCGATGACACCCAGCAGCGCGGTGGCCGGGGCCTACGCCAACCACAGCGTGAGCTATGGCGAGGTGGGGGCCATCACCCTGCGCTTGAGCGACAGCAGCTACGCCGACATCGACGCGCTGGACACGGCTGCGGCCACGCGCGCCATCAACTCCAGCACCGCCACCGCCGGGCGCTTCGTGCCCGACAGCTTGAGCGTGAGCGTCAACCCGACGCCGCTGCTGGGCACGGCCAACGCCGCTTGCATGGCCAGTGGCAGCGGCGCCACGTTCTTCGGCCAAGGTTTTGGCTGGGCCAGCGCACCGCAGGTGACGGTGACGGCGCGCAACGCCGCCGGCAGCACCACGCAGTACTGGAGTGGCAGCCTGATGAAGCTCGTGGCCGCCAATGCCACGCCGACGATGACCGCCAGCGGCGCGGGCAGTGCCACGCTGGCCTCGTCCTTCGGTGCGCTGAGCGTGGCTGGTCTGGGCGCGGGCCAGGCACGCATCAGCGCCAGCAGCCTGGACCGCTTTGTGCTGGACATGGCGGCGGGCACCGTGCAGGCCAGCTTGAGCCCGAGCCTGGCCTGGACACTGAGCGTGAACGAGAGCAGCGAAAGTGCTGTTGCCGGCAACCCCAGCCTGAGCGCCAGCGCCACGCAAAGCGCGCTGGGCTTCGACGCTGGCGCGGTGTTCCACAGCGGGCGCCTGGCGCTTTCACCCGGCCACGGCGATGCACGTGTGGGCGTACGGCTTTTGCTTGAGCTTCAGCGCTATGCCAGCGCGGGCTGGGTGACCATGACCGAGGACCGCGGCTGCGTGACGGTGGCACCCGCCAACCTGGGCGTGGAGCTACCCAGCGGCGTCTTCGCCACACTCAGCGCTTGCGCGGCACCGCTCAGCTCTGCGGTTAGCACACGTGGCGGTCGCGCCTGGCTGCCGCTGCCGGCGACACCCGGCGCCGCGCCTGGGCGCCTGGGTTTGCGGCTGGCGTCAGCAGCGGCCATAGGCAACAGCTGTGGCGGGCTCAACAGCCTGCAAGCCTTGACGCCCTTGAACCTGCCTTGGCTGATCAGCGGCAGTGGCCCGCTGGCACTGGCCTCGTGGGGCCGCGCCAACCGCGAGACCGTGCTGCGCCGCGAGGTCTGGTAGCGCGGCAGCCGCAGGCGGCACGAGATGGCGGGCAAAGCGGGATGATTTCTTCGCACCAGCCGCGCAGGTGTCACGGCACCATCACCGGGTATGCGCATCGATGCTTCCAAGCTCACCCATCTGGCCGGCGCCAGCCGCCAACGCTTCGCACGCTGGTTCGCGCCGCGCGCGCCGACCGCCGTCACCGCCCTCATGCTGGGTGAGCGCTGCTTGCTCGCACGCGTGCAGGGTGGCGGTGAAGACGGCCGCCTCATGCTCAGCGCCGTGGCCGAAGGCGACACCACAGCCTTGCGCACCTGGCAGTCGCAAGGCCACTTTGAACACAGCCAGGCGGTGCTGGTGCTGCGCCACCATGAACGCCACCTGCTGACGATGGACCGCCCCGCGGTGCCCGACACTGAGCTTGCACTTGCTGTGCGCTTCCCGCTGGCCGAAGCCATGGAGGCCGAGCCCGACGAG
>JANOJR010000539.1:0-1562 GCA_031418855.1 Rubrivivax sp.
CTCGTGCGCCAACACGGCTTCCACTTCTTCGGGCGAAAGGCGCGAGAGCAAGGTGTCGAAAAAGACCACGCGCTTGCTCGAACCCAGCCCCGTGAAGTAGGCGTTGGCGTGGGCCGAGCGCCGGCTGCCGTCCATCACGAAGAGGCCCTTGGCGGCAAAGCCGCAGCGCTGCATGAGCGCGGTGACACGCTGCTTCAAGGCCTCGTCTTGCAGGGGCTCGAACTTGTTGAAGAGTGGCGCGATGACGGTCGGGTAGATCACCAACAGCAGCAGGTTGAAAGCCACCCACGCGCCCCAGGCCCACAACCACCACAGGCCGCCGGTGGCGCCCATGATCCACAGCACCAGCGCCGCGATGGGCAGGCCAATCGCAATGCCCACCGCCGTGCTCTTCAACAGGTCGGCGAAGAACATGCGCGGGGTCATGCGGTTGAAGCCGAAGCGCTCTTCAAGGCGGAAGGTGCTGATCCACTCCAGCGGCAGGTCGATCAAGGCGCCGATGAGCGCGAAGCTGAACAGCAGCGCGAGCTGGTAAGCCATGGCGCCATAGCCCGGTAGCACCGCGTCGCGCAAGGCCAGGTTCAACGCATCCAGGCCACCCAGCAGCGTCCAGCCCAACAGCACGGCGGTGGCCACGGCGCTGGTGACGAGCCCGAAGCGGCCCTTGGCCAAGGTGTAGTCCGCCGCCTTCTGGTGGGCTGCCAGTGGCACCGTGGCGGCGAAGGCGGCGGGCACGGCATCACGATGCGCCGCGACGTGGCGCATCTGGCGCGTGGCGAGCCACAAACTCACGAGGAACGAGGCCAGCACGGCGGCGGCGAAGAGCAGGGTGACGGTGCTGGATGACATAGGCCCGCAGTGTAGGCGTGGGCGAGAATGCCCCTTCCCCAGCGACCCAAGCCGACATGACCGACACCACCCTGCGCTTAAGCGAACATAACCTCATCTGGATCGACCTGGAGATGACGGGCCTGAACCCCGACAGCGACCGCATCATCGAAGTCGCCGTCGTCGTGACGGACCCGATGATCACCGTGCGCATTGAAGGCCCCGTCTTCGCCATCCATCAAAGCAACGCCGTGCTCGACGGCATGGACAACTGGAACAAGGGCACGCATGGCAAGAGCGGGCTGATCGACCGCGTCAAGGCGTCGACGTACGACGAAGAGAGTGCGTCGAACGCGGTGATCGAGTTCCTGAAGGCCTACGTGCCCAAAGGCAAGAGCCCCATGTGCGGCAACACCATCTGCCAGGACCGCCGCTTCCTTGCGCACGCCGTGCAAGGCATGCCCAAGCTCGAAGCCTTCTTCCACTACCGCAACCTCGATGTCAGCACACTTAAAGAGTTAGCGCGGCGCTGGAAGCCATCCGCCCTGGAAGGTTTCACCAAGCGCCAGGCGCACACGGCGTTGGCGGACATCCACGAGTCGATCGACGAGCTGCTGCATTACCGCGCCACGCTGCTGGCGATTTGACTTCACTCCCTCCCCCTGGCAGGGGGAGGGCTGGGGAGGGGGTCGAGTGCGGCCCTGGGGCTTGATGTTGTTGCTGCATCCGCCCCC
>JANOJR010000540.1:0-4248 GCA_031418855.1 Rubrivivax sp.
CAACCTCGACGCTGCCGGTTTTTTCAAGCCTGTCGCCGAGCTGCGCGCCGAGTTCGAAGCGATGAGCAGCGCGCCGGCGGACGTGATTCACCAATGCGGCTCGGGCGTCACCGCCTGCGTCAACCTGCTGGCCATGGAACACGCCGGGCTCGAAGGCTCGGCGCTGTACCCGGGCTCGTGGAGCGAGTGGTGCAGCGACCCGGCCAGGCCGGTGGCACGCGGCTGAGCTGCTGAGTGGTGATGTCCCGGCTTGACCCCGGTCAACGCCCGCTGCAAGCTAGCACCGACACTGTCGTCAACCCGACCCACCCGCAGAGAAGGAGTCCAGCATGTACAAGCGCATCCTCGTACCGACCGACGGTTCCGAGATCACCCAGAAGGCCGTGCAATCCGGCATCAGCCTGGCCAAGCTCAGCGGCGCCGCACTCTTCACGCTGGCGGTGAAAGAGCCCTTTCCCTACAGCGCTATTTCTGAAATGCAGCCCGTGCCGCCGCAGGAATTTTTCGACGCGCAAGAGCGCATTGCTGCGGCACGCGTGAAGGCGGTGGTGGACGTCGCCACGGCCGCTGGCCTGGCCTGCACAGGCCACACCGTCGAGGCATTGCACCCCTGGGAAGCCATCATCGACCACGCCAAAGAACAGGGCTGCGACCTCATCGTGATGGCCTCCCACGGCCGCCGTGGCCTCAACGCCATCTTGCTGGGCAGCGAGACCTCGCGTGTGCTCACGCACACCAGCCTGCCCGTGCTGGTGGTGCGTCAGTAGGTCGTTAGCAAGGCACGCGTGGCGGCGCGCCTTGCCGTTCACGCGGGCTCAGTGCGCGTGCGTGCGTAAAACGCCAGCGGCCACCACGACCACCGCCAACCCGGCGCCCAGCCAGGCCACCTGCACCAGCGTTTCGCGCCAGCTCAGGCGCTGTTGCAACTGCGGCAGCAGGTCGGCCACGGCGATGTAGATAAAGCTGCTTGACGCCAGCACCAGCAGGTAGGGAAACAGCGCCTGCCAAGGCCCCACCACGAAGTAGCCAAGCACACCCCCGGCCACTGCTGCCAAGCCCGAGAGCGCGTTGAACAGCAAGGCCTTGCGTCGCGTGAAGCCGGCGTTGAGCAGCACGATGTAGTCGCCCGCCTCTTGCGGCACCTCGTGCGCCACGATGGCCAGCGCGGTGACGATGCCGAGTTGCGTGTCGGCGAGAAACGCCGCCGCGATGATCACGCCGTCGCAGAAGTTGTGGATGCCGTCGCCCACCAGCACGCTGTAGCCGCCGCGCCCGGCCTGCTGGGTGTCGAAGTGGTGGTGGTGGTCGTGGCCGTCGCCTTCGTGGTGGTGCACATGGCGGTAGAGCTCGGCCTTTTCGAGCAACCAGAAAAAGAGCAGGCCGCCCAGCAGCGTGGCGAAGAGATTGCGCGGGTCGGTGCCTTGCTCAAAGGCCTCCGGCAGCACATGCAGCAGCGACGTACCCAGCAAGATGCCCGCCGACAGGCTGACCAGGCTCTTCACCACACGGCCCAGCAGCGAGACGGTGAGCAATGCGGCCACCAGCACCGACAGCACACCGCCGGCCAAGGTGGCCAGCACGATGTAGAGCAGCGTCCACGGCTCTTGCATGCTCAGGCCACGCCGTGCGTCTTGAACCAGGCCAGGCAGCGCGCCCAGCCGTCGTCAGCCGCCGGCTTGCGGTACGTGGGCCGGTAGTCGGCATGAAAGGCGTGCGGTGCGTCGGGGTAGATCACGAACTCGCTCTTCTTCGCGGCGGCGCTGCCCGTGGCCAACACCTGCTTCATCTGCGCCACGCTCTCAAGCGAAATGCCGGTGTCCTTCTCACCGTAGAGGCCGAGCACGGGTGCGTGCAATTTGATCGTTAGCTCGATGGGGTGTTTGGGCGTCAAGACGCTGGCCGTGCCCACCAGCCGCCCGTACCAGGACACTGCGGCACGCACGCCCGGGTTGTGCGCGACGTAGAGCCAGGTCATGCGCCCGCCCCAGCAAAAGCCCGTCACGCCGAGCTTGGCGGCGTCAGCACCCTGACCGCGCGCCCAGGCCACGCAGGCGTCCAGATCAGTCATGACCTGCGCGTCGGGCACCTGATTCACCACCTCGGCCAGCAGCTTGGCGACTTCACCGTACGAGCTGGCGTCCCCCTGGCGCACAAAGAGCTCGGGCGCGATGGCGAAGTAGCCGGCCTTGGCCAGGCGGCGCGCCACGTCGGCGATGTACTCGTGCACGCCAAAGACTTCGCTCAGCACCAGCACCACCGGCGCGCCGCGGTGCTGGGCCGGTGCGGCGCGGTAGGCGGGCATCTTGAAGTCGCCCACGGGAACCGTCACCTCGCCGGTGATCAAACCCACCGCGTCGGTCTTGACTTCCGTCTGCGCGCAGATCGGCAACACGGCGGCTGCAAAGCCGCTGCCCACCGAGGCACGCACCAAGGCGCGCCGCGTGAGGCCAGCCGCATGCGTGCCGACCAGGCTGTCGAAGTCTTCTGTGTGCATGTCGTGGGCGCCGTGTACAGCTTGCGAGGTTGCAAGGAGCGGCGATTGTAGGAAGCCCAACCACGGGCTTAGAGACACAAGCCTTGGGCACAATGCCCGCATGAGCGACCCCCACAGCGGCGCCCTGGCCGCCGTGGACATGGGCTCCAACAGTTTTCGCCTCGAAATAGCGCAGCTTGCGCGCGGCCGCTACAAGCGCCTGGAGTACTTCAAACAAATGGTGCGACTGGGCGGTGGCCTGGACGCCGACGGCATGCTCACCGAAGAAGCCACGCAGCGCGGCCTGGCCTGCCTGCGCAGCTTCTCCTCGCAGCTGGCCGGCTTTGCGCCCGCACAGGTGCGCGCCGTGGCCACACAAACCTTGCGCGAGGCGCGCAACCGCAACGCCTTTTTGCTGCGCGCGCAGCAGGCATTGGGCTTCCCCATCGAAGTCATCTCGGGGCGCGAAGAAGCGCGGCTGATCTACGCCGGTGTGGCCTTTTTGCAGCCGTCGCAAGAGCGAAGACTGGTCATCGACATCGGCGGGCGCTCAACCGAAATGATCCTGGGTGAAGGTGCCGCAGCGCTCAAGGCCGAATCCTTCGGCGTGGGCTGCGTCAGCCTCACGCAGCGCTTCTTCCCGCAGGGGCGGCTCACCGAGCAGGCATTTCGCGAGGCGCAAGTCGCCGCCGGCGCCGAGCTTGAAGAGGCGCTGCTGCCCTTTGCGCGCCAGCACTGGCGTCATGCCTTGGGTTCATCGGGCACGGTCGGTGCGGTGTCGCAGGTGCTGCAGGCCGCAGGCATAGCGCAGGACACGGGCGCCGGTGCGATCACGCCCGAGGGCCTGCGCTGGTGCATTCAGCGCTGCATCGAGGCCGGGCACATCGACGCCATCAGCCTGCCCGGGCTCAAGCCCGAGCGCCACGCCGTGCTGCCCGGTGGCCTGGCCATCCTCTACACCTTGATGGCCAACTTCAAGATCGAGGCCTTGCACAGCGCACGCGGCGCCTTGCGCCAGGGCGTGATCATCGAGCTGCACGCGCGGCTGGCAGCGCAAGGCAGTGAAACGCCGCGCGACATGCGCGACGCCTCGGTGCACGAATTGCAGCGCCGTTTTGACGTCGACGCCGGCCAGGCCAAACGCGTCGCCGACGTGGCCTTGACGCTCTTTGACCAAGCCGTACCCGATAGCGACAGCGAGTCACGCCGCGAGCTGGCCTGGGCTTGCGCCCTGCACGAAACCGGCTTGATGGTCTCGCACCACGACCACCACCGCCACAGCGCCTATGTGCTGGCGCATGTCGACGCGCCGGGGTTTTCGCAAAGCCAGCAGCGGCGCATCGCCGACATGGTGCTGGGCCAGCGCGGCGGGCTGCGCAAGATCGAAGGCCACCTGGTCAACGAGATGTTCGCCTGGCAGGTGCTATGCCTGCGCCTGGCCGTCATCAAGTGCCACGCGCGCGGCGAGATAAGCACAAGCGCCTTGACCCTGCGCGCGCAAGGGCGCGAGGCACGCTTGAGCTATACCCAAGCTTGGCTAGACAAGCACCCGCGCACGGTGTTCCTGTTGCAGGAAGACGCGGCCGTGTGGGCGCGCAGCGGTCCGCTGAAGCTGGTGCTGACTGGCTGACTGGCTGAGAGGCTGAGAGGCTGAGAGGGTGTAAACGAAATGATTCACGTTGCCAATCTGGTTGCGAGGATACGCGCTTCGGCCAGCCAGACCCATGCGAGCGGGGCCCAAGTTGATCGATCATGGTGTGCCATGAGGCGGCGTG
>JANOJR010000541.1:0-2229 GCA_031418855.1 Rubrivivax sp.
CGCTTGCCGACGGCAGCACCACCACGCTGAAGCAGTCAGCGCAACTCGCCGGTTATCAAGGCGAGGCGGCGGCACCCAGCGCCGTGCTGCTGGTGCACCACGGCCTGCATCTGGACATCCGCATCGACCGCAGCACGACCATCGGCGCGAGTGACGCTGCGGGTGTGAGCGACCTCGTGCTGGAGTCGGCGTTGTCGACCATCCTCGACCTGGAAGACTCGGTCGCCGTCGTCGACGCCGACGACAAAGTGCAGGCCTACGCCAATTGGCTGGGCATCCTCAAAGGCACGCTCACCGAAGAGGTTAGCAAAGGTGGCAAGACCTTCACCCGCGGCCTCAACCTCGATCGCCGCTACACGGCGGCTAACGGCAAAGACGAGGTGCGTTTGCACGGCCGCTCGCTGCTCTTCTTGCGCAATGTCGGGCACTTGATGTGCAACCCGGCGATCTTGTGGGCGGACGGCAAAGAGATCCCCGAAGGCATCCTCGACGCCGTCGTCACCACCGCCATCGCCCTGCACGACCTGCAAGGCCACGGCGCGAATGGCATCCGCAACAGCCGTACGGGCTCGGTCTACATCGTGAAGCCGAAGATGCACGGCCCGGCCGAGGTGGCGTTTGCGAGCGAGCTCTTCGCTCGTGTCGAGAAGTTGCTGGGCTTGAAGGACAGCACCGTCAAGCTCGGCATCATGGATGAAGAGCGGCGCACCAGCGTCAACTTGGGTGCCTGCATCGCCGCCGCCGCCAGCCGTGTCGCCTTCATCAACACCGGCTTCCTTGACCGCACCGGCGACGAGATGCACACCGCCATGCACGCCGGCGCCATGCTGCGCAAGGGCGACATGAAAAGCAGCGCGTGGATTCAGGCCTACGAGCGCAACAACGTGCTCGTCGGCCTGGAATGCGGCCTGCGCGGCAAAGCGCAAATCGGCAAAGGTATGTGGGCCATGCCCGACCTGATGGCCGCGATGCTGCAACAGAAGATCAACCACCCCAAGGCGGGTGCGAACACCGCCTGGGTGCCCAGCCCCACCGCCGCCACGCTGCACGCGCTGCACTACCACCAGGTGGATGTGTTTGCGGTGCAGAAGCAGTTGGAGAAGACCGACTACAACGCCGAGCGCGAGGCCTTGCTTGAAGGCCTGCTCACCGTGCCGGTGGTGAAGCAAGCCAAGTGGAGCGACGCTGAAAAACAGCAAGAGCTCGACAACAACGCGCAGGGCATCCTGGGCTACGTCGTGCGCTGGATCGACCAGGGCGTGGGCTGCTCCAAGGTGCCCGACATCCACAACGTCGGCCTGATGGAAGACCGCGCCACGCTGCGCATTTCAAGCCAGCACATGGCCAACTGGTTGTTGCACGGGGTGGTGACCAAAGCGCAGGTGGGTAGCACCTTGAAGCGCATGGCCAAGGTGGTGGACACGCAAAACGCGGGCGATGCGGTCTATCAAAACATGGCCGGGCGTTTTGATGAGTCGGCCGCGTTCCAGGCCGCGAGTGACTTGGTGCTGAAGGGGCTGACGCAGCCCTCGGGCTATACCGAGCCGCTGCTGCATGCGTGGCGCTTGAAGGTGAAGGCTGCCGTCGCCTGAGGGGGTGGCCGACGAGCAGGCCGCGTCAGCGAGGTGCCGCAGCCTCATCGAGGTATCGAACTCTCAGCCCATCGCCGGACCACCGGGCGCACTGCCGAGCCAAGCTGCCACCCATGCTCGCGTGCGCGACGACGATCTGGTCAGCCAGTCGAGCCGCCAAGTCATTGCGCTCGTCAGCTGATTGCTGGGTAAGTCGCTCTACGTTCTGCGTTCGGCAAACCACCGCCAACTTGCCGGCGTCAAGCGCAGTACGCCACTCGCTGCGCAGCGATGCATTGACCACCGGCCGGGCCAGCACCACGACGACCGGACTGCCAGTTTCCAGAAGCAGCCGAAGCACCGACTGTTCCAGCGGCGAATGAAACCCGCCAACCACGGCGCAGTGCAGGCGTGCCTGTTGCAGGGCCCAGTCGGTGGCCGCCCGGATGGCCGTGCCCGGGCATTGCCGTGAAGCGAAGAACGCGGTCAGCGGGCCGTGCAGCAGCCCTGCCGCGCCCACGCCGACAACGACCACGTCGTTTCGCTCGGCGTTCCATAGGCTTCGGCTTGCGGCGGTGCTTTGGATAATGAAGGTGCTCCCAAGCGATTGATTCACAAAGAAGTTTGGCGTTTGCATGGATCATCTTCCATAGCCACC
>JANOJR010000542.1:0-3295 GCA_031418855.1 Rubrivivax sp.
TGGGCCGGAGGGCGGAGCGGGGGCACTTCTGGTGTTGCTGGCCGGTACGGCCAAAGGCTGACATCACGTTGCGTTCGATCACGGGCTGCCCGTGCGCAGCGCGAACGTGAAGCACTTCGGGGCAGTCCCTGGCTGAAGGTCGAGGCCTTCAACCCGTGACAACAAACCAGCGTCGGGAGCTTCAGCGAGACTTTCAGCGAGACTTGACGCCTGGCCCGCATGACGTGCTTGGTACTTGGTGCTAGCGCAGCGCCGGATGCTGCTTGAGCATGTCGAGCGTGCAGCGCCAAACTTCGCGCTCGTCGCCGCTGCGGCAGGTACCCGTGGGTTCGCCCCAGGCCCCGACCACCACACCGGGACACGAAAGCGCTTTACGAACCAGCTCAGTTTGTCAGCCCGATCGCGCGTGAAGGGGTAGTAGGTCATCGCCATCGACTCCCGGACTGGCATGTGGCGTCGTGCGCGCTGAGGCGCACCTCGTCCACCTACAGGGAGGCACACCGTGCGCTTACTTTGTTTTCAGGCCGCTTGGATGTGTCTGGCCGTTTGCCTGAGCGCGCCCGTCGCCGCGCAGGTGGCCAGCTACAACACCGTCAACAGCGTATTGACCTTGCCTTCGGTAAAGGTTGGGGCCGAGACCTATAGCCAACCCCAGCTGGGCCATGACGCCCAAGCCGGCAGACCAGCTCAGCAAGAGCTACTTCGAATGCACGATTCTGTATTCCGACCGAACGCGTGCGCATTTGCTGAGCGCGGTGTCGTTCCAGTAGGCCTGCTCACGACTCGCAGCGTCAGCGCAGCTTCAGGTAGAGCATCAACGCGCCGATGAGCAGCGGCTGGTGCAGCATGTAGATGCTGAGTGACCAACGCCCCAGCAGCGCCAGGGGTTGTGCGGCATGGGGCAGCACGCCGGCAAGCATGCTGCGCCGGCGCGCCAGCAGCCACTGCCCCGCCGCCAGGCCCCACAGCATCACGCCTAACCAAGGCAACACGGGCACATAGTCTTCGGTGATGGGCTTTCTGGTGACGAGGCCGGTCCAGTTCAACCAGCCTGCATCGAAGACTGGGTCTTGAACCACGCGTGGCAAGACCAGCGCGAACAGCCCGGCCAGCCACAGCCCGCCACGCCACGGCGCCAACAAGTTCACCATCAAGCGCGCCACGATCAACATCACCGCCACGCCGTGCAGCACGCCGAAGTGGATCCAGCTCTTCGGGAACATCAGCGCCGAGCCGATGCTCACCAGCACGGCGCAGCCTGCAATCTGCGCCCAGCGCCGCCAGAACCGTGGCCAGCCCTGCCCGGCTTCCAGCGCCACCGCCTGCGACAGGCCGGCGCAGAACATGAAAAGGCTAACGATCAAGCTACGCTGCGTCGTCCACAGGCTGTCGGCATGGAAGTTGTGGCGCGGCGTCAACAGGCCGAAGTGGTTGAGGTCAAAGCAGAAGTGAAAGATCACCATCCAGACGATGGCCACGCCGCGCAGGGCGTCCAGGCGGTCAAAGCGTTCGGGGCTCATGCGGTGATCGTAGTGCCGCTCGGCGCGCCGCATCCCTAGGCTGGAAGTTGCCGACGTTCGACGTTGCGACGAATATCGCAGCCTGCTTACCTCGGAGCCCCACCATGAGCCTGCGCATCGCCACCTTCAACTGCGAAAACCTCTTCAGCCGCCCCCTGGCCATGAAAGACGGCATGGGTGCCAGCGGGCAGAAGGCCATCGACCACCACGCCGAGCTCAACCGCATCGTCGCCAAAGATGTCTATGACGCGGCCGACATGGCGCGCTTGATCGCGCTGGACACCCTCTACAAGTTCAGCGCCATGAACACGCCCAGCAACAGCCTGGTGTTGCTGAACAAGATTCGCGGCCAGCTCTTCAAGCGCACGCAGGCCGGCGTGGTGACGGTGGTGGCCGCCGGGCGCGCTGACTGGACGGGCTGGTTCACCTTGCGCAGCAATGACGTGACGTGGGCAGCCACCTACAACACTGGCCGCGTCATCACTGAGACCAACGCCGACATTCAAGTCGTGATCGAGGTCGAAGACCGCCCCACGCTGAACCGCTTCAACGAGCAGGTGCTGGGCGCCAAGTTCAACAAGGCCTACCCGCACGTGATGCTGATCGACGGCAATGACGACCGTGGCATCGATGTCGGCATCCTCAGCCGCTTCCCCATTCGCGCGATGAAGAGCCACATCGACGACCGCAACGCAGAGGGCGAGCGCACCTATTCACGCGACTGCCCCGAGTACCTGATCGAGCTGCCCAGCGGCCGCAAGCTGATGGTGTTGCCCAATCACTTCAAGTCCAAACGCGGCGGCAACAGCCAGCCCGCGCAAGACCGCCGCCAGGCGCAGGCCGACGGCGCGCACCGCATCGCCGTACAGGCACTGGCGCAGACCCAGCTCGTGCTGATTGCCGGCGACCTGAACGACACACCCGACTTCCCGAAGTTCGCCGCGCTGTGGCAGGACGGCTTCACTGACGTGCAAAGCCATGTCAACTATCCAGTCGACCGCCCCGGCACGTTTGACACCGGCACCAAGGCCAACAAGATCGACTACCTGATCATGTCGCCCAAGCTGCGCGCGAAGCTAAGCGACACCGGCATCGAACGTCGTGGCTCCTACCACCCCAAGACCTGGCTGCCCTTTGACACGGTGACGGGCAAGGCCGACGAGGCCTCGGACCATCATCTGGTGTGGGCGGACTTCGCGCTCTAGGAATCGGCGCCAGGTGCTAACAAAATACCTACGCGTGTACCCGGCGCGGCCGGCTCGATGCTGAGCACCGCGCCGATGGCGTCGGCGCGCAGGTGCATGGAGCGCAGCCCGTGCTCGGGCGACGCGCGCAGGCCGCGGCCGTTGTCGGTCAGGCTGATCTCGATGGCCCCTGCGCCGCCAGGGCCGACGCGCGCGCTGAGCTGCAGCATCGAGGCCTGCGCATGTTGCAGCACGTTCGAGATCACTTCGAGCAGCAGGAATTGCAGGTGGCGCATCGCCTCGTCGCTGCCCGCGCCCCAATGCGGCAAGGCATCGACCTGCCAATCGACCGCGATGCCGGCACTCTCGATGCGCGGTTGCAGCCGGTAGCGCAGGCTGGCGAGCAAGGCGTTGACGTCGCCGGCGGGCAAGTTCATGGCGTCGATGGAGAGCTTCAGGTGGTCCATCGATTCACGCAGCGTCTGCACGACATCTTGCGTCGAGGCGCGGCCGCCTTCGAGCTGGCGCACGGCCGTAGCCAGGTTGGCGCCCACGCCGTCGTGCATGTCGCGCAAGATACGTTCGCGCTCG
>JANOJR010000543.1:0-3033 GCA_031418855.1 Rubrivivax sp.
GCGCCTGGCCGACGCGCTCTTCCCCATGCCGCAGGGAAAAGCGCCCGACGCGCCGCCGCCCGACGAAGTCGAGATCGACGCCGCGCTGACCTGGAACGAACGCGAAGTGCTGCGCAAGGCCGACTTCGAAACCATGACGGCCGACGAGTGGCGCGCCGCACAGAAGTTGCTGGCCAAGATGCAGCTCGCCTTCGCCCCCATCCGCACGCGGCGCAGCCAGCGCGCGACGCATCCGGGCCGGCACGACTGGCGCGCCAGTCTGCAACCCATGGCGCGCCAGGGCGGCGAGCTGTGGAGCATGCGCTGGCGCACGCCGCGCCAGCGCCCACCGCCGCTGGTGCTGCTGGCCGACATCTCCGGCTCGATGAGCCAGTACTCGCGCATGCTTTTGCACTTTGCGCACTTGCTCGGCCACGCCGACGCGCGCGTGGAAAGCTTCGTCTTCGGCACGCGCCTGACGCGCACGACGCGATTGCTACGCAGCAAAGACCCCGACCTCGCCGTGAGCCAGGTCGTGCGCGCGGTCGACGACTGGAGCGGCGGCACGCGCATCACGCAATGCCTGCATGAATTCAACCAACGCTGGGCACGCCGCGTGCTCACTGGCAACGCGACCGTGCTCTTGATCAGCGACGGCCTGGAGCATGGCGACACGCAAGCGCTGGCCTTCGAGATGGAGCGGCTGCACAAGAGCTGCAAGCAGCTGATCTGGCTCAACCCGCTGCTGCGCTTTGACGGCTTCCAGCCGCTGGCCGGGGGCATCCGCGCGATGCTGGCGCATGTCGACCATTTGCTGCCGGCGCACAACCTGGAAAGCCTGGAGCAGCTGGTGGCGTTGCTCAGTGACAGCAAGACTGGCCACCGGGCACGGTGATGGGTCTGCACTTGCGACCCCCAAGCGCGCAATGGAGTCGAGGCACTGGAGTCGAGGCACTGATGCGCGATTGCGCTCAGCGGCTATGGGGACAATACCCAGATGACCGATGAAGCTACCCTCACACCACCAGCACCGCCGCCGCCGCCGTCCTACGACATCTTGCTGGAGCGGCTGCGCGCCGCGACACAGCTGCTGGAACAAATCGCCCGGGATGCCAACATCATCGCCGCGCTTCCGTCTGCCGACCGCGAGCGCCTGCACCAGGCCGTCGCGCGCGTACACAACCCAGACCACGTCGCGCGTCGAGAGCTGCGCAGGGCCGCAGTACGCGAACGCAGTGCCGCGAAAACACGCGAAAGCGAAGCCGTGCTGCATGAAACCGGCATTCGCGCGCTGCGGCGTAAACCGGTCTTCACGGCACCCTCGTTTTTTCTGCCGCCTGGCTTCTCGGCGCAAGACATCACCGCACTGGAAGACAGCTCCCGCCCGGCCGATCGAGACGCCGGCGAGCTGCGGCATTGCTACGTCTGCAAACAGAAGTACCAACTCGTCCACCATTTCTACGACCAACTCTGCCCCGCATGCGCACCGCTCAACTACAGCAAACGCACCGAAATGGCCGACTTGCGTGGGCGCGTGGCCCTACTCACCGGCGGACGCGTCAAGATCGGTTACCAAGCCGGTCTGAAGCTGCTGCGTGCGGGCGCGCATCTGATCGTCACGACGCGTTTTCCACGTGATTCAGCAGCGCGCTACGCCGCAGAGGCGGATTTCAGTGAGTGGGGGGATCGCCTCGAAATTTTCGGTCTGGATTTGCGCCACACGCCCAGCGTGGAAGCCTTCTGCCACGAACTGCTAAGCACGCGCAGTCGCCTCGACTTTATTGTCAACAACGCCTGCCAAACCGTGCGCCGTCCGCCTGCGTTTTACGCTCACATGATGGCTGGCGAAACAGCTGCGCTACGCGATGCACCCGCCGCGGTTCGCCATTTGCTCGGCACGTACGCGGGCTTGCGCGGTGCGAACATCCTGCCCGAAGCCCATCAGTCGCACGGCGCCGCATCGCCCACAACGCACAACGCCGAACTGCCCGCACTCACGCGTGCGGCGGAGCTTTCACAACTACCGCTGCTGCCTGAAGAGCTCTTGGCACAACAGCATTTGTTTCCCGAAGGCCGGCTCGACCAAGACTTGCAGCAAGTCGACCTGCGCGGACGCAACTCCTGGCGCATGCGCATGGATGAAGTGTCGTCCGTGGAGTTGCTCGAAGTGCAACTCGTCAACGCCATCGCCCCGTTTCTCATCAATGCGCGGCTCAAGCCGCTCATGCTGCGCACTCCGGGTCTGGACAAGCACATCGTCAACGTCTCGGCCGTGGAGGGTCAGTTCTATCGCAGCTTCAAGACGACGCGCCACCCCCACACCAACATGGCCAAGGCGGCGCTCAACATGATGACGCGCACGGCCGCAGCGGACTACCACGGCGATGGCATTCACATGAACAGCGTCGACACAGGCTGGGTCACGGACGAAGACCCCGTCGACATCGCTGCGCGCAAGACTGCCGAGCAGCGCTTTCACCCGCCCCTGGACATCGTCGATGGCGCGGCCCGTACCCTCGACCCCATCATCCATGGCTTCAATACCGGTGAGCACGTATGGGGACAGTTCCTGAAAGACTATCGAGCGACGCCTTGGTAGCCGCGCACACGCTTGGATGTCCGTGTACTTCGCAAGTTAGCACTTCGCACGCCCGCACGGCGGCGTTGAGCCACCGTCGTACCGTCGCATCCGCATGCGCTACCCGTTCACCGGCCATGCTCAAACCTCTTTGATCCTGCGGTTGGCCGCGCCGGGTAGCGTGGCCAAGGTGCGCCCGACGCTTGACTTCAGCTCGTTGTCAAACACCGAGCCGACGAAGACCCAGTCGGCGCGCGCCTGCGCCGGGGTCAGCGTGACGATCAGATAGCCACGGTCGCTGGTTTCCGCGTAGCGCAGCTCGGGCACCATCTTGACGAAGGCGTCGGCCAGGAACTGGCGTGTGATGCGCGGGTATTCGAGCTCGAGCCCGGCCGAGGTGACCGACGTGGTCGCGAATTCGACCCCGACCGCGGCGCCGCTGGCGTCTTTCAGGTCGCTGGCCCAGGCGTTGTGCG
>JANOJR010000544.1:0-4403 GCA_031418855.1 Rubrivivax sp.
ACCGGGCGCAGCAAGGGCGCGATGCTCACGCATGGCAACCTGCTCTCGAACGCGCTGGTCTTAAAAGAGGCCTGGGGCTGGCGCGCCGAGAAAGACGGCGGCGACGTGCTCATTCACGCGCTGCCCATCTTCCACGTGCACGGCCTCTTCGTCGCCAGCCACGGCGCGCTGATCAACGGCAGCAAGATGCTCTGGTTCGCACGCTTTGACCCACGCGCGGTGCTGGCGCGGCTGCCCGAGGCGACGGTCTTCATGGGCGTGCCCACGCTCTACGTGCGCCTGCTCGCTGAAGCCCTGCTCACGCGCGCGGCCTGCGCCAACATGCGGCTCTTCGTCGCCGGCTCGGCGCCGCTCTTGATCGAGACCTTCGAGGCCTGGCGTGAACGCACCGGCCACACCATTCTTGAGCGTTACGGCATGAGCGAAACCGCGATGCTAACGTCCAACCCGTACAGACCCGAAAGTGCGCGCCGTGGCGGCACCGTGGGCCTGCCCCTGCCCGGCGTGGGCCTGCGCGTGCGCGACGACAAAGGCGCGCCACTGCGCAGTGGTGAGATCGGCGGCATCGAAGTCAAAGGCCCGAATGTCTTCAAAGGCTACTGGCGCATGCCCGAGAAAACGGCTGACGAATTCACCACCGATCTCTGGTTCAAAACCGGTGACGTCGGCCGTGTCGACGAAGACGGTTTTGTGAGCATCGTCGGCCGCAGCAAAGACCTCATCATCAGCGGCGGCTACAACGTCTACCCGGCGGAAATTGAAGGCGTGATCAACGAGCTGCCCGGCGTGGATGAAAGCGCCGTGGTCGGCGTGCCGCACCCCGACTTCGGCGAAGCGGTGGTGGCGGTGGTGGTGCCCAAGAAGGGCGCCACGCTCGACGCCGCGCAGATCATCGCCGCACTCAAAGGCCGCATCGCCAACTTCAAGGTGCCCAAGCAGGTCTACGTGGTGGCCGAGCTGCCGCGCAATGCCATGGGCAAGGTGCAGAAGAAGGAATTGCGCGAGCGGCATCAGGGCTTGTTCGCAGCCTGATCCGGCCACTCTAGAGTTCCGCTATCGAGGCTTCAAAGGAGACACATGTTCGGAACCAAGCCTGCCCTGCGGCTACGCATTGAGCGCACTGGCGCGCAGCCTCGGCACATCGCGCCTGCGGACTTCGAGCAGTTCGACTTTGCCGACGGCGACAGTCTGCACATCGAACCCGCTGCGCTTGAACCCACGTTGCCCACGACCTGGGGTGACCGCTGTATCGAACTAGCGCCGGGTCACGCTATCCGCGTGCCCGCGCAGATGCACTACTTCGACTTCAAAGGCTTTCGAATTCCGGTGCACCTGATCACGCTCACCGGCGCCGGCCCGGAGACACTGGACTGGATCGGCGCGGCGCACATTCGGAACTTCGAGCGCAGCATCGGCTTGCACGCCGACATGTGTTTCGTCGACATCGGCTGCGGCATCGGTCGCGACGCCTTCCAGCTCATCGAGCGGCTATCGCCAACGGGGCAATACGTCGGCCTGGACGTCACGCGCGACTCCATCGCCTGGTGCCAGCGGCACATCACGCCCAGGCACCCGAACTTCAGCTTCCACCACATCGACGCACACAACGAGCTCTACAACCCGCATGGCCGGCTCAAGACGAGTGACTTTCGCTTGCCGCTGGCCGACGCCAGCGTGGACCGCATCGGCCTCGAATCGGTGTTCACACACTTGCTGCGCGACGAGGTACTGCACTACATGAAGGAGTTCGCGCGTGTGCTCAAACCCGACGGGCTGGTGCACGCGTCCTTCTTTCTCTACTCAAGTGAAGCATTGCTCGCGGCCGAGTCACTGGGAAGCACAGCGTGGAAGGCGACTTTCGCCTTGCCCCACGGCGACGGCGTCTACAGCAACGACCCCACCTACCCGCGCGGCGCGGTGGCCTACACCGACGCGGCCATGCGCGAGATGATGCGCGAGGCCGGCCTCACCACCGACCGCCCGTACATCAAGGGTGCGTGGTCCGGCCTGTGGGGTGACCAGGCCGAGGAAGGCCAGGACGCCGTGATTTTTCGTCGTGCCTGACTCGCCTGCCCTGACGTCTGCTTTGGTGCCGGCGTGCTGCCCACGCTGCGGCGGTGGCTTCATGTGCGGCATCAATAGCCCCGGGCCTTGCGTCTGTACCACCCTCACGCTAACACCCGAAGTACAAGCACAGCTGCGCCAGACGTGGACTGGCTGCCTGTGCCTGAATTGCCTGCGCGAGCTGGCGCAGCAGGCTCAAACCCTGGACGAGTCCCCCAGCGCGCGGTGAAGACCGGCGCCCACCGCCGCGCCGAGCAACTGCGCCAGCACAAAGCCCGGTACGCTGGCCGGCGCGATGCCTGCGAAGCTGTCGCTGAACATGCGCCCGAAGGCAGCGGCGGGGTTGGCGAAGGACGTGGAGGCGGTGAACCAGTAGGCCGCGCCGATGTAGGCCGCCACCAAGGCCGCCACACGCGCGGCTGGGGCGCGCAGGATGACGAGTAGAAGGCCGGCCGTGGCCACCCCTTCGGCCAGCCACTGGCCCGCGCCGCCGCGCAGCTTGCTGGAGAACTGCACGATGTTCATGTCAAACATCGCGTGCACCAGCCAGGCACCACAGGCGGCACCAAAGAGCTGTGCCAGCACGTAGGGCGTTAGCGAACCCCAGGGCAGCGCGCCGCGCGTGGCCATCACCAGGCTCACCGCGGGGTTGAAGTGCGCACCGCTGACGGGGCCCAGGACTTCGATCAGCACATAGAGCCCGCCCACCGTGGCCAGCGTGTTGGCCAGCAGCGCCACGGCCATGTTGCCGCCGGCCAGGCGCTCGGCCATCACGCCCGAGCCGATGACTACTGCGAGCAAGAGCGCGGTGCCGAGGAACTCGGCAATCAATGGCTGCCGATGCGCCTTCACTGCGTGCCGATGTCCCGCAGCTCACGCGCGATGCCGATGGCGTCGAGGCTGGCTGCGGGCAACGCCAGCATGAGCTCGATGCGGCGCTTGAGCGTGAGCGCCACGGCCATGAACGCGCGTGCCTTGTCGTCGTCGCTGCCCACCACCGCGGCCGGGTCGGGCGCGCCCCAATGGGCGCTGACGGGCTGCCCGGGCCAGAACGGGCACACCTCACCTGCGGCGTTATCACACACGGTGAAGACGAAGGAAAGCGGCGGGCCATCGGGTGCCCCGAATTCGTCCCAGCTCTTGCTGCGGTAGCCCTCGGTCGTGATGCCAAGGCTGGCCAAGGTCGACAACGCAAACGGGTTGACGCGCCCGGTGGGCTGGCTACCTGCGGAAAAGGCACGGAATCGGCCCGCGCCCAGATGGTTGAGCAGGCCTTCGGCCATGACCGAGCGCGCCGAATTGCCGGTGCATACGAAGAGCACGTTCTTCATGGTGCACTTTGCCTCAGCAGCACGCGGCAGCGGGCTTGACGGCCACGCCGGGCGCCTTGGCAGCGGTCTTGCCATCAGTTGCCGCAGCGGCTGATTCGTCGTGAAAGACGGGGATATCACCCAACGTGTGGAAGTGTTCCCAGGCCAGGCCTTGCGGGTCGGTGACCCAGTACTTTTCACTGCGTGCGTAGCAGCAGCTGGTCTGGCCTTCGTCGCGCAGGCTGATGTCGGCGGCCTTCGCGCGTGCTTTGAGTTCGGCCAAATCGTCGGCGTTGTCGGTCTGGATGCCGACATGGTCCACACCGGTGGCGTGGCCGCGAGTGGAGATGGCGAAATTCACCGGCGGGTCGTCGAGCATCCACTTGGCGTAGTCGCTCTCATGACGCGTGGGCTCGGCGGCGAAGAGTTGCTTGTAGAAGCCGACGCTTTGCGCCAGGTCGTTCACGTGCACGTGGAGGTGGAAGCGTTTCATCGCGGTCCTTTTTGGTGGGTTGCGGTGGATGTTTGCGCGGGGTGTCAACAAAGCTTGTGGCTCTTGCTGCCCGCGCGTGGGCGGGGTGCACAGGGCTGCCCCTGGCAGCAGTGCGCGGTCAGGTACTCGAGCAGCGCGCTCATGCGCTCGAAGCGCGCGCGGTAGATGAGAAAGCGGCCGTCGCGCTCTTGCGTCACGAGCTGGGCGTGACTCAGCTCCTTCAGGTGAAAGGACAGCGTCGTGGGTGCCACGGCCAGCTGTTCGGCCAGCGCGCCGGCCGTCAGCCCCGTGGGCCCGGCCACCACCAGCGCGCGGAACAGGCGCAGGCGGTGGCTTTGCGCCAACGCGCCGAGGCTTGCAAGGACATCAATCTCTTCCATGGTTCCACTATCGTTGAAGTGTCGAAGTCTGTCAAGCGTTCCACAGACCATGCTCAACAAGCCAGCGGCCCAGCGCTAAAGTGAACTCATGAAACTGCTCATCCTCGGTGGCACCAAGTTCCTAGGCCGGCACCTGGCCGAGATGGCGCTGGCGCG